>DCEW01000018.1 GCA_002314265.1 Flavobacteriales bacterium UBA1820
TCTTTTCATAAGACAGGAGGCGCCTCGGCCGCGTTAAGATCGAAAACTTCGTTTTCATCTTTCCGCTGCGCTCGGCTTTGTGTATCTTTATCCCCCGAAAGAAAACCTCGGGAAATACCCTTGCAGGCAGGGGAGGGTAGCCGGGGATGAGCTTTCGGAAGAGTTGGATATAAAAACGCTTTTTACGTTGAATTACAAGGAATTCATAGACGACGATATTTTTTATAAGATCAGTCAGGCCGCCCAGTCGCTGGGTTTTCCTGCCTATGTCATCGGAGGCTATGTGCGCGACCGTTTGCTGGAGCGCCGCCAGCCGAAAGACATCGACGTCGTGTGCGTGGGCAGCGGGATCGAACTGGCCCAGGAAGTTGCCCGGCGGACAGGCAGCCGCCACGTACAGGTATTCCGGAATTTCGGCACCGCGATGCTCCATGTCGGAGCGCTCGAATTGGAATTCGTCGGGGCGCGCCGCGAATCTTACGACCGAAATTCGCGCAAACCGGTGGTGGAGGACGGAACCCTCGAGGACGACCAGAATCGCCGCGATTTTACGATCAACGCCTTGGCCTTGAGCCTCAATCCGCAGGATTACGGGCAGTTGCTCGATCCTTTCGGAGGCATCGCCGACTTGCATTCCCGCCTGATCCGCACCCCGCTCGATCCGGACATCACCTATTCGGACGACCCCTTGCGCATGATGCGGGCCATCCGCTTTGCCACTCAGTTGGGATTTGTCATCGAACCCGAATCGTTCGAGGCCATCGTCCGCAACCGCGCCCGCCTGTCCATCATTTCCTTCGAGCGCATTACCGCCGAGCTGAACAAGATCCTCGCCGCTCCCCGTCCCTCCACGGGGCTTTCCCTGCTGGACAAAGCCGGACTGCTGGAGTACATCCTGCCCGAACTCACGGCCCTGAAAGGCACGGTCGAAAAACACGGCCAGTCCCACAAGGACAATTTCGTCCATACGCTCGAAGTAGTGGACAACATCGCCCGCAATACCGACAACCTCTACCTGCGTTATGCTGCTTTGCTGCACGACATCGGCAAGGCACCTACCCGGGCGTGGAACGAAAAGATCGGCTGGACTTTCCACGGGCACGAATACCTGGGCGGAGCCAAGATGGTACCGAAGGTGTTCCGTCGTTTGCGCTTGCCGCTGGGGGCGGAACTGAAATACGTGCAGAAACTGGTCATTCTTTCTTCGCGTCCCATCGCCGTAGCCGACCAGGGGGTTACCGATTCGGCGGTGCGCCGTTTGCTGTTCGATGCCGGCGAGGACATCGGCGATCTGATGACCTTGTGCGAGGCGGACATCACGACCAAAAATGCCGCCCGGCGCAACAAATACCTGCGCAATTTCTCGTATGTGCGCACCCGTATGGCCGAGGTGGAAGAGCGAGACCGCCTGGCTGCCTGGCAGCCTCCGGTGTCGGGACAGGTCATCATGGAGACTTTCGGCATAGCCCCGAGCCCGGTGGTGGGCGAGATCAAGACCGCTATCCGCGAGGCGATCCTCGACGGAGTGATCCCCAACGAGTACGACCCGGCATTCGATTTCATGCTGGAAGAAGGAAAGAAACACGGTTTGGTACCGGTGAAGAAATGACTTTTGTATGGGGACAGGCGGGTTGGCGGAAGGCTCTCCGGGAGGAGAACACCCGGAGGTTTTTCTCGTGGAATTGTCCGGGACGGAAAAAACGGCGAAATACCTGTCGGGGGGAAGGACGATTTTCGGCGAATATTCGTAACTTGCCCCTCGGTAAAATTTTGGATGAATTCTCGATAGAATCCTTGTAAACTATGTCCGGGTGGAAGGAGATCGTACGGATGGCTTGGGACAATGTCAAGTCCCAGCGTTTGCGTACCGGCATTACGGCCAGCATCATCGCGATCGGCATTACCGCTTTGGTGGGTATTCTCACCAGCGTGTCGGCTTTGCGCAGTTCGATGATCGACAGTTTCCAGTCGTTTGGGGCCAATGTGGTAACGGTCTATGGCGGACGTTGGGCCCCCAAGCAGAGCGACCCATCCGAATGGGTTTATCAGCCCAGAATAGAGTACCGCCACGCGCGCTTGTTCAAGGAAAAGATGGCCGGGAAAGGGACTGTATCCATCAACGGAACGGCGGCGAGCAACGTGGAGGTCAAGAGCGAATACGACAAGACAGACCCCAACATCCGCTTGGTGGCCGGCGATGAGAATTATCTGGAATTGAGCGGCTTCAAGGCAGACCAGGGGCGCTTTTTCTCCAACGAGGAAAACGAAAGCGGGCGGAAAGTCGCGGTCATCGGGCCGGACATCGTCAAAAAACTGTTTCCCAGCGGAAAACCCATCGGGCAGTACATCAGCGTCAATGGCTTGCGCTATCAGGTGGTGGGCACGGTGCAGAGCCGGGGCTCGATCATGGGCATGAGCCAGGACAACCTCGTGTTCATTCCCTTGCAGACGGCGCGGGCGGATTACCCGTCCTTTACTTCGTTTACCGTATCGGTCGTGCCTCTCGAGGGGCTCACGGCCGCCGATGCCGAATTTACCGACAACGTGGAAGTAACGATGCGCATCGTGCGCGGACTTCGTCCTTCGCAGGAGGACAATTTCATCGTGCGCAACAGCCAATCCATCCTGGACCACATGGAAGGAATGCTGGGCAAGCTCAAGGTGGCTGCCTTGATCATCGGTCTCATCACCATTCTCGGGTCGTCCATCGCACTGATGAACATCATGCTGGTATCGGTTACCGAGCGTACGCGAGAGATCGGTACGCTCAAGGCCATCGGAGCGGATTCGCGCAGCATTACGGCACAATTCCTCATCGAAGCGATCCTCATCGGACAGATAGGAGGTTGGATCGGCATCCTGCTGGGCATTCTGCTGGGCAATATCGTGTCGCTGGCCATGCACATATCGTTTGTGCTGCCGGTGGGCGAAATGCTGCTGGCTTTTGCCATTACGTTCGTGGTAGGGGTGGTCTCGGGGTATTATCCGGCGCGCAAGGCTGCGCATCTGGACCCGATCGAATCGCTTCGTTACGAATAAATCCCCAAGGGGCGGGAAACGGGCGGCACGAGAGTTTCGGGACGGAACGTTTTTAGTACGAGAGCTTCGGGACGGAACGTCGTTTTTAATACGGAAAAGGACATGACAGACAAAAAATATTTCGGGTTCGTCAGCTACTTTGCCGCGCTGCTGCTGATCAGCGCGACGGTATGGTTTTGGGTCGATATATGGATCCTGGCGGTGATCCCCCACATTGTGTTCGGAGCATTTTTCCTGTCGGTCTTCGTCGATACGGGTTATATGTATCTGCGGCGGAACATGACGGCCTTGCGCTTTCGCAATGCGGTGGTGTACAATTTTTCCGCTCTGCTCGCCACCGGAGTCGTCCTGTCCATTCTGTATGTGGTATTGAGCTGAAAAACAAGCAAATAAAAACCTTGTCGAAAACTGCTCCCGCGAGCCTTTCCGACCGGGGAAAAATTCGTACATTTGCCAAGTTTACATTTTCTGCAAAATCATACCATGGCGCTTAAAACAAAATACATTTTCGTCACCGGAGGGGTGACTTCCTCGTTGGGGAAAGGCATCATTTCGGCCTCGTTGGCTCGTCTTCTTCAAGCCCGGGGGTACAAAGTAACCATCCAGAAACTTGATCCCTATATCAATGTGGATCCCGGTACGCTCAACCCGTACGAACATGGCGAATGCTACGTGACTACCGACGGAGCGGAAACGGACCTCGACCTGGGGCATTACGAGCGTTTTCTCAATGTGGAAACCACCCAAGCCAACAACGTAACCACCGGCCGCATCTACCTTTCGGTCATCGAAAAGGAGCGCCGCGGCGAGTTTCTGGGCAAGACCGTGCAGGTAATCCCTCACATCACCAATGAGATCAAACAACGTATCCAAATACTCGGTAATACAGGTAAATACGATATCATCATTACCGAGATCGGCGGTACGGTCGGCGACATCGAATCCTTGCCTTACATCGAGGCCGTCCGTCAGCTCAAGTGGGATTTGGGTCCGCACAATGCCATCGTCATCCACCTCGCTTTGGTGCCTTACCTGGCTGCCGCCGGCGAACTGAAGACCAAGCCGGTGCAGCACTCCATCAAGACGTTGATGCAGGCCGGTGTGCAGGCCGACGTGCTGGTTTGTCGCACGGAACATCCCCTGCCGGACGAGGTGAAGGCAAAACTGGCCTTGTTCTGCAATGTCCGCAAGGAAGCCGTGGTGGAGTCCATCGATGCCGAGACCATCTATGATGTGCCTATCCTGATGGAGGCGCAGCATTTGGACCGTGTGGTACTGGAAGACTTGGATCTTCCGTGCCCCGATACCCTCGATCTGGACAAGTGGAAAGACTTCCTTGCCCGCCACAAGAATCCCAAGGGCGAGGTAACCATCGCCTTGGTGGGCAAATACGTCAGCCTGCACGATGCGTACAAGTCGATCGTCGAATCGTTCATCCACGCTGGGGCTGCCAACGAAGTGAAAGTAAATCTGCGCTGGGTATATTCCGGCGATGTGACCAATGAGAATGCGGCTTCGCTTCTGGGTGGAGTGGACGGCATCCTGGTCGCACCGGGCTTCGGCGAACGCGGCACCGAAGGCAAGATTGCCGCTACGCGCTATGCCCGCGAGAACGGCATTCCTTTCTTGGGAATATGCCTGGGCATGCAGATGGCTGTGGTAGAATTTGCCCGGGATGTGCTGGGGCTCAAGCAGGCGCATTCTTCCGAGATCGATCCTACCACCCCCGATCCGGTGATCGACCTGATGGAGTCGCAAAAGGAGGTTACCGACAAGGGCGGTACGATGCGTTTGGGGGCTTGGCAATGTACGGTGGCCAAGGATTCCAAGGCTTACCAGATCTACCAGTGCGAAGAGATCAACGAGCGCCATCGCCATCGTTACGAGTTGAACCTGAAATACCTCGATGCCATCGAACAGGCCGGAATGAAAGCCACGGGCCGCAATGCCGATACCGGCTTGGTGGACATCGTGGAGATCCCGTCGCACCCTTGGTTCTTCGGCGTGCAGTTCCACCCGGAGTACCGTTCGAAGGTCGAAGCCCCGCATCCTTTGTTCGTCGGTTTCGTCAAGGCGGCGATGGACTACAAGAAATCCAAAGGCGGAAAATAATCCTGAAATCCCGTTAAAGACCATTTTTTAGATGCTGTTAGGACAAAACAACAATTCTTCCGATACCAGTTCTACCTGGGTGTTTTTGTTATTGGCGGTTTTCTTCGTGGGGTACATGTGGTTTACCACGCCTTCTCCCGAAGAACAGGCCGAGCGATTGGCCGAGGCCGAACGTCTGGCCGAGCAACAAGCCGCCCAAACGACCCAACAGGAAGCCGCTACGGCCGAATTGAATACCTTGGTGGAGGCCGTACAGGGCGATTCCGTCATCCCGGAAGCGCTCCTGCAACGTTACGGAGCCTTCGCCTATTCGCTCACCCTGCCTTCGGCCGGGGACAGCAGCCGTACGACGGTCCTCGAGAACTCCGTACTGCGCATCGCGGTATCCAATCTGGGCGGCGTTCCTTCGGAGGTAACGCTGCTCGATCCGGCGTATCGGACGTATTGGAAGACGCCCTTGAGCCTGATCAAGGATGGCAATGCCCGTCTGAACATGACCTTCCGCACCTCGGACGGCAAGGTGATCCGCACCAGCGAGATGTACTTCGAACCTACGTTGGAACATCGGGGCGATACCACGGTGTTGTCCATGCGGTTGAAGGCTTCGGAGGATGCCTACCTGGAATACCGCTATACCCTCTATCCGGATCAGTACATGCTGGACTACCGGGTAAGTTCCAAGGGACTTGCCCAGGTGCTGGAAAACGGCCAGGAGCCGGTGGTGGACTGGTCGATGGATGCCTTCCATACGGAAAAGGGACGCACGTATGAAAACCAGTACACGTATCTGTCCTATGCCTATGGCCGAAACGACAAGGTAAAACACCTTTCCGCCGGAGGCGAGGATGACAAAACGCTGGACGATGCGACGTGGTTTGCATTCAAACAGCAGTATTTTTCTACCATCCTGCTCCCCGAGGACGGCGTGCACAAAGCGACGTTCACCTCGCTTACGCTGGAGGATACGCTCTACACCAAGCGTTTTACGGCCAATATGGCACTTCCGGCCCTCTCGGGCGATTTTGACCTGCCGATGAAGCTGTATTTCGGTCCAAACCGATTCCATACCCTGGACAAGTACGGCGACAACATCTCCGACCTGATCCCGCTGGGATGGGCGATCTTCGGATGGATCAACCGCTGGTTTGTCATCCCGATGTTCGACCTGCTGTTCTATTCGTGGCACATCAACATGGGGATCGTCATTCTGATCATGACGATCGTCATCAAGATCCTTCTGTCGTTCTTTACCTACTCGGGCTACAAGTCTTCGGCCAAGATGCGCTTGCTCAAGCCCGAGATGGAGGCCATCAACCAACAGTATGCCAATGCCGATCCGGCCAAAAAGCAGCAGGCCATCATGGACCTGTACACCAAAGCGGGTGTGAACCCCTTGGCCGGTTGTTTGCCCTTGTTGCTTCAGATGCCTATCCTGATCGCGATGTACCGGTTCTTCCCGGCTTCCATCGAATTGCGCGGACAGCATTTCCTGTGGGCGGATGACCTTTCGGCCTACGATTCGGTGCTCAACCTGCCGTTCAACATCCCGCTCTATGGCGCACATGTGAGCCTGTTTGCGCTCTTGATGGCCATTACGCTGCTGATCAACACCAAGATGACCGGGGGCATGGACCAGCCGCAACAGCCCGGAATGCCCAACATGAAGTTCCTGATGTACCTCATGCCGGTGATGATGCTCCTGTGGTTCAACTCGGCAGCTTCCGGTCTGTCGTACTATTATACGCTCTCCACCTTGATCAGCATCGGTCAGATCTGGGTCATCCGCAAGTACTTTATCAACGAAGCCAAACTGCACGCCAAGATCCAGGAAAACCGTCAGAATGCCAAAACGCGCGGCCCCTCCAAATGGCAGCGCAAGATGGACGAGATGATGAAACAGGCCGAGGAACAGCGCAACCGCCAGCAGCGCCGCGCAGCCGGCAGAAAATAACCCGTCCGACAGAGAGGGGGAGGAAAAGCCCCGGTCGATCCAGAAAGACGAGAAAATCCCGAGAGGGTTTGGTCGGTCTGGCAAAAATCAAAAGACGGGGAAACGATGCGGGAGGGGCAAAAGCCCCTCCCGCATCGTTTGAACACCCCAGAAAGCTCGGAAAGCGCGGAAGCAAGCGGGCAAGACTTGGAACCCCGGCCGATAAAAGCCGGATAGCGTGTAGAGCACGAGGAAAAACCCGGTCTCGGAAAGGCGAGGGCAGGGCAAAAAGATAAACGAGGGGTTCCTGTTTTGATGCGGATCGGCCGCATCTTGTATGCGATGAGGGAAAAAAATCGGAAAAGACAACTATGGAACAGGTCATCGAAGCCATGAAAGCGCTGTGTCCGCTCTCCGAAGACACCATCCGGGAATTGACCGCTTGCGTCACGCCCGAGCGTTATCCGAAGAAATACCGTTTGGTCGAAGCCGGGAAATATGCCCGGGCCGCCTTTTTTATCGAAAAGGGGATGACGCGTTCCTATTGGCTGGTCAATGGACAGGAGATCACCACGTCTTTTTCCTGCGAGGGAGGCATCGTTTTCAGCATGGACGAATTGTACTATGGAAAGATCAGCGAGGAGTACGTGGAGACCATCGAAGAGGTGCTCGTTTACCGGATCTCGCTCGAAGACCTTCGCCGCCTGTTCCACACGAATCTCGAACTGTCCAACTGGGGACGGATCATCCACCAGAATGAATACCGCCGTTTGCACCGCTCGCACAAGGAACGCCTCACCCTCTCGGCCAAGGAACGTTACGAGGCTTTCCGGCAGCAGTTCCCTCAGGTATGTCGACGGGCGCAACTGGGATACATCGCCTCCTACCTCGGGATCACTCTGCCCACTCTCAGCCGCTTGCGCGGCGGGAAATAAGGGAGGGGGAGGGGCGCTTTTTGATGCAGATTAAATTTTTTGGCCGCCCCGGTGCTTACCTTTGTCGGAGTGTTGAACTCATCCGTTTGAAAACAAAAACCAGCCATGCAAAAAATATCTTCCGCCGCTTTCTCCGACACCAAACCCCATTATGAACTCTTGGACGGTTTGCGGGGAGTAGCCGCCCTGGTGGTGATCTGGTACCACATCTTCGAAGGGTTTGCTACCAGTCCCATCGACCAGCGATTCAACCACGGGTACTTGGCCGTCGATTTCTTTTTTATCCTCTCGGGGTTCGTCGTCGGTTATGCGTACGACGACCGCTGGAAAAAGAAAACGATGGGCACCGGAAATTTTTTCAAGCGCCGGTTGATCCGCCTGCATCCGATGGTCGTCCTGGGGGCTGTCCTGGGATTGATCACCTTCCTGTTGCAGGGCAGCCAGAAGTGGGATGGAGCCTCGGTCGGCCTCTCGCTGGTCCTGCTCGCCTTCCTGCTGAATCTTTTCTTGATACCGGCCTATCCGGGGGCAGCCCACGAAGTGCGGGGAAACGGCGAGATGTACCCCCTGAACGGCCCGAATTGGTCCCTGTTTTTTGAATACATCGGGAACATTCTCTATGCCTTGTGCCTGCGCCGTCTTTCGACCAAAGCACTCGGGACGCTTGTCGTGGTGGCAGCCGTGGCGTTGACGGGTTTTGCGGTGGGCAATCTCTCCGGTTTTGGCCACCTGGGCGTAGGTTGGACGCTGGCCGGGCACAATTTTCTGGGAGGGTTTCTCCGGTTGATCTTTGCCTTTTCGGCCGGGCTGTTTCTCTCGCGCATCTTCAAACCGGTGCACATTCGCGGGGCATTCTGGATATGCAGCCTGGCCGTGATCGTTCTGCTGTCCATGCCGTATGTGGGGGATGCGGAAACGCCGTGGGTCAACGGCCTGTACGATGCGGTTTGCGTAGTACTCGTTTTTCCGGTCCTGGTTTATCTCGGAGCCTCGGGACGGGCGAGCGATTCAGGCACCTCCGGGGTGTGCAAGTTTCTGGGCGATGTGTCTTATCCGGTGTACGTGGTGCATTACCCCTTCATGTACCTGTTCTACGCCTGGCTGTGGAGCGGGGGAGGGATGGGGCTCTCCTTTTCCCAATGCTGGGCGGTACCTGTGGGCCTTTTCCTGGGAAGCATCCTGCTGGCCTATCTCTGTCTGAAACTCTACGACGAGCCGCTGCGCAGGTACCTGGCTCGGAAATACCTGCAGGGGAAACAGAAATGATTTTTTATCGGGCTGCCCGACGGGCAGCCCGTTTTTTTCTCCGGGATTGCCTTTGTTATCAAAAAAATCTTAAATTGCTCCGGGAAATCCCGCTGGAGCCTGGAGAGGGCGAGGGGAGAGGTAACCCCGAACGAAAAGCGGGAGATTGTTTCCCCGAAAGGGAGCAGGGGATATCCGGGAGCCTTCCTTAAAGAGAAAAAACGACAACCATAATACTGAAAGACATGAAAAAGACGCTTTTCTCACTTCTTTTGCTGGCTCTTCTGGCGGTCTCCTGTTCGCCGAAGCTGGAAAATCCGCTGGCGGGCGCTCCATACAAGCGGATAACCGCATTTCCGGTAGAAAAACAACTCACCGGAGCCTGTTTGGATACGGTGCCCATAGGGGCTATATGGGTCTATCCGGTCGATACGTTTTTGATCTACAAGATCAAGAATCAGCCGAAGATGTGGTCCGTATGGGATAAACGTACGTTGAAACATCGGGTGGATCTTTGGTCTCAAGGGAATGCTCCGACGGAGATCGTGTCGTTGGCTTACATGCGGCAATATTTTGTGCGGGATACGGGAATCGTTGTGCCCGTACTGGATATCAATCGTCGGCGGGTGCTGGAACTGGACTTGACCGCCTCTGTGGAAAAAAGGGAAGAAGTCCTCGTGGATACCTCCTTGGTCCGTTTGGAAAAGATGTGTTTCAAGGTGTTCAAGCACACGGATTCTACCTGGATCGGAGTGTCTCCGGATTTTGGCGCTCAAAAGATGGTATGTTTGGAGATAGACGGGAAAACCGGCAAGGCCACCGGAAAGGAATATGCTGCGCTGACAGGTTTGGCTTCTCCCAATGACTTGATGTTCCTGAGTGCGGAATACGCCCTGCGTCCCGGTGGCGACAAGATAGCCTCGGCCATGACATCTCTCAACCAACTCAATATCATCGATCTCGAACATCCGGAAAAGACATGCTCGGTCGTCTACGGGAAATATACCGACGCGAAAGCTCTGCTGGAAGAGAAATCGATGAAGGACAGGATACAGTATTACAACGATGTGGTTGTTACCGATTCGTTGATCTACGCACTGTATCTGAACATGCCCTCTAACGAGTACGTGGAAGAGAATACCCATGTCGAGATTCATGTTTTGGATTGGGAGGGGCATCCCAAGGTCTTGTATCGTCTCGACAGCATCCCCGGTGCCAGCAGTCTGGCCATCGATGAACAGGGGGAAAACCTTTATGTGAGGTGCGCGGGCGGCGAACGGGAGGAATCCGTATACAAGTGCGCATTGAACGGGTGATCCCCCCGCTTTCTTATCTTACCGGGCTGCCCGTCGGGCAGCCCGTTTTTTTCCCGGGATCGCAACCGCAAAGGGGAAGCGAGGTTTCTCCTCTTCGGCTTGCCGAGGCCGCCCGGCCTTGTCAAAAGATGCCTGATGCGGCAAGTTTGCAAGAAACCCCATGGAGACGAACCGGCATTGGCTGCTTTTTTCGTAACTTTGCACGTTCCAAATAACGAAGGACTCGTATGCACAACAACATTCGCAATATCGCCATCATCGCGCACGTGGACCACGGGAAAACGACGCTGGTGGACAAACTTTTGTATGCCTGCAAACTGTTCCGCGATAACCAGCAGGCCGGAGAGCTCATTCTGGACAACAACGAGATCGAACGCGAACGCGGGATCACGATCCTTTCCAAGAACGTTTCGGTACGTTACAAGGATACCAAGATCAACATCATCGACACTCCCGGGCACGCCGATTTCGGCGGAGAAGTAGAGCGCGTGCTCAATATGGCCGACGGTGTGTTGCTGCTGGTCGATGCCTTTGAGGGGCCGATGCCCCAGACGCGTTTTGTGCTTCAGAAGGCACTGGACATGCACCTGAACCCCATCGTGGTGATCAACAAGGTGGACAAGGAAAACTGCACCCCCGAGGAAGTTCATGAGGCGGTTTTCGACTTGATGATGAACATGGGCGCTTCGGACGAACAGTTGGATTTTCCCGTCATCTTCGGCTCGGCCAAGCAGGGGTGGATGTCCACCGACTACCGCAAGCCTACCGATTCGATGCTTCCGCTGTTGGACATGGTGTTGGAAAAGGTACAGCCGATGGAAATCCCGGAAGGGAACACCCAGATGCTCGTTACCTCGATCGACTATTCGAGCTATACCGGACGTATCGCCGTGGGACGTTTGGCCCGCGGGGAAATGCGCGAGGGGATGAACGTCAGCCTGGTCAAACGAGACGGAACGATCAAAAAATCCAAGATCAAGGAACTGTACGTATTTGAGGGACTGGGCAAAGTGAAGGTTCCTCAGGCATTGGGCGGGGATATCTGCGCCGTTTCGGGGATCGATGATTTTGAGATCGGAGATACCATTGCCGATTTCGAAGCACCGGAGGCCCTGCCGACCATAGCCATCGACGAACCGACGATGTCGATGCTCTTTACGATCAACGATTCGCCGTTCTTTGGCAAGGACGGCAAGTATGTAACCAGCCGCCACATCCGCGAGCGTCTGGAAAAGGAACTCGAGAAAAACCTCGCCATGCGCATGACGCAAGGCGATACCACCGACAAGTTCATCGTGTACGGCCGCGGCGTGCTGCACCTGTCGGTACTTATCGAAACGATGCGCCGTGAAGGCTATGAACTTCAGATCGGTCAGCCTCAGGTGATCATCAAGGAGATCGACGGGCAGAAATGCGAGCCGATGGAGGAACTGACCATCGACCTGCCGGCCGATGTTTCGGGACGCGCCGTCGAATTGGTTTCCGCCCGCAAAGGCACCATGACCAGCATGGAACCGAAAGGCGACCGGATGCTGTGCAAGTTCGACATCCCTTCGCGCGGTATCATCGGCCTGCGCAACCAACTGCTCACCGCCACGGCTGGAGAAGCCATCATCTCGCACCGTTTCCGTGCTTTCGAGCCGTTCAAAGGCCCGATCCCCAGCCGTCAGAACGGTTCGCTCATTTCGATGGACCAGGGGAAAGCCATTCCTTACGCCTTGGACAAATTGCAGGATCGCGGCACGTTTTTCATCGATCCGGGCGAGGACGTGTACGAAGGTGAGATCGTTGGGCAGAATACCCGCAGCGGCGATATCGTGGTCAATGTAACCAAGGAAAAGAAACTGACCAACATGCGCGCAGCCGGATCGGACGACAAGGCCAAGATAGCCCCTGCCGTGAAATTTTCCCTTGAAGAAGCCTTGGAATATATCCAGAAAGATGAATACGTCGAGGTAACTCCCCATCATTTGCGGCTGCGCAAGATCATCCTTTCCGAAGCCGAGCGCCGCAAAGCCGAGCGCCGCACGGAAAACGAGTAAACGCTCAGCAAGACAGGTCTTCCCAGGGAGGGCTTCCGGCGCAATTCAGTCCTGGACAGGGGGACGGAGGTGGTTGGAATGGATGTTATTCACGAAAAATTGTACATTTTTTCTTTCACCAAACAAGCAAAGCGGCAGGAAATTTTTTCTGCCGCTAAATGTTTGTAGTCAGACACATAAATATTCCTTCCCGTTGTAAAAAAGCTGGGGAATAAAATGTACATTTGTTTCCGGATCGGTCTGTCGACCGAAAAGGTCGATCGGTGATCGGTCAAAAAGCACACAACCTCCATTTCGGGGAGGGTAAAAAAAGGGGAAAAACGATGAAACGCATTTTTTGGCTGGTATTCTTCCTGGCCATCTCGTTGTCTATGCAGGCCGCTTCTTGGGTGGAAGGGGAAGTCTATCTCAAGGATGGGACGGTCGTTCGCTTCGAACAGAAAGACCGTATCCGGCTGCCGAAAGGGAGACAGGCATTGAAGGCTTTTCGCAATGCCTTCTACAAGACAAAGCAAAAGGAATCTTTTGCCTTCGATCAGATCGACTCCTTGGTGTGTTGGCATCCCAAAGAAAAAGGGTATCCGAGAAAATACATACCGGTCTCTTCGACCGGCTGGTGCTGGGTGTATATGGAAACGCCTCATATCTCGGTATGGGTCTATTCCAAAAAGGGTTTTTCCATGGAAGCCGACGGAGGCATCGCTCCGCTGTATCGCAGCAGGATGGTTTTCGGACATTCAAAGGTCTCGTATTATCTGGAAAAGAAAGACAGTGGCGTGGTTTGTCCCCTTGGTTCGGCAGCAAAATACCGGGCGGACAGGATGTTTCGCGAGCGGATCTGTCGTTGCATCGAGGACGATCCCTCGTTGTGCCGCACGATCCTTGGCATGGAGGAAGCTTCGCGCAACGACCTCATTTTGACCTTGGCCGACTATCATCCCTCAGGAAAGGAACAACCGAACAATTAAATAACCTGCCATGAAACGCATCCTTCTTTTGGCAACCCTGTTTGCCATCAGCGCAGCAGGCGCTCAAGCCCAAAGTTTGAAAAAAGATCCGGACTCCTATCACGTGATCATTACCCTGGCCAATGGCGAAAAAGTGGACGGCTACCTCAAAAGTGGCTGGCATGCCGAAAATTCTCTCTTGAAAAAGGAGAACTACTCGTTTAAGGTCATCAAAAATCTTCAGGATAAGGAGCCTGTCAAATATACGGCCGAGGAGGTCCTTTCCGTCGAATATACGGACACCACCGAGGCCAATCCCGATGGAACACGCTGGGAATCCCGCCCCTTGGCCTCGCCCGGGATAGGCGACCGTTATCGAACCATTCCTCGGCTGCTCTGTGTGGACAAGGAAGGCGAGAACGCCACGATCTACTGGTGGAAAGTCTGGGTTTGGGGAGGTATCAACAATTCCCAACGCCGCTTGGTTACCTTTTACGGGATACGTTTCCACGACGATCCGGAAAACATTGTCTATCCCTATGATTTGGTTACAACGATGCTGATGGACAAGAAGCATCCCGGTTTGAAGGAATTTTGCAAGAATTGGTTCAAAGGTCCGGAAGGAAAAGCCCGGAAGAAAGAAAGCCGGGACGACGAAACCTGGATACTGGACATGTACGATGCGTATCTGGCATCTGCTGCTGAAAAATAACCAAGGTCGAGAGTTTTCCGCATCATCCCCAGGACGCGGTCAAAAAGAGCGCCGCTTCNNGAAGCGGCGCTCTTTTTGACCGCTGGTTTGCGAGAGGATCGTTGCTTGGCCGGAGTAAGCGAATGCGCATTTTTTATGCAAGCCTTCCATTAACATTTCTACGCACAACGTCGATCCATAGGAGGGATAGGAGGTCTTGTCGTGGATACTACCGCCGACGGCCCTTCTGTAGGCGGAAGTCCTTCGGAAGAAGGGAAGGGCTACCGGGAAAATTCCTCGAAAGTGTGGTCGTTGTAAAAAACGACGATTTTGGCAATTTTTTTGCTGCCAAGTCCCTCCGGGGAATCGAAAGAAAAACGACCCCTCGAGGGTTTCGGATCTTCGAGAGGGGCGGCCACAGAAGGGGCGTTTGCCGACGAAGGGGCATCCTTTACCTGAAAATCTTCGTGGGAAAAGGTCGCCCGCGGAGAGGAAGTTTCAGGGGAAGTCTCGGGGGACTTTTCGGCAGAATCTTCCGTTTGTTGAAAGTCGAATAGCGTGTTTTTTAGCGATTTACTCTTATTTTCTTCCAGTTGTTTTTTAGGTTCTTCTGCGGTCTTTTGCCGCAGGTTGATCACACTCGGAGTAGAGAGGGACAGGTGGCCAGTGCCATTGACCAGCCAAGCCAGGTTGATGTCCGGGTAGCGTGCGACGATCTTTTGCACCACGTCCAGCGAAGGGCGGTTTCTCCCTTTGAGAATGTGGGAAAGGCCGGAACGTTGAATGCCGATCTCGTCGGCAAAGGCCGTAGGGGTGAGGCCGAGGAATTGGATTACCTCGTAAATGCGCTGATTGATGGCAGATATTTCCATAGGCGAGCCGGAGATTGACAGTTGTGCAAGACTTCTACAAATGTAAAAACCAAAAAACGAATATCAAAATACAACTGTAAACAAACAAATGTTTTTAATAGACAATATAAATGTAAACACAGTAGAACATCTGTATATTTTTAGGTGTTTATAATAAAATATAGCATTAGATAATAGATATAAAAGCACTGGTTTTATTTATTTTACAACTCAAAAAAAATATTGACGACAAAAAACACGTCTTTGATACATTTGTATAAAAACGAAGCAAACAAAAGTAAACAAGCACGGAAAAAACCGTGAAACATTTGTGGAATATCGATGGTTGACAAATGTAAATCCTCGGAGATTTGTAGGAATACAGAGGTGGGTCGGCAGGATGCGCCTCGGCCGCGTTAAGATCGAAAACTTCGTTTTCATCTTTCCGCTGCGCTCGGCTTTCACTATCTTTAGATAAGATAGAATGCGCCTCGGCCGCGTTAAGATCGAAAACTTCGTTTTCATCTTTCCGCTGCGCTCGGCTTTCACTATCTTTGACCAGCGAACAAAAATCAATAGTTTGCCGGTATTTGCCGGGCTCAGCACGCGTATGGATGTAGAACAGTTAAAAAGGGTGTATTCCGCCTCGAAAGAGAGGTCCATTACCGGACGGATCATTCCTCCGGAACGTGTTTTCTCCCTTTGTCAAGCCTTTGGGGCGCAAACGGAATGCGTGGGGACCTCTGTCCTCGGACGGCCCATCTGCTCGGTGAAGTTCGGACGCGGACCGCGGCGTATCCTGTTTTGGACGCAGATGCACGGCAACGAACCGACAGCTACCGGGGCGGTATTCGACCTTCTGAACTTTCTCAAAGCTTGCCCCGAAGCAAGCGAACGCTATGTGGAACGCTTGCACGAGGATTTTACCCTGCTTTTCGTCCCGATGCTCAATCCCGACGGGGCAGTCCTTTTCCGCCGCAGCAACGCGCTGGGCGTCGATCTGAACCGCGACGCGTTGGCCCTTGCGGCTCCCGAGAGCCGTATTTTGCGCCGGGTGCTCCAGGATTTCCGTCCCGAGTATTGCTTCAATCTCCATGACCAGCGCAATATCTACAATGTCTCGGGTACTCCTCGGACGGCTACCCTGTCTTTTCTGGCCCCTTCAGAAGACCTCCAGCGGACGCTTACCCCGGGCAGGAAAGCTTCGATGGCCCTCATCGCAGCGATGAACCGCTGCGTGCAACAGATCATTCCAGGGTGCGTGGGGCGTTACAGCGACGAATTTTACCCCACAGCCGTGGGCGACACCTGTCAAAAGGCGGGCTGTCGGACGGTGCTTATCGAGAGCGGCACGTATCCGGGCGACCCTGAGCGGCAGGTGGCCCGCTTTGGCAATTTTGCAGCCATCCTCTCGGCTTTGGAATACCTTTCCCATCCGGGCGACCTTACCCGGGGGTGGGAGGACTACGAAACGATCCCTCGCAACGATGCCAAGATGATGGACGTAATCCTGCGGGGAGTACGCACTTCTCTGGGCGATTGTTCGGCAAGGGTGGACATCGGGGTGATGTTCGAGGAAAAACCGTCGGCAGACGGACAAAGTCTGGTGAAAAAGGCGGTGATCGAAGCCATTGGAGATTTGCGTTATTACTACGGTATCTGTGAGATTGACGCGAAGGAAGAACCTGTGACGGGCCTGGGGACTTGTCCTCAAGTGGGCGACGCGCTTCCTTGGGACACTTTGGCCGGCAAGTGAACGCGGGCTACCGGGCCTAAAACTGGATGTAGCCGAGCAAACAGCCTTGAGGGGGCGTGGACACAGGGACGAGGGCGGAGAAAGGTCGACAGATAGATAGTGCGAATAAAAAATATCGAATCATTGGAACTATGCGTATTTTCTGTGCTGAAAAAGGCTTCGGAAGCAAAGGACTGAAGGGGAAAGGGAAGGCTGTTGCCCGCTTGGGCGGAGTGCTTCTGGCGGGGCTGTTGTTTGCGGCCTGCCAAAAAGATGTTCCTCCCGTTCCCGAGCCGGAACCAGACCCCACCCCCGATCCCGTCACAGTCGAATACCTCCGCCCGAATACCACTACGGCCCACCAGATGAAAATTTCCCAGACCGGGCAGGAACTCTACCAGATCGTTACCGAGGGAGAAGACCCTTATGTCTATACGCAAGCCTTGTCCAAGGCCAATCCGGCCGATTCCGTCGTCTTGACCTTCGAGTACCGCTCGCCGCAAGGGGTGGATTTTCTCCAGGTCTTTCTGTGCGCTCCGGTTACCGAAGAGCGTTCGAACTGGACGAAAGCCCTCGAAGCTACCTCCGAGTGGAAAACGTGGTCGTACAACCTGTATTTTTCCATCCGGGATTGTGCCTGGGGGCGGGCGGGCGACTACCTTCGTTTGGATTTCGGCAACCGGGCCGGCATTTCGCTTGATATCCGCAATTTGCGCCTTCGGGGAATGACCGCCGAAGAAAAAAAGGAAGTGGAGCAGCAGGAATCCGAAGAACAGCGCGATCAGGCAATGGAAACACGTCTGAAGGACTATCTGTCACGGGATTATCCGGAGGCCGGGATCACCTCGGTACAGGTGGGCGGCGACCAAGTAGCGGTGCAGGGATACTGTCCCGCCGGACAGACGTATGCCTTGGCGGAAATACCTCCCTATCAGGATGTAACCGAAAGTTCGGAGTTCCCGTTTGCCACTCCGGTCAGCTCCGGAACTTTCTCCGCGACGCTCGATCGATGGGTCGAGCGCGACGGGATGCTTTACGACCGCGCCTTGTCCAAATGGGCTGTTATCCTTCTCGAAGGGGAAAAGGAGACCCTCGCCTCTCACGCCCGCTATGCGGACCAGGTGGGGGCGTTGCCGGAACTTCCCCCGCTCGAACTTTCGAGCAAGAAAGGCCTGGGAGGGTTCCACATCAATCCGGTGGTGGGCGACCTGGACGAATTGGGCATAACGAGCGTTACGGTCAATATCCTTCCTACCCAGCAGATGTTCCTCTCGCCGCAGGCCAACGCCGTGGCGCACCGGTACGGGGGAAAGACTTACTATTTCTCGGAGAGTTTCGTACAGGAAACCGACGAACGTTTGGCCCTTCTGCAGGAAAAGAACATCGTCGTGGCAGCCATCCTGCTCATCCCCCCGGCTTCGGCTCATCAGGATCCGTCGGTCGGCGCGCTGATGCAGCACCCTTCGTTCGATCCGAGCGTGGGGGCGGCTCACTACACGATGCCCAACCTGACTACGCCGGAGAGCGTGAACTGTTATGCGGCGGCGCTCGATTTTCTGGCTACACGGTACGGTTCGGACCAGAGTACGCACGGGAAGATCCACAAATGGATCCTGCACAACGAGGTGGACTGCGGCCGGGATTGGACCAACATGGGCAACAAGCCGGTGCGGGTCTATACGGATACTTACCTCAAGTCGATGCGGATGTGCTACCACATCGTCCGCCAGTACGATGCCCGGGCGGAAGTAATGATCTCCCTGACCCATTCCTGGACGCACGAATCGGCCCAAGGGTATTCCTCGCGCAATATCCTGAACTTGCTCAACGCGTTCTGCCGCCGCGAAGGGGATTTCCGCTGGGGAGTAGCCTACCATCCGTATCCGCAGGACCTGAACAATCCCCGGACGTGGGAAGATCCCGAGGCTCTGTTTTCGATGAGCACCCCCTACGTAACCTTCAAAAACTTGGAGGTGCTGGATCGCTGGAGCAAACAGCCGGAGAACCTTTATAAAGGCACCCAAAAGCGCAGTGTTTGGTTGTCCGAGAACGGTACCAACTCCAGGACCTACCAGCAGAAGGATTTGGAGGAGCAGGCGGCCGGGTTTGCCTATGCCTGGAAAAAGATCAAGGCGCTCGAGGGCATCGACGGCATCCAGTGGCACAACTGGATAGACAACCGCCAGGAGGAGGGGCTGCGGATCGGGTTGCGGAAATTCCCGGACGAACCCGACGACCCTTACGGCTCCAAACCCGTTTGGTATCTGTACCGGGCGGCCGGCACGGCGCAGGAGGAGGAGGCTTTCGAACCTTACCTCGCGGTGATCGGTCTTTCGGACTGGGACATCGTACAGGAGAATATTGCCCAATGATTTGCAGGTGGGGCACGGCTTCCGCAAACTGAAAAGGTAGGGGAAGGTCCAAAAAAACGTCAATGCTGCGCCGGGAAAAACGTGTTTTTTTGCCTTAATACGCGATTTAAGCCGGGAAAAAAGGCGCTGTTCGGTCAAAAATAAGTACATTAGCGCGTATTTTCACTCACGCGACAGGCAAGATGAAACAGACTGAAAAACAGCAAAAACAGATCATCCTTCTTTCGGTTTCCGGTCCCGACCGTCCGGGACTGACCAGTAGTTTGACCGGTATTCTGGGACAGTATGACGTATCCATCCTCGATATCGGCCAGTCGGACATCCATCAGACGCTCAATTTGGCCATTGTTTTTGAAATGGGCGAGGATGCACAGTCCGCCCCCTTGCTCAAGGACATCCTGATGAAGAGTTACGAGTTGGGGCTTACCATCAAGTTCACTCCGCTCTCCCGGGAAGAATACCTCGAATGGGCCATCAACAAGAACAATTCCCGCTACATCATCACCGTGTTGGGACGCTGCCTGACGGCTTCGCAGATTCATGAAGTAGCGAAGGTAATAGCAAGTTACAACCTGAATATCCGTACGATATATCGTCTCACTCACCGTCCTCTTCCGGACGATCCCTCCCGGAGGGTCTGCCTGGAGATGAACGTCGAGGGAGCTATTTCCGACCGGAAAAAGATGACCTCCGACTTTCTGGAAGTCTCTTCCCGCGTAGGAGTGGACATCGCCTTCCAGCAGGACAACATGTACTACCGCAACCGCCGCTTGGTGTGCTTCGATATGGACTCGACCCTGATCCAGACCGAGGTGATCGACGAACTGGCGCGCCGTGCCGGCTCGGGCGAGCAGGTGAGCGCCATTACCGAATCGGCCATGCGGGGTGAAATCGACTTTCAGGAGAGTTTCAAACGACGGATCAAAACCCTGGCTGGTCTTCCCGAGAGTGTACTGGCCGAAGTAGCCGAATCCCTCCCCTTGACCGAAGGGGCCGAACGACTGCTCTCCGCTCTGAAAATATACGGGTACAAGACGGCGATCATCTCCGGAGGTTTCACCTATTTCGGCCAGTACCTCCAGAAGAAACTGGGGATCGACTACGTCTTTGCCAACGAGCTGGAGATAAAGGACGGCCGCCTCACCGGCGGCTACGTCGGTCCGATCGTCGATGGGGCGCGCAAGGCCGAATACCTGCGCCTGCTGGCGCGCATGGAAGGGTTGTCCACCGAACAAGTCATTGCCTTGGGCGACGGAGCAAACGACCTGATGATGCTCAATACCGCCGGGCTGGGGATCGCCTTTCAAGCCAAACCCGTCGTGCGGGAAAATGCCCGCCACAGCATTTCTTCGCTCGGGCTGGACGGGGTGCTGTACCTGCTGGGCTACCGCGACCGCCACATCGAAGACCTCTTGGCGCGCAAGTAGTTTTTTTCCTGCGGAGCAAGGTTTTATGAAGCCAAATGTACACGCCGCACGGATCCGATGTAAAATACGCAAAGAGAGTAGGGCGCAAACGAAGGCAAGATAGTGCGCCGCGAAAAGCAACGAAATACAACAACCTGACAAATAAACATGGCACAAGAACAAGAACGCAAACATAGCGGGGAGGAACTGCCCGAAAATGCTTTTCGGCCGCTTGCCCCCGGCGAGGAATACCACCCGCTGATGTCTCCGCAAAAGGACTATCCGGAAGTAACCTTCTGGTCGGTGGGTTGGGGTATCCTGATGGCCGTTATTTTTTCGGCCGCTGCCGCCTTTCTGGGACTGAAGATAGGCCAGGTGTTCGAAGCGGCGATCCCGATCTCGATCATTGCCGTCGGACTGTCTTCGGCTGCCGGGAGGAAAAAAGCCTTGGGGGAGAACGTCATCATCCAGTCGATCGGCGCCTGTTCGGGCGTGATCGTAGCCGGAGCCATCTTTACCCTGCCGGCTCTGTACATCCTGCAGGAGACGCATCCGGAGTTGGCGGTCAATTTTCTGGAGGTATTCCTCAGCTCGCTGCTGGGAGGTATCCTCGGTATTCTGTTCCTGATCCCTTTCCGCAAGTATTTCGTCAAACAGATGCACGGCAAATACCCCTTCCCCGAGGCTACAGCCACCACGCAGGTGCTCGTTTCGGGACAGAAGGGCGGTGCGCAGGCCCGTCCGCTGGTGATCGCCGGACTGGTGGGCGGTTTGTACGACTTCCTGCTGTCCACCTTCGGCTGGTGGGCGGAGGTGCTCAAAACGGACATCCTTCCCTGGGGAGCCGCCTTGGCCGAGAAAACCAAACTCGTCTTCCGGGTCAATACCGGAGCAGCCGTACTGGGATTGGGCTATATCGTGGGGCTGAAGTACAGCACCATCATCTGCGCCGGTTCGCTGCTGGTGTGGTGGGTGATCATCCCGCTGATGGGAGCGTTGTTCCCGGATACGGTGCTGGCATTGGGCGATCCGAACATTACCACGCCCGTAGGTGCGATGTCGGCCGATACGATCTTTACCACTTATGCACGCCACATCGGCATCGGAGGCATCGCGATGGCCGGTGTGATCGGGATCGTCCGCTCGTGGGGCGTGATCAAGGGAGCTGTCGGACTGGCTTCGCGTGAACTGGGCGGGAAGCGTTCCGCTGTACAGGGACAAGAGAAGGCCGTAGCCCGAACCGACCGCGACCTCTCGATGAAATTCATCCTGATCGCTTCCGTAATCGCTCTGGCAGCGACGTTCCTGTTCTTTTACTTGGGCGTGATCCACAACCTGCTCCAGGCGGTGGTGGCCTTTGTGGTGGTAGCGGTGATCGCTTTCCTGTTTACCACCGTAGCGGCCAATGCCATAGCCATTGTGGGAACGAACCCGGTATCGGGCATGACGCTGATGACCCTCATTCTGGCTTCGGTCATCCTGGTGGCCGTCGGACTGAAAGGCACGGCGGGCATTGTCGCTGCGCTGGTAATCGGCGGGGTAGTGTGCACGGCACTTTCGATGGCCGGTGGATTTATCACGGACCTGAAGATCGGTTATTGGTTGGGCTCCACCCCGGCCAAACAGCAGACGTGGAAGTTTCTCGGTACGCTCGTTTCGGCCGCTACGGTAGGCGGGGTGATCCTGGTGCTGAACAAGACGTACGGATTTTCGGCCGAAGGAGGCTTGGCTGCACCGCAGGCCCATGCCATGGCAGCGGTGATCGAGCCCTTGATGTTGGGCGGAGGTGCGCCCTGGCTGCTGTACGGCATCGGGGCGGTGCTGGCGCTGGTTCTCACCTGGTTGGGGGTTCCGGCTCTGGCTTTTGCGCTGGGAATGTTCATTCCGCTCGAACTCAATACGCCGCTGGTGATCGGTGGGCTGATCAGTTGGTATGTCAGCTCGCGCAGCAAAGATGCACAGGTCAACAAAGCGCGTCAGGACATGGGTACGCTGCTGGCTTCGGGCTTTATCGCTGGAGGTGCGCTGATGGGTGTGGTGAGTGCGGCGATGCGTTTCGGTGGCTTCGAGTACACCTATACGATGGGGGCGGGTTGGTCCCAGGGATTGGGACTGGTGCTGTATGCGCTGCTGATCGTCTTTCTGATTCGTTATAGCATGAGAGGAAATAAAACGTTTCATTGATTTGAAAAACAATAATTTATAAAAGTGAATAAAATGAAAAAAACATGGTTTCTCCCTGCAGCGGCAGCCCTGTTGCTGGTGGGATGCGCACAAAATGAACCGAAGGATGCCCAGGAGGTAATCGGGCAGTACGAAGCGGCTACCGGTCTGAGCGGGGTGACGAAAGATACTCCCTTGATGCTGAAACTGCGGATGAACATGTCGGACAGCACCAAGATGTATTGTACCTTTATCGTCAATCCTCCTCAGGAGCGTCTGCGGCTCGAAATGTCGGTAAACGGTCAGACGGCCATCTTTGCCGTCGATGGCCAGCAGGGTTGGATGTTGCCACCGGACGGATCGGGCGTTCAAGTCCTGCCCAAGGAGCAGATTGAGGCATTTTCCCAGCAGTTCAATGCTCTTTCGGGCATCAAGTGGGATACGACCGACTATCGCTTGACGCTGCTGCCTTCGGAAAAGAAAGACGGGAAGAAGTACAATGTCGTGGAAGCCGCTCCCAAGCAGGACTCCCTCGGACAGGTACACCAGAAGATTTTCTTCAACCGGGAAACGGGGTTGGCGGACTTCACGGAATACAAACTGAGCATGTACGGCCAGGAAACCTCCGGAGAAGTGGTCTTCGGGGCGTATGAAGAAGCTCAGGGCGTAAAGTATCCTTCGAGCCTTACCTCTTCGTCCGACGGCAAGGAGGTTTATTCGGCGCTCATCGATACCTTGATCGTCAATTACGCAGCACCCGATTCGCTGTTCGTTCAGCCCACGGAGAAAAAATAATCGTTTGAAAGATAAACAAATACGATGAAAAAAATACTTTGTCTGGCGGCTGCCCTCTGGTTTTTCGGGGCAACGAGCCAACTTTCGGCCCAGGATGTCCAGTCGGTGATGAACCGTTACGAGGAACGTTCGGGTTTCAACCGGGTAGATCCGGGTAAGACGGCGGTAATGAGCCGTTTGAGTGTCAATACAATGGGCATGCAAATCCCCTGCACGGTCATCACGGCACCTCAAGGACGCGTACGGGTGGAAATGACGGCCAATGGACAAACGATCCTGATGATCGTCAATGGGCAGCAAGGCTGGATGTCTGTCCCCGGAATGGGGGTTCAGACGATACCTCAGGAGCAGTTGCCCCAGATGATCGACCAATACGACGTAATATCCGGACTGAAATGGAACAGCGAGGATTACGACCTCGAACTTCTCGACCCCGTTCAGCAAGGCGGGATCGAGTATCAGGTAGTACGAGCCGTACCCAAGGCCGAAGACGACCCGACGGAACAGATGGACATCTATTTCGATACCCTGACCGGAATGCCGGCGTTTGCCGAAGCACAGGTGGAGGTAAACGGACAGAAAATGGCCGTGAAAACGCTCCTGCAAGACTACAAGACTTCTGCCAGGATGAAATACCCTTCGCAGATAAAAACGGAGGTGGGAGGAAATACGGTTTCTTCCGTTTCCATCGATACGCTGGCGGTGGATTATCCGGTGAACGACGCGATGTTCGCCCGTCCGCAGTAAGGGGATTTTTTGCGGAAAAGTTCGGAGGGGCTGCCATNNGGCAGCCCCTCCGAACTTTTATTACCCGTTATCATCCGGCTATTTCGTATTGCCGCAAGGCATCGTTGAGCGAAGTCTTCTTGTCGGTACTTTCTTTCCGCTGCCCGATGATCAAGGCGCACGGCACGCTGAACCGACCGGCGGGGTATTGTTTTTCGAACGACCCCGGGATCACCACGCTGCGAGGCGGCACATACCCGATGTACTGCCGTCCCTGTGGGGTGGTTACGTCGATGATCCGGGTCGAACCGGTCAGCACCACACCCGCGCCCAGGACCGCCTCCCGGCCGATGTGGCACCCCTCTACCACGATACAACGCGACCCGATGAACGCATGGTCTTCCACGATCACCGGCGAGGCTTGCAAAGGTTCCAACACTCCTCCGATGCCCACTCCGCCCGAGAGATGCACATGGCGTCCGATCTGGGCGCAGGAGCCCACCGTAGCCCACGTATCGACCATCGTCCCACTATCGACATAAGCACCGATGTTGACGTACGAAGGCATCAAGATCACGTCGGGGGCAATGTAAGCCCCGTAGCGGGAGGCTGCGGGCGGCACGGCACGTACTCCCCGGGAGGCGTAGTCCGTCTTCAGGGGTATCTTGTCCCGCCACTCGAGCGGCCCGGCCGCGAGGGTTTCCATCGGACGGAGGGGAAAATACAGCACCACGGCTTTTTTTACCCAGGTGTGGATTTCCCAGTCGCCTTCGGGGTTGGGGGAGGCTACGCGCAAGCGCCCCTGGTCCAACAGATCGATCGTTTGGAGGATCGCTTGTTGTACTTCCGGGTTTTCCAGCAGGGAGCGGTCGTCCCAGGCGCGTTCTATCCATTGTCGGATTTCGTCGTACTCCATGGTATGCAAAGTATGTTTCTTGGTTGGTTCGGGGCAAAGATACGAGGAGAACCCCGGTGTTTTTTTACCCCGGGCAGGGAGTTTTGTGAGAAAAAACAACTTCGAGAGAAACTCTCAGCTTAGGGATTTTTTCCGGAATCTGCCTCGGACGTCGCGGGAGAAGGCGGCGTATCCTGCGAGGGGGCTGCTTCGGAGCTCCAGGAGCCGTTGTCTTCCTCGTCGCCTGTGGCGACGCCCGCCGTGGCTGCGGTAACAGGGGGTGCCGCAAATCCCAGGTCGATTTCTACCGGCCCTTCCCAGATATTTTCAGGACTCAAGGGGCGTTCGTCGCTGCGGACGACAAAACCGGGAAGTCGTTGGGCTTCCTCCGGAGAATCCTTTCCGGCAGCCAACATCACCCCTTTGGGCTGCTTGTTAAAGCGCACTTTCTGCACCCGGGAGTCTTTCAGGATCACCCGCATTGTCGAGGCGGTACTGCTGTTGAGTCCGATGCTCTTTCCGCTGTTGTCGTAGGAGTAATATAGCGTTTGAGCGTTGCCCACGATATTGACGATGCGCAGGTCGTTGTCGATGAGCTTTCCCCGCATTGTCTTGCCCCGGATCTGGTTGTAGAGACTGGAGTCCCGGTTGTCCTGCGAGAGGATGAAGGCTTCGCTCACCAGAATGATCGAATCGAGGACGTTTTTCTTTAGGTCGCGCGTGACGTAAATGGAATCGGCCGTGATCTGACTTTCCTGCGCAAAGATGGCCGGCGAACCGTACAGGCTCATCACGCCTGTTTTCTGGTCGTAAAACACCGAATCGGCCACCCCCGAAAGGTCTTTCTTGTAAAAGCGCACGTGGTGGAACGAGCGCATCACCCGCAGGCTGTCGTCCGACTCCCGGTTCCAAGCAAGGGTATCGGGCGGTGGGGGCAGGAGCGAATCCCCTGCGGACGGAGCAAGCGTACCCCAATTCGAGGGAGAAGGGACGATCCCGAGCGTGTCGATCGCAGGAGCGGCAGCCACACTGTCCGCCTCGGGAGCCATCTGCTCCGGAGAAAGAACTTCTACGGCGAGCGTGTCGGTTACCAGAGCAGCAGCGGTGTTTCCCCTTTCTTTCTCTTTTTGTCTCTGTTCCCAGGCGGCTGCCTTGGCAGCGCGTTTTTCTTCGCGAAGGCGTTTCTTTTCCGCTCTGCGGCGTTGTTTTTCACTCATCCCGGCCAGGGTGTCGACGGCCGGGGCATCGGGCGTCTCTTCTGCCGAAAGACTGTCCGGGGAAGGGGACATCGCCGTACTGTCCGGTGTTTCGATAGGGCGGTCCGGGAGTTTCACCCCGGAAAAATTGCCGAAGATCTCCGAGATCTTTTCCGCATTCACCCCGTGTTCTCCGGCAAGGGATTCGCTTTGGGCAGCGGTGGAATCGGCCGTAGCGTTACGCGCCTTCAGATAGGCCATCAGCGAACTGCGGCGGGTTACCATCATCGTATCGGCTCGCGAGTACAGAGTGTCGCGATCCAATACCTGAATCGCTTTGGGACGACGGGGGAAGATGATCGAATCCTGCGCCTCGAAATATTCGGCAAAATCCCCGTACACGGCTGCGCGCTGGGCGGTATCCTGGATTTCTACCCGGGATACGGCCCGGGCGTACCCTTCCTGACGGTCGTAGTGCAGGGTGTCCGAGCGGAGCATGCGCCGTCCGTACGAAACACGGTTGTTGCGGTAGCCGTCCGTTACTCTGCTTTGGGTGTCGTAGGAGCCCAGTTCGGTATAGATGCGGTTTTTGTCGCTGTAAATGTTGGTCGGCCCTTCGACGGTGATGATTTTGGTCTCGGTGTGGTAGTGCAGGGTGTCGGAATACATGTTGTACTCCGGATCCCAAGCGTGTACGTCGAGGTAAAAATCGACCATGTCGTCCGGTACCCGGTAAACACCGATCTGGCTCTCCAGCGTGTTTTTGTCGTCGGTGATGGTTCCCGAGCAGAAGTAGTAGGCCTGTTCGCGCATCCGGTCGTAGTCCAGCGTATCGGTGCGCAGGGTGGTGGTCTTGTGGGTGAGCACGACATGCCCGAAAGCCTTGATGAGCTGGTCGTCGCCCGTGTAGAGCATCTGGTCGCTGCGAAGGGTCAGGGTGTCGCCTTCGTTGACAAATACATTTCCGGTGGCAAAGAACGTGTTCTGCGAGCGGTTGTATTCGGCCTTGTCGCAGGTCATCAGCGTGTTTCCGTGGCGAAAACGCACATTGCCGATGAGTTTCTGTACCCCCGGAGCGAGGTCCTCGTTGTTGCTGATCAGGTCGGCATTGTCGATGCGGATGCGGGTCGTGCGGGTGTTCCCCGAGGATGGGGAAACAGGAGCTTGCGGGGAAGCCGCTGCGGTGGCCGAGGTGTCCCGGTCGGAGACTGCCGGAGTCGCCTTTTTCACCGGGTGGACGGGCTGGGGAAGGTCCTTCGAAGGGATGCGCTCGGGCATTTGTTTCGGAGCCGACAACGGACGTGCCGGAGCCCCCCATGAACCGTCATCCACCGGCACACCGTCCGTATATCCCTCCGAAGTGGGGACGTTGTTTTGTTCCGGCGGAGGGGACTGTCGGGCCGGGCCAGCCCCCAGGAGCGAAAAGGTCGCCACCGTAAAGGCGAGCAGGGCGAGGAGTCCGTATTTTCTAAAGTCTTTCACGTGAAAGGTTCGTTCCGTTTTTTGTTTGAAAAAGAGCTCGTTTGCGCCAGTGCAGGCGGCCTCCGAAAGGGACGGGTTATTATTTCTTGCGGAAATAGATGTCCAGCGGCACGCCGGTAAAGTCGAAATTTTCCCGCAGCTTGTTCTCGACAAAGCGTTTGTACGGCTCTTTGATGTACTGCGGCAGGTTGGCAAAGAACGCGAACTTGGGCGAGGCGGTAGGCAGCTGGGTGCAGAACTTGATCCGGATGTACTTGCCTTTGGTGGCCGGCGGAGGAGTCGACTCCACGATGGGGATCATCACCTCGTTCAGCTCGCTGGTCTTGATGCGCCGGGCGCGGTTTTCATACACGCGGACGGCCGTTTCGACCGCTTTGAAGATGCGCTGTTTCTCCAAAGCGGAGATGAACAGGATGGGCACGTCGGTAAAGGGGCTTATCTTTTCGCGGATCGCCTTTTCGAAATCCCGTGCCGTATTGTGGCTCTTGTCCACCAAGTCCCATTTGTTTACCAGGATGACGATGCCCTTGCGGTTGGAGTCGGCCAAGTGGAAGATGTTCATGTCCTGGGCTTCGAAGCCTTGCGTGGCGTCGATCACCAGCAGGCATACGTCGGCGTTTTCGATGGCCCGTACCGAGCGCATCACCGAGTAGAACTCCAAGTCTTCCTCCACCTTGCTCTTTTTGCGCAGTCCGGCCGTATCCACCAGGTAAAAACGGTGTCCGAAGCGGTTGTAGAGCGAATCGACCGCGTCACGGGTCGTCCCGGCGATATTGGTGACGATGTGGCGCTCTTCCCCCAGCAGGGCGTTGGTGAGCGAGGACTTGCCCACGTTCGGTCTTCCGACGATGGCAAAGCGGGGCAGGGCTTTTTCCGAAGGGTCAGCCTGCTCGGAAGGCTGTTCGGCCTCGTCGCGGCGGAAGAATTCCACCACCGTATCGAGGATCTCGCCCGTACCGCTGCCGTTGATGGCTGAAACGGAGTAGGGGGCGCCCAGTCCGAGCGAATAGAAATCGGCCGTAAAAGGCTCGTGAATGGAGCTATCGACCTTGTTTACAGCCAGCAGAACGTGCTTTTTGCTGCGGCGCAGGATCTGTGCCACCTCCTGGTCCATGGCCGTTACCCCGGACTGGGCATCGGTCATCAGCAGGATCACCGACGCTTCGTCGATGGCCAGGTGCACTTGTTTGGCGATCTCGTCCTCGAAGATATCGTCCGACCCGCGGACATACCCGCCGGTGTCGATCACCGAAAATTCCAAACCGTTCCAGTCGCATTTTCCATAGTGGCGGTCGCGGGTTACACCCGAAACGGAGTCCACGATGGCCTGCCGCGTCTGGGTCAGGCGGTTGAAAAGCGTCGATTTGCCCACGTTTGGCCTTCCGACGATAGCCAGGATGTTTGCCATATTCTTTTTTGTTCTTTTTTCGTGTTTTGAAAAAACCTCATGCCGTAGGAAAAAGGTTTTTTTCCCTTTTTCTCCTTTGCTCTTGTCCAAGAGCGCAAGGGTTTATTATTTGCAAAGATAGGGTAAGGCGAGCGCAGCGGCAAGGGGGAAAACGAAGTTTTGCCCAAGACGCGGCCAAGCCGCACCCTGTTTTATCTAAAAATAGTGAAAGCCGAGCGCAAAGCCGAGGGAGAAAACGAAGTTTTCGGATTTGGCTTTGCCGAGGCGCATCCTGTCTTATCAAAAGATAAGCAAAGCCAAACAAACTCGGGACAGGAGGAAATTGTAAAAAACTGTTCTTGCGAAAAAATCCCCGGGAAAACGATGATAACCAGGTTTAGCGAAGAGCCCGGGCCTTTTCTACGGTAAGGGAACGGTCCCAGATAAGTTCCATGCCAGCTTCTTGAAATACGGCGAAGTATTCCTCTATCGGAGGAAGACCGACCTTGGCTCTTCGGATGTCCAAACTGTCGGGCGAGGATACGGGCCAAAGGTATATGGCACTCCCTTCGGCATCCGAAGAGGCGTTTCCATTTCGGTCCAGGAGAATTTTTTGCGAGGTAAACGTCTGGGTGCCGTATATCTGAAGCCGTCCTTCCCGCATCAGGATACGGTCCTGCATGGTGGCGACATCGGATGGGGACACGAGACCTTTTTCAGCAGCAGAGCGAAAGAGGGGAAAATATTTATGTTGGGCTTCCGCATCGGCATGCTGTACCACCAGGAAGAGAGCGTCGTAAGAACGTTCGGAAAGTCCGTCGGGAATTCCGAGAGTATCCAAAATAGGGAAAACGATCTCCTGACAATAGCGATCGACCTCTTCCATGCGCATAGAGAACGCAAGGATGCTGTCGGCATGGTTGCTTCCGATGACTCTTTCGAAGCCGATGCGTACATTCTGGTCTTCAGAGTAAACTGCACGCAACAACGAATCAAGAAAGACGGTTTTCCCGTCTCGGATCGTATCGTTGGCATGCTCCGGAAGTAACGCCCCCTTTGCCGAACAAGTACAGAAGAAGAGGCAAATAGCGAACGAGATAGCCTTTGCCAACCGATGTACGATGCGTAAAAGCAGAGCCGAATTCATGGGGTTAAATGTAGTTTTCGACAAGGATTGTGCCAGATTATTGAACATCGAACTATATGACGAAAAACAGGTTGGAGAGCACATGCAGGACAACGGCCGCCCCGAATCCGTGCCGCATCCGTGCGTACCCGAACACCAGTCCAGAAGCAAATTTGTCCAGTGTGTAAACCAGCAGGTACGGCAGGTAAATCCACTGAAAGTCCTCCCCATGCAGGTTGGACAAGTGCAGCAGGGCAAATACCGCCGCCGAGAAGTAAAACAGCCCCCCGAAGTTTATCTTCAGCGCGTACCGCCAGCCGCCCAGCCCCACAGCCAAACCGACGACCCCACCCAGGGCCAAACGCCAGAGGAGGCCTTGTGCTTCGATGCCCCGTACACCCGCCAGGGCCGAGACCAGCAGATAGGCTGCCACCGTACTCCAGAGGGTCAGTACCCAGCGCGTACGGCGAAGCGGATAGCGGAACAGGAACTCCTCCAACACCGGGGGAAGAAAGATGAGCAGCCAAAGGAAAGCCTTGGCGGAAACACCTTCCGGAGGCATCGACGCCCGGGTGGTATCCTCCGCACCCCCTTGGCCCAGGTCGAAGGTGATCAGCAGCGCCATGGCTATTGCAAAGAAAACCTGAACACCCGCCCACCAGCAGACCGTTCGCAGCAGTCCCCCGGGACGATAGTCCGCCTTGAGGTTTTCATTCGGATGGCGGAGAAAACCGACAAGGCCCACGGGAACCTTCCCGGGAGTCATCTCTTGGATTTTTTCGTTTTCGTACGGAGGATTCATGTGATCGGATATTTTCCCGAATTTCCCGACCGGGGACGTTCCCGGTCGGAATCCCGCCACGGCCTCCTTGGCCGAGGGGTTTTATTCCGTTCAAAGATCGGTAGCGCCTTCCGCCGCCTCGGCTGCTTGTGTGGGGAAAGCCACGGCCAGGACATAGCCTTCCAATACGCGGTAGTGTACCTGGAACGTTTCCGTCTCCGTCCCGGTGTCCAAATATCCGGGGAAGCACCCTTGGGTGCCTATTTCTCCTTCCGGCAGGCGGGTATGAAAACTGCGCATCGAGACTCCCTCCCGACCGGCGAGTTTGAACATCGCTTCGCGGGCTGTCCACAAAAGCCCCGAACGGATCAGGCTTACGTTGCGGCCTGCTGCATCCGGAGCCGACTTGGTGAGCCAGCGCACCACGATGGACAGGCGAGGTTTGATCTCCTGAATATCGACCCCCACCGGTCCTTCGGCCGAGAGGGCGATACAGGCCATCGTTCCCGAATGGGAAATGCTGATGAAACGCCCGCTGCGCAACATCGGTTTTTCGTCCTGGTAGTACAGGTCGTTGTCGGAAATACCCATCCGGTGCATCAGGGAGCGTACCGCCAGCAGTTCGCGGCGACGCTTGGCGCTGCCCGAAGCGTTGATCAGCGACATCGAAGCCGGGGAAAGCGTGATGCCGGTGCGCAGCGCTGCTTCGCTTTCGGTGATGTTCCACAGCCCGATGCGGGCGCCTGCTTCGTAGAGTTCTGCAGCGAACGGCATGGTTTTCTGGGGTAAAAACGAAGGGGGTTAGACCAGGGCGGCGTTTTCGAGTTCGCGTTGCATCGAGGCTTGCAGTTTCGCCGCCTCGCGGGCGGCTGCCTGTGCAAAATCACTTTCGGAAGAAGCGTAGATGATGCCGCGTGAAGAGTTGACGATCAATCCGCAATGACTATTCATTCCGTGTCGGCATACCTCTTCCAGACTGCCTCCCTGCGCTCCGACTCCGGGCACCAGCAGGAAATGATCCGGAACGACTTCCCGCACCTGGGAAAGGTATTCGGCTTTCGTGGCACCCACTACGTACATCATCCGCTCGGCCGAGGCCCATTGTCGGGACGTTTCGAGCACTTTCCGATACAAAGGCTCTCCGCTGGCCAGGGTAGTGAGCTGGAAATCGCCTCCGCCGGCGTTGGAGGTCAGGGCGAGCAGCACAACCCACTTGCCCTCGAACTCCAGGAACGGTCCTACCGAGTCGCTCCCCATGTACGGAGCTACGGTTACCGCATCGAAATCCATCGTCTCGAAAAATGTCCGGGCGTACAGGGCGGAAGTATTGCCGATGTCGGCGCGCTTGGCGTCGGCGATGGTCAACACGTCCGGGTAGTGGGTGCGGAGATAGGCGACGGTCTTTTCCAAAGCCTGCCATCCGGCCGCTCCGCACGATTCGAAGAAGGCGGTATTGGGCTTGTAGGCCACGCAGTAGGGTGCAGTAGCGTCGATGATGGCACGGCAGAAGTCGAACAAGGGCTCCTGCGCCTCCTTCAGACAAGCGGGGAGTTTGCGCACGTCTGGGTCCAGTCCTACGCACAGGAAACTCTTTTTTCGGCGGATCTGTGCAAAAAGTTCGTCGTATGTCATGTTTTTCGTTTTTTATCGGATTTTGTTACGTTCATCCCGCCCTGGAGATAAACGGCCGAGGCGGCAAATAGACCGGTATCTGTCGGAATCCTCTCGGTGCCATCCGAGACTTGCTTTGCCCGTCGGCAAGGAAAAAGGTCCGGAAAGGCTTCTTAAAACGGGCTTTCGTCCGCTTTTTCGGCGTCTTTCTGGCCCATCATCATCAGGTAGGACTTGAGCATATCGTCGATCCTGCCCGAGAGGATGGCATCGGTGTCCGAGGTTTCGTACCCGGTGCGCAGGTCCTTGACCAGTTTGTAGGGCTGTAGGACGTAGTTGCGTATCTGCGAACCCCATTCGATCTTCATCTTTCCGGCTTCGATCTCCGCGCGTTTGGCCTGGCGTTTTTCCAGTTCGATGCGGTAGAGTTGCGAGCGGAGCAACTGCATCGCTTTTTCCTTGTTCTCCAACTGGGAACGTGTCTCGGTGTTTTCGATCACGATGCCCGAGGGAGCGTGGTGCAGGCGTACGCCGGTTTCTACCTTGTTGACGTTCTGGCCGCCGGCTCCCGAGGAGCGGAACGTATCCCACGTGATGTCCGCCGGGTTGATGTGGATCTCGATGGTGTCGTCCACCAAGGGGTACACGTACACCGAGGCAAACGAGGTGTGCCGCCGTGCCGCAGCATCGAAAGGCGAGATGCGCACCAGGCGGTGTACGCCGTTTTCGCCCTTGAGGTAACCAAAGGCGTACTCGGCGTCAAATTCCAGGGTAACGGTCTTGATCCCGGCCACGTCGCCTTCCTGATAGTTGAGCTCGCGGATCTTGGCACCGAAGTTTTCGCCCCACATCAGGTACATGCGCATGAGCATCGATGCCCAGTCGTTGCTCTCGGTGCCGCCCGCTCCGGCCGTGATCTGCAATACGGCGCTCATGGCATCCTCTTCGCCGGAGAGCATGTTGCGAAATTCGAGGTCTTCCAGTTTTTTCCGCGCGGTGGAGTAGTGCTCCTCCACTTCCTCTTCGGTGGCGCCTTCCTGTTTGTAAAAATCGTAGATCACTTCCAGGTCGTCCGCCGCCGTTTTGACCTCGTGGAAGTCGTCCACCCAGCGTTTTTCGCTGCGCAGGTGCTTCATCAGCCGTTCGGCTTCCTTGGCGTCGTTCCAAAACGCGGGATCCTGGGTTTTTTCTTCGTCGGCCTCGATGCGGGCCAGTTTTTTGTCGATGTCCAAATACCGGCCCAGTGCGGCGGTACGGGTTACGATGTCTTTTACCTGTTCGGCAGTTACCATATATAAAACGTCAGTTCTTCTTCTTTTGCAACATTCTCCCGACGGTCTGTACCGTCCAGACCTTTCCCCGGGGAGTTTTTACTTCCATTTGGTTGAGTTTTTCGGCGATCACCGACAAACGGTCGCCGTTGGCGCGAAGTTCCTCGGCGATCTCGAAGGCCTTTTGCCATTTTTTTCCCAGCGGTTTTTTCGAAGCGGCCTCGTCGCCCAAAAAGCTCTCGATGGCCAGGTCGTAGCCTTTCAACCCGAATCCGCAGATGCATCCCCGACAGGCCGGGGCGATCATCGAACGGTGGCGGTATTCTTCGCGGGCATACACGTTGGAGATATGCAGTTCGACCACCGGAGTGTGGACCGCCCGGATGGCGTCCGCAATGGCGATCGAGGTGTGGGTGTAGGCACCGGCGTTGAGCACGATGCCGTCGTAGTCGAAGCCCACCTGATGGATCTTCGAGATGATCTCACCTTCCGAATTGCTCTGGAAATACTCCAGCTCGTGTTTCGCGTAGCGTTTTTGCAATACTTGGAAATACTCGTCGAAGGATCGGTCGCCGTACACCGAGGGTTCTCGCCGTCCCAGCAAGTTGAGATTCGGCCCGTTGAGGATCAGTATTTTCATGATAAAATGCGATTATACATGTGCAAAGATAGCGATCTATTTGCTAATTTTAGCCATTCCAAAGACGATTTGTACCGTGAACCACTGGGAAGAGAGTATCCGGGATTTTTCGCATTACCTGCGCATCGAGCGCGGGTTGAGCCCCCGTACGGCCCAGTCGTATGCCCTCGATTTGGAAAAACTCCGGCTTTACGTCCAGCAGCATTGCCCGCAGAACGCTCCCTGGGAACTCACCTTCGAGCTCCTGGAGGGTTTCGTGCGGGAGTGTGCCCGACAGGGGCTTTCTCCCCGATCCCTTTCGCGTCTGGTATCGGCCGTGCGGGGCTTTTACCGTTTTCTGAACGTGGAGAACTACACGGAGGAAAATCCTGCGCTGCTGCTCGAAACGCCCCGAACGGGGCGCCGTCTGCCTGACGTACTCACGGTAGAGGAAGTGGATCGGCTCATCGCGGCGATCCGGCTGGACGAGCCTCAGGGCGAACGCAACCGTACGATGCTCGAACTGATGTACGCCTGCGGATTGCGGGTGTCGGAACTCACCGAGCTGCACCTCTCCGACCTGTTCTTTGCCGAAGGTTTTATCCGCGTGCGGGGAAAGGGCTCGAAGGAGCGTTTTGTCCCGATAAATGCCCGGGCCATCCGTTTGGTACAAAGCTATATCGACACCGTTCGCTCGCATCAGGAAGTCTCCTCGCGCTGGGCCGACACCGTATTTCTTTCCCGCCGGGGAACGGGGCTCACCCGGGCGATGGTCTTTACCATCATCCGCCGCGCGGCCGCCGATGCCGGGATCGAGAAAAAAGTCAGCCCCCACACCTTGCGCCACAGTTTTGCCACGCATTTGCTGGAGGGAGGAGCAGACTTGGCCGACATTCAGGCCATGCTGGGACATGCCTCCATCACCACCACCGAGATATACACCCACATCGATCTCTCCCGTTTGTCGGAGGTCGTGCAACGGTATCATCCCCGGGCGCAGAATGTTAAAAAATAGTTCCCACGAATTCTTTTGACAAGAAACGCTCGGTGTTCTCTTGCAAACCACCACATACCGATGCGCCGTGTCGGGATAAAGCGGACGGGGTTTTTTCGTCAGAAAATCCGGAAAAAAGAATGCTCCCCCGATCGATCAGAGACTTTTCAAGTATTCGATAGCCGCCAAGGCGCAGTTTTGCCCATCGACCGCCGCCGAGACGATGCCTCCGGCGTAGCCCGCCCCTTCGCCCGAAGGGAACAGACCGGATACCTGTGGGTGCGCGAGGGTCGCCGGGTCGCGGGGGATGCGCAGGGGAGAGGAAGTGCGCGTTTCCACCCCGATCAGGGTTGCCTCTTCGGTATAGAACCCCCGCATCTTCCGCCCGAACGCCTGCAAGCCTTCCCGCAGACGGGGAGCGATGAACGGGCCCAACACCTGGTCCAGATCGGCCGGAACGATCCCCGGAAGGTAAGTCGTATCGGGTAGGGAAGACGAGATGCGCTTCTGGCAGAAGTCCGTCATCCGGGCAGCGGGCGCTGTCTGGGTTTCCCCTCCGGCCTCCCAAGCGCGGCATTCGATGTCCCGGATGAACTGCAGCAGCCCCATCACTCCGTAGCGTTCGTACTGGGGAGGGAGGTCCTGCGGTTCGAGCGAAACGACAATACCCGAGTTGGCTTTGCGGCCGTTGCGCATGGACGGTGACATGCCGTTTACCACCACCTGCCGGGCATCGGTCGCACTGGGCACGATGTAGCCTCCCGGACACATGCAAAAGCTGTAAACGCCCCGCCCGCCGCTTTGCGCCACCACGCGGTAGGCCGCCGCCGGAAGGTACTGCCCACGACCTTTCGGACCGTACTGGATACGGTCGATAAGGTCCTGAGGATGTTCCAAACGCACGCCTACGGCCGTTCCTTTGGCTTGGAGGGCGATCCCCTTGCGGTGCAGCAGTTCGTAGATGTCCCGCGCCGAGTGTCCCGTAGCCAGGATCACGGCTCGCGCTTCGAAGCGTTCTCCGCCTAGGGTCTCCACTCCGCAGACCCGTCCGTGGCGGATCTGCAGCTCGCTCACCCGGCGTCCGAACAGGTAATCGCCGCCGCATTGGACGATCTGCCGGCGGATGTTTTCCACCACGGCAGGCAGCTTGTCGGTGCCGATGTGCGGGCGGGCATCGGTGATGATCTCGGGAGATGCTCCGTGTTGTACCAGACGGGCGAGGATGCCCGAGGTGTCGCCCCGTTTTTTGGAGCGGGTGTACAGTTTCCCGTCCGAGTAGGTCCCGGCGCCCCCTTCGCCGAAGCAGTAATTGGAATCGGGATCGACGATGTGTTGGGTGCAAAGTGCCTTGATGTCCCGGCGGCGCGCATGCACGTCCTTGCCCCGTTCCAGGACGATGGGCCGGTAACCGCATTCGATGGCCTTCAACGCTGCGAACATCCCGGCCGGACCGGAACCCACGATGACGATTTCCTCCGCCCCGCGCACATCGGGATATTCTACCGGTGGGGTGTCCTGCGGGAAATCGTTCCCCGAGTACACCGCTACGGCAACTTCGACCATCGGTTCACGGGCACGGGCGTCGATCGAGCGGCGAAGTACCCGCAGGGCATTGAGCGTACGGGGCGCGATCCGGGCCTTGCGGCAGGCAGCTTCCCGCACCAGGTCGGCATTTGCCGCTTGGGAGGGGGTAAGGCGCAGTTGTACTTCGAGGGTCATCGCAGTTCCTGACGGGGTTTGAGGGCCGAATAGATGGTGGCGATCCCGCCGGTGAGCGGGAGAAAGCGCGTGGCCAGAAATCCGTCCGCACGCAGAATGTTGGTGAAACTGCGTCCGGCCGGGAAAGCGCGGATAGACTCCGGCAGGTAGGTGTACGCACGGGCGTCGCGGGAGACGATCCGTCCGACGGCGGGCAGGATGTAACGGGTGTAAAAGGTGTAAAGTTGTCGGATCGGGAAGCGGGTAGGGTAGGAAAACTCGAGGATCAGCAGCATGCCGCCCGGTTTGAGCACCCGATGGATTTCGGAGAGGCTTTGGGCCAGATTTTCAAAATTGCGCACCCCGAAGGAAACGGTAGCCAGATCGAACGTGTTGTGTCCGAACGGCAGACTCTGGCAGTCGGCCCGCTGGAAAAATATCTTCTCTTCGAGGCCTTTTTTCCGGACCTTTTCCCGGCCGAAGTCCATCATTTTTTCCGAAAGGTCCACGGCATCGATGCGCTGGGGAGCGAGCTTTTCGGCCAGCATGATCGCTTGGTCGCCTGTTCCGGTGGCGATGTCCAGGATCCTGCCTCCGCGCGCCGGCTGGGCGATTTTTACCAGTTTTTTCCGCCACAGTACGTCGATGCCCCAGGAGAGGAAGTGGTTCAGGAAATCGTAGTGCCCGGAGATACGATCGAACATCTCGCGCACCTGCTGGGTCTTGCTGCGGGACGAGCCCGGATCGGGGGTGATGGTGGGCATGGGAAAATGCGTTTTTCGGGTTTCGTACCTGCAAAGGTACGCATTCCCGGTGTACTTGCAGCGATGCAGGGAGTTGGGAACGTATTTTTTCTTGCTTCGGATGTGCTTCAGCGAAATATTCCGGTATTTTTTGATCGGAGGAGCGCAGAAATTTCGACAAGGAGCGATGAAGATCCTTGTAAAATGACTACCTTGGTCTGGCGTAAAAGCGCAGAAAACAAGAGGCGACGAGTCTCCTCTTCGCAGCCGGTAAATCCGTATTTCGCATCATACAATCCTAACATTTAACACGTATTACCCATGGAAGAAATGTACCAAAATCCTGCCGGGCCGGTGTTCGACCCCCGGGAAAAAGACCGTCAGGTGATGTCCGTATCCGATTGGTTCGTCACACAACTGTTGATGATCATTCCGCTTGTCAATCTGATCCTGCTGATCGTATGGGCGGTGAGCAGCACCGGCAACCGCAACCGTGCCAACTGGGCAAAGGCTTCGTTGATCTGGGTGGCGATCGGTATCGTGCTGTACATCCTGATTTTTGTCATTATTTTTGCCACAGCTTCGTCCATGCCGGATCTTTCCGACTGGTGAGGCTTTCGGGGAAGGTAGCCGGGCAAGGGCAGGCCGAACCTCAGAAAAACTGCTTTTTCCGCCGGGATGTTCACATCCGGCGGTTTTTTTGTGTGTTTTCCCCATAAGGCCGTCGGCGGGTGGGGAAAAATCACTACCTTTGAAAGTCGAAACGAAACATCGGACATCGATAAGCCTATGGATACATTTCCGACAGAGCAAAGCAACACATCGAAGCAATTCGACGCCGTGCTCCAGCGGTGCCATGCTCTTTTTTCCAAAAAACTGGCCGATTACGGCCCGGCATGGCGTATCTTGCGGCTTCCTTCGCTCACCGATCAGATCTTCATCAAGGCGCAGCGCATCCGCTCCCTCCAGCAGTCCGGGCACCGCATGGTGGACGACGAAGGAGAGGCCGACGGATTTGTCGCCATTGTCAATTACTGCATCATCGCCCTGATCCAGGCGGAAAAAGGGGTAGCCGACCGCCCCGACCTCTCGTGCGAAGAAGTGGAGGTACTCTACGACCGGTTCGCCGGCGAAGCCAAAAGCCTGATGGAGCGAAAGAATCACGACTACGGCGAAGCCTGGCGCTCGATGCGTATCTCCTCGCTGTGCGACATGGTCCTGCAAAAGATCCTGCGGGTCAAACAGATCGAGGACAACGGCGGACGCACCTGCGTGTCGGAAGGCGTGGAGGCCAATTACTACGACATGCTCAACTATTCGGTATTTGCTCTGATAAAACTCGCGGAAAACCATGCGTGGTAAACCTCAAGCGGAAGAAGACGAACGGCTGCTCCGGGTGCGCAAGAAGACGGCAACGACCGTCATCCGCGTCGTGCTGGGGGTGGTGTTCGTGTTTTCGGCCTTGGTCAAACTCAACGACCCGCTCGGCCTGACCTTCAAGATCGAAGAATACCTCTCCGCTTTCGGACTCGGCATCGAACTTCCTCATTTTCTGGTGGTGGATGCCGCCGGGACGCTCATTACCCTCGAACTGATCCTGGGAGCCGTGTTGCTGATGGGACGCTTCAAGGTATTCGCCCTGTGGACACTTCTGGCACTCAATGGAGTGTTTACCGCTGTAACTTTTTTCTCGGCCGTTACGGGTGCGGTGCCGGATTGCGGCTGCTTCGGCGATGCGATCCATCTGTCGCCTTGGGCGTCTTTTGCCAAGAACATCGTTATCCTGGCACTGGTGGTGCAACTGATCGTATGGCAGCGCTTTATCAAGCCGGCTTTGGGCTTCCGCACCTCGATGAGCATCGTCACCTTGCTTTTCGCCTTTTCGATAGGGATCATCTACTACGTGCTGCGGTACGAACCGCTGGTGGACCTGCGTCCCTATGCCGTGGGAACGGACATTCCCCGGGCGATGGAACTCCCGCAGGGGGAGGATGCGCCGATATTCGAAAACGTATGGACCTACCGGGTGGACGGACGTGAAAAGCGTTTTTCCGACCAGCAGGAGCCGTGGAATATACCCGGAGCGGAATTCGTCTCGCGCGATACGCGCCTGGTGAGCGGAAAACTGCCTTCCATCACCGGTTTTTCGGCAACGGATCGCGACGGAATCGACCGGACGGACAGTCTGCTGGCCTTGGAACACGTGTATCTGGTTACCTGCTTCGACATGGAGGCCTCCCATCCGGAAGGTTGGGAAGCGGTGCTGCGTTACCTGGCCCATCAAGATACGCCTGTCGTCGTGCTGGCCAATACCGACCAAGGCGAAGCGGTCGAACGGCTCGCCATCCCTTTCCCCATCTATTTCACCGATCCGGTAACCTTGAAAACCATCCTGCGGTCCAATCCGGGCGTGGTGGAACTCAAACGGGGAGTGGTGGTGTCCAAACGGAGTTGTTTCGAATTGAAAAATGAAGATTGAGTTGGAAAATACGCGGAAGGAAGCATGTTCAAACTTGTACTGAAGAAAATATTGCAGGCCTTGGTGACGCTGTGGGGATTGGCCACCATTGTCTTTATCCTGTTCCAGGCCATCCCGTCCGATCCGGCCCGCATGATGCTGGACCAGCGCGAAGACGAAGAGCAGTTGAAGGCCATCCGCGCCCGCTACGGATTTGACAAGCCGCTGCCGGTGCAGTACCTCTACTACATCAACGACCTTTCGCCCCTGTCGATCAACAGCAACACCCCGGGCGACTATACTTACCCCGCAGACAAGTATTCCTACATCCGACTGTTGCCGCTGGGCAAGTACAGCCTGATCCTCAAGTTCCCTTACCTGCGCCAGTCTTACCAGCGCGACGGCCTGAACGTGAGCAGTATCATCGGACAAACGCTCCCCAATACCGTAGTACTGGCCGTAGTGGCCATGACCTTGGCCATGATCATCGGCATTTTTATCGGCATCCTGGCCGCTTTGTGGCGCGATTCGGTGTTCGACCGGGCCGTCTCGGTACTGGGAAGCATCGGGATGAGTGTCCCCTCGTTCTTTGCCGCCATCATCGTGGCGTGGGTGTTCGGTTATCTGTTGCACGACTATACCGGGCTTTCGATGACCGGCAACCTGTACACGATCGACAACCTGGGCCGGGGGGAATACCTGACCATCGTTGCCATCATCCTGCCCGCCATCACGCTCGGTATGCGGCCTTTGGCGGTGGTCATCCAGTTGATGCGCGGATCGCTGCTCGACGTGATGAGCCAGGACTACATCCGTACCGCCCGGGCCAAAGGCTTGAGCACGTATGCCGTCATCCTCAAGCACGCCCTGCGCAACGCCCTCAACCCGGTGATTACCGCTGCCTCGGGCTGGTTTGCCGGCATGTTGGCCGGAGCGGTGTTCATCGAGTACATCTTCGCCTGGAACGGATTGGGCAAGGCGATCGTCGATGCGCTCAATTCCATGGACCTGCCGGTGGTGATGGGTTCGGTGCTGGTGATCGCCAGCATCTTTATCCTGATCAACATCTTCGTCGATGTGATCTACGCTTGGCTCGATCCCCGCATCCGTACCGCCAAATAAAGAGAGGCTGAAGACATCAAAAAGCTTTCGTGAGAGATGGCGAGGGGCCCGAAAAGGAGAAAAGGACGAAAAAAGAAAGGAGGAGGGGGGAGAGAGACGTAAAGAACGGTTGGAAAACAAGCCCTATAAGAAACAGAAAAACAAATAACTAAAAAATATAAACTTACTAAACAAAATCGAAAGATGAGAAGAAAAATCGTAGCCGGCAACTGGAAAATGAACAAAAACCTCCAGGAAAGCGTCGCTTTGGCCGGTGAAATCAAAGCCGCTTTGGCCGGATGCCCCCTGTGCGGAGTAGAAGTCGTCGTAGCTCCCGTGTTTACCAACCTGTATGCCGTAGCCCAAGAGCTGAAAGGCACCCCGGTAGCCGTAGCGGCCCAGAACATCTATCCCAAGCCCAGCGGAGCTTACACGGGTGAAGTATCGGCACCCATCGCCAAATCGGCCGGAGCGTCGAAAGTCATCCTCGGACACTCCGAACGCCGCCAATACTTCGGCGAAACGGACGAATTTCTCGCTGAGAAAGTGGACGCTGTACTGGCCGAAGGCATGGAGGTGATCTTCTGCATCGGCGAAGTACTCGCACAGCGCGAATCCGGCACCCATTTCCAAGTGGTAGAGCAGCAGATCAAGAACGCTTTGTTCCACCTTCCGGCCTCCGCATGGAGCCGCATCGTACTGGCCTATGAACCCGTATGGGCCATCGGCACCGGGCTGACCGCCACGCCGGAGCAGGCCGAGGAAATGCACGCCCATATCCGCAAAGTGGTCGAGAACAAATACGGAAAACAAGTTGCCGAGGACCTCACGATCCTTTACGGAGGCTCGTGCAACGCCAAGAATGCCGCCTCGCTCTTTGCTCAACCCGACGTGGACGGCGGACTGATCGGCGGAGCCTCGCTCAAAGCGGAAGACTTCAAGACGATCATCGCAGCACGCGCTTGATTTAGATAACAATAAACGGGAATTCCCGAAGACCTCCTGCACAAGGAGGTCTTTTTTTGTGCGTATCCGCCAAAAAACCGCATCCGGCAGGTTCATTCCCGCCGTTTCCAAGCACAGAACCGTCCGCCGGAAGGAATGAAAGTTTTGTCGTGCGGGATCTTTCCTATCTTTCAAAGATGCCTGCTTGTGGTGCAAATAATAAAATGTCGTATAGCGGCGGTGTTCATTCTATGGACGGCACGGGGGCAGTGCCGAAAAATTCTATTTTACATAATAGAAATTATATTCAAAAATTTATTTCTAAAACACATGAAATTTCTGTCAAATTGATATTGGAAGATTTAGTAAAAACTATCTATATTGTTCTCGCATTTTCGGAATATTTTTTCTTTGAATTAGTCGTTTAACTCCAAAATTTGCTCGAGATGGGTTTGCTTCTTTTACTCGTTTACTTTTTTCTCATCGTACTTTTGTTGGTGGGTTTTGTGATGCTTGGTATTCAGATTTTTTGGTTGACGAAATTTTTGAAAAGTACAGATTTCTCCCGGATCTCTGTTGTTGTGCTCCGTTGTCGCATTTGGTTTGTCGTTTGCGTCGTTTCAAGTGTCGTACTTATGATTATGAATCTATGGTTCATAGGTACTTTGATTCAAGGTTTGCATACTTATTTTCTCTCTTAAGCAAGAATTCTTTTTATAGTTGTCTGTATTTAATCAGAAATTGCCATGCGGAGTTTAATAGAGTTTTGGCGCAATCACATGGTTTTGATGATTGTTCTCCTTTTTCTGTGTCCGGCGGTTGTCTTGCTTCCTTTTGTGCTGATGTTTCTCGCATATATAATTGCCTCCCCGATTATGCTCCCATTTCTGTTTTTCCATCGAGTAATCGGTTTATCTCGCCCTTTAGCGTTTTTTATAAGTGTCTTGTTGGTCTGCCTATTTGTTTTGACCGTTTCTTAACCACCTTGTAGTGTTTTTTGACGGATGGCGGCGTGAATCTTAAAATTTTGGGCTGAAAACGAAATGTTCGTATGTTTGCCCGAAATGCTGAAAAGAAAATGAGCAATAAGTCCCAGAAGAAAAATGCCGCAAGCCGGTATGGTTTTTTACCGGACGTGGAATATCTCGAAAATTACTTTGCCTTGTTCGACTCTTTCGACGCAGATGCCCAGAAAAGTATGCCGTACAGACTGGAAGGATTGATGTTTGTGGCAACTGTCTGTGGGACGTGTCATTTTACCGTCGATCTGAAGGAACATATCCTTCATCCCAACGAACTGCTTTTGGTGCTTCCCGGGCAAATGGTTCAGCATGTGGACAAAAGTGCCGATTTCCAAGGGCGTTTCATGTTCATGTCCAGTGAGTTGTTGGCCAACATATCGACACGCAAAAAAAATTTTTCGGTGTTTTTCGCCCTTCGGGACAACCCGCAGATACGGCTCAAGCCCTCGGACATGGAGATGTTTCTCCAGTATCACGATTTTATCCGCAAAAGGATGCAGGATTCCTCTCCCATCATCCGTCTGGATGTGGTACAACATCTGCTTGGAGCCTTGTTTTTCGAATTTCTGGCCATGGAGGACTATTTCTCCCGCCAGCAGACCCGTTTGAGCCGCAAGGACGAAATCTGCCGCCAGTTTCTCGATCTGCTCATCCAGCATTACAAGGAAAGTCGATCCGTGTCCTTTTATGCCGACCGTCTGTTCATCACCCCAAAGTATCTTTCGGCCACTCTGCGCTCGGTTACCGGCAAACGTGCCGGGCAACTGATCGACGACTATGTCCTGCTCCAGGCCAAAGTTATGCTCAAAACGACCAACATGACCGTGCAGCAGATCAGCGAAGAGTTGAATTTTGCCAACCAATCCTTCTTTGCACGCTATTTCAAACACCTCTCGGGGCTCTCTCCTACGCAGTATCGGGACAATTGAGGCTTTGCGGGCGCAAGCCGTGGTGGAAAAAATCACTGTTCTGTTCTGTGATTTTCCTTTTCCCGGAAATGTGGAACAGGATACAGGCCATTTCCCCCTTTTTCCCGGCCTTTGACCCCCTATTTTTGCGCGATAAAAACCGAAAAACACATGGCTTTTTCTCGCGTAAAAACCGTTGTTCATCCGGATTATGCTCGTTTCGAGGATTTCGTCCGTCGATTGCCTCAGGAGAATTTCCCAATCGATCGCGTATTTTGCGATCGACGCAATACGGTCGTGGCCACGCACGATCAGGGCATGGCAATGGTCGTCAAGAAGTATGCGCGTCCAACTCTGTTCAATTGCTTCGTTTATACGTTCTTTCGCCCGTCCAAAGCCGAAAGGGCTTACCGGTATGCGTTGCGTCTGGCTCGCTGCGGAGTTGAAACGGCTGCTCCCATCGGTTACGTGCATGTGTACCGGGGAGGAATCTTCCACACCGGATATTTCCTTTGTCGTTTTCTCCCCTATCCTACCCTTTCCAGCATAAAAAAACTCGATGAAACCGAAAAGCGCCAACTCGGCGAAGATTTCGTGGCCTTTACCGTCTTTTTGCATCGACATGGGTTGGTGCCTGGCGATTACAATCCGGGGAACATTCTGTATCACAAAGACTCCGAGGGAAAATACCGCTTTGCCCTGGTAGACATCAACCGATTTTATTTCGGGCATCCTACTATGGCTCGTTGCATGCGGTCGTTTACGCAACTCTCCGGAGCCCGTCTTTCACAGTTGGTCGTTCTTATCCGACGGTATTGCGACGTTCGGCATTGGGATCCGAAGCGCGCTTGGAAATATTTCCAGCTTTATCGCCGTTCGCTCTTCCGGAAGGAACGTATAAAATCCAAGTTCAAATCGCTTCTGGGTTTACTGCCTTGAAAAGAGGGCCGGTGTTGATCTCCGAAAAGACAAGGTGATTAAATAGAAAGGGGGGCCTGTTCTCCGTTGAAATACGGATCGGGTCCCCTACTCTTTTATGGATATGAAAGATAGACTACGCATTTTGAAAAACAAGTGTATTAAAAAAAAACGCTTCCCTTGTCTGGGAAGCGTTTTTCCAAATCTAAAGAAGAATCCTTCAGTGGTCAGTTCTCGAACGACTGCATGTGGATCAACTTGGCGTACATTCCCCCCAAGGCCAGCAGTTGTTCGTGGGTGCCTTGTTCGATGATCCTCCCCTGGCTCATCACTACGATCAAGTCGGCGTTCTGAATGGTAGAAAGGCGGTGTGCCACCACAAAACTCGTGTGTGCGCTCATGAGGTTTTCCAAGGCATTCTGCACCAGTTTTTCGCTTTCGGTGTCCAAGGCCGAGGTCGCCTCGTCCAAGAGCAGGATGGGCGCATTCTTGAGTACTGCCCGAGCTATGCACAGGCGTTGGCGCTGTCCGCCGGAGAGCCGCAGGCCGGCATCGCCGATGTTCGTGTCGAACCCCTCGGGAAGCCTTTCGATAAATTCCATGGCGTTGGCTACCTGCGCCGCCTGGAGGATCTCCTGGTCCGTCGCATCGGGTTTTCCCAGCAGCAGGTTGTTGCGGATCGTGTCGTTGAACAGGAGCGACTCCTGGGTTACCAGTCCGCAAAGCCCCCGAAGGTCGGACAGGCGGATGTCCCGGATGTCGTGGCCGTCGATGGCGATGCTTCCCCCGGTTACGTCGTAAAAACGGCAGATCAGGTTCGTAAGGGTCGATTTGCCGCTGCCCGACTGTCCGACGATGGCGATGGTCTTTCCCTTGGGTACCGACAGCGAAAATCCCTGAATAGCTTCCTTTTCCCCATCGGGATAGCGGAAATGCACGTCGCGGAATTCGATGCAACGATCGAACGTGGTCTTTTGCACCGCATGCGGGGCGTCGGTGATGGCTATCGGCGTATCGATGACTTCGTAGATGCGCTGGGCAGCCGCTTCACCGCGTTTGATGTCCGCAAAGGCCAGGGCGATGTTCTTGGTTGGCTGGAGGATCTGGTAAAAGAGTGCCAAGTAGGTGATGAATACCGAAGCCGTCAGGCTGGCGTCCTTCATGATGAGCACCCCGGCATACCCCATGATGGAGATGATGATGGCCGAACCGATCATCTCGGACAAGGGAGAGGCCAGTTCGCGCCGGCGCGAGATGCGGGCCAACTGGTCGGAATACTCGTCGTTCACCCCATCGAAACGCTTCTTGGAAAGCCGTGCGGCGTTGTACGACTTGATGACCTTCAGCCCGGTGAGGTCTTCCTCCACCTGGGAGAGCAGCACGCCGTATTTCTTGCGCGCCTTTTTCGAAGGTTCCTTGAGCGACTTGGAGATCCGCGTGATGGCATAGGCGGTAAACGGCAGCAGGATGACGATGAACACCGTCAGGTTGGGGCTGAGGACGATCAGCGAGATCAGAATACCGATGGCCATCAGCGGGTCCTGTATCGTGCGCGAGAGCGAGGAAAAGATGGCCCATTGCACTTCCGTTACGTCCGAGGTGATGCGCGAGAGCAGGTCGCCCTTGCGTTTTTCCGAAAAGAACGACAGGTTGAGCGCCAGGATCTTGTCGTGGATCTGTTTACGCAGCCGCTGTTCGATGCCGATGTTGATGTACGAGAGGAACAGCCCGGCGAAATACCGCGAGACGTTCTTGAGCACGAAGAGCATAAACCCGGTAAAGCATACCCAGAACAACACCGTGGCCAGCGTGTAATGGTCCATCCAGTAGGTTACCTGATAGTTGTACAGCTGGGTGAGGTAATCCTTCACCCCTTCGGCACCCCGGCTGTCCAGTACGCTCACTCCGTCGATGATCCAAGCCGGTTTCTCGTAGACCTTTTCGGTCTCGCCGAAAATGAGGCTCAGCACCGGGATCAGGGCATAGGTGGACAGGAGCGTAAAAAGAACGGTCAGTATGTTGAATACGACCGTTCCGGCTATCAGTTTTTTGAAATGCCCCAGATTCTTGAAAAGGCGCAGGGTGTACTTCATGCTCTGCTACGCTACGTGAGCAGCGTGATTTTTGTGTCTTAAGCGACAAAAATACTCAATTTTCCAGAGCCAGTGGTATTACTTCGTCCATTTTTTTGACGTAATGGAAGGTCATGCCCTTGCGGTAATCCTCGCGGATGTCCTCGATGTCCTTGCGGTTGTCCTCGCACAGGATGATGTGGGTGATGTTGGCCCGGCGGGCAGCCAGGATCTTTTCCTTGATGCCTCCTACCGGCAGCACCTTTCCGCGCAGGGTGATCTCGCCCGTCATGGCGATCGACGGTTTTACCTTCCGTCCGGTGAGCACCGACACCAGCGAGGTGAGCATCGTGATGCCCGCCGAAGGTCCGTCTTTCGGCGTAGCACCTTCCGGCACATGCACGTGCAGGTTGTATTTGGCGATCTCCTCCTCGTCCAGGCCGAACTGTGCGGCGTGCGACTTGATGTATTGCAGGGCGATGGTGGCCGATTCTTTCATCACGTTGCCCAGGTTTCCGGTCATGGTCAGTTCGCCCTTGCCCTTGAACTTGGTGGACTCGATGTAGAGAATATCGCCGCCTACCGACGTCCAGGCCAGTCCCGTGACCACTCCCGGCGTGTCGATCGTCTCGTATTTGTCCGACTCGCGGGGAATGCCCAGGATCTTCTGCGCCTGTTCGAACGAGATGTCCGGATCGTATTTCTGGTGGGTAACATACTGTTTGGCGCAGTGGCGGACGATCTGGGCGATCTTCTTGTCCAACTGGCGCACACCACTTTCACGGGTGTACCCGTCGATGATCCGCTGGAGCACCTGATCCGACAGGGTGATCGGATGGCGCTTCATCCCGTGCTCCTGAAGCTGTTTGGGCAGCAGGTGGCGCTGGGCGATCTGAACCTTTTCCTCGAGCGTGTAACCGTTCATTTCGATGATCTCCATCCGGTCCAGCAGTGCCGGCTGGATGGTCGAAAGGTTGTTGGCCGTAGCGATGAACAGTACCCGGGAGAGGTCGTAACCTGTTTCGAGGAAGTTGTCGTAGAACGTATTGTTCTGCTCGGGGTCGAGCACTTCCAGCATGGCCGATGAAGGGTCGCCCTGTATGCCGACCGAGAGTTTGTCGATCTCGTCCAGAACGAATACCGGGTTGGACACGCCGGCTTTCTTGATCGACTGGATAATCCGCCCCGGCATAGCTCCGATGTAGGTCTTGCGGTGGCCGCGTATTTCGGCCTCGTCGCGCAGCCCGCCCAGGGAGATACGCACGTACTTCCGTCCCAGCGCTTCGGCAATGGAACGCCCCAGAGAAGTCTTACCTACTCCCGGAGGGCCGTACAGACACAGGATCGGAGCCTTCATGTCGCCCTTGAGCTTGAGCACGGCCATGTATTCGAGGATACGTTTTTTGACGTCTTCCAGTCCGTAGTGGTCGCGGTCGAGGATGCGGGCGGCGCGGGCAAGGTCGAAACGGTCTTTGGAATACTCGTTCCACGGCAGGTCGAGCATCAGTTCCAGGTAGTTCCGCTGTACGGAGTAGTCCGGGGTCTGCGGGTTCATCCGCTGGAGTTTGCCCAGTTCCTTGTCAAAGATGCGGGCGACGTCCTCGCTCCATTTTTTGGTTTTGGCCTTCTCGCGCATGTCTTCGATCTCGCTCTCGGCGGATGTGCCGCCGAGTTCTTCGGCGATGGTCTTCATCTGCTGGTGCAGGAAGTACTCGCGCTGCTGTTGGTCGAGGTCCTCGCGCACCTTGGATTGAATGTCGTTGCGCAAGGCAGCGCGTTTGAGTTCGAAATTGAGAAAACGCAGCACGGTGAGCCCCCGTTGACGGATGTCGTCCAGGCTCAACAGTTCGTATTTCTGTTCGACCGGCAGGGACATGTTGGCCGAGATGAAATTGATCAGATAACGACGGTTGCGGATGTTTTCCATGGCAAAAAGCATCTCGGAAGACAGGTTGGCGTTTTCCGAAGAGAGTTTGCGCATGGCGTCTTTGATCTCGTCCAGCAATGCAACGAATTCCGAAGACTCGGTATCTACTTCCGCCTCGTCCTTCATCACGATCGAGGCGCGCAGGTACGGATCGTTTGCCACGACGGCTTCCACCTCCATCCGGCGGCGACCCTGCAGGATGACCGTATAGCTGCCGTCGGGCATCTTGAACATCTTGAGGATGCGCGCTACCACGCCCGTCTTGTAAATATCTTTCTGCTCGGGGTTTTCCACCCGGGCATCCATTTGGGTCGAGACGGCCAGCAGACCGCCCTGACGTTCGCAGTCCTCCACCAGTCGGATGCTCGAAGGACGTCCTACACTCACCGGCATGATAACTCCGGGAAAGAGCACCATGTTGCGCAGCGGGAGCAGCGGCAATACCGACGGATAAGTCTCCTCGGTAGCCGTGCCGTCGTCCTCCTCGCTGGAGGTCATGATGGGAATGATCTCCGAATCCCCCGAAAGGAATTGCTGCAATGACAATTTGTCCAGTTCTATCATCTGTTTTGTTTTTTTCTTTAGGGTTTGACAGTATTTTTACGCCAAAATGTCAGCCGAACCGCTCCGGGACCTTTCTGGGGTTTGGGCTTGCGCGTGTGTTCCCGTGAAAACGGGGCGACTTTTTCGTCCCGACCCGATCCGCTGACATTGCATGGGCAAGACAGGAAAAGGCAATAACCGTGCCAAAACGGTATCTCTGTGGCAAAGGAAAGAAAAAAACGCAGAAAAACAGGCTTGAATACCGATAAAGACGTACCTTTGCACCATTCGAAAGAATCGTTAACAAGTCGGTGCGGTTATGGATGTCAAGGAACTGTTTACTTTTGCCCTAACGGTGTTTGTCGGCTATTTTGCCGTGATGAACCCGCTGACCAAAGCGCCGGTGTTCATCAGCCTGACCCGAGGGGCGGGCATCGAAAAGGAGCATCGCGTGGCACGCAAGGCAGGTATCGCAGCCTTTCTGATCCTTTTGAGCTTTGTGCTGCTGGGAAAATACATCTTTTTCGTCTTCGGGCTCACCATTCCCGCGTTCAAGATCACGGGTGGCATCGTGGTGTTCTTTGTGGGCTTTGAAATGCTGCAGTCCAAGCGCTCGTCCATCAACAACCCCCGATCAGTCAATTTCGACGAAAGCATCTCCATCTCCCCCTTGGCCATTCCCATCATGGCCGGACCGGGTACCATCATCACCGGGATGAACTTCGTGACCAACGCCGACTGGATCCACATCATTATCGTGGTGCTGATGTCCGCCCTGATCTGCTACTTGAACTATCTGGCTTATTACTGGAGCGGATCGCTGATGAAGATCCTGGGGGAAAACATGATGGTCGCCATCCACAAGCTGATGGGATTGGTTCTGGCTATCCTCGGCACGAACATGGTGCTGGACGGCATCGATATCTTTATCAAGTCGGGCCTGATGTCCACTACCCTTTAACGGTGAATTAGTCGCCAAGAGGTGGCAAGACTCCCTCCGCCTTCTTCCTCAGCACTCTTTCTCTTTTTTCTTCCTCAAAAGCAAGAGCCCCAGCGGAAATCCTTCGCTGCAGTTTCAGTCGCCGCACCATGTGCGTACCGGGCAAAGCGGATCAGAAAAGACTGGTCTGCCCCTGCTGTGAACTATTGTTTTTTTCTTCGACGGGGTTTTCATCTTCTTCCTTCGGCTGCGGGGAGGCCGAACCTTCGGTGCCGATCAGGTCGTATAACTGGGCCTCCGAGATGACCTTCACGCCGAGTTTCTCCGCTTTCTGCGCCTTGGCCGGGCCCATCGCTTCACCGGCCACCAGGTAATCGGTCGAAGCCGAAACGGACGATACGTTGCGCCCGCCGTGGCGTTCGATGAGCTCTTTGAGTTCCTCGCGCGAGATGGAAAACTTGCCCGATACCACCAGCGACAGACCGCTCAAGGCGCCGCCTTGTCCGCCGCGATCCCCCCTCTTCTCTACTTCCATCCGCACCCCGCAGGCTTTCAAACGGGCAATGATCTCCCGGTGTTCCGGCCGGGAGAAAAAGTCGAGGATACTGTCCGCTATCTTGTCGCCCACTTCGTCCACGCGGAGCAATTCTTCGCGTGAAGCCGCCATGAGTGCCTCCATCGAACCGAAATAGCGGGCTATCTTGCGGGCCGTGGTATCGCCCACGTAACGGATGCCGATGGCAAAGAGCACCTTTTCGAACGGGATGCGTTTCGAGGCTTCGATGGCTTGGAGCAGGCGTTCGGCCGAGCGTTTCTGGAAGGAGCGCGTGCCAGAAGCGTCGGTGAGCCCATGGATGTCCTCGTAGCGCAGGGTGTACAGGTCGGCGTAGTTCTTGACCAGTCCCTTGTCCACCAACAGGCTCACGTTTTGTTCCCCGAGCGATTCGATGTCCATCGCTTTGCGCGAGGCGAAATGCTCGATGCGTCCTTTTACCTGCGGGGGGCAATGGTCTTCGTTGGGGCAGTAATGGTTGGCTTCGCCCTCGGTGCGCACCAAAGGCGTCCCGCAAGCCGGGCAAAAGCGGATGTATTGCGTGAGGCGTGCATCGGCCGGACGGCGGGAGAGGTCCACTCCGACGATCTTGGGGATGATCTCCCCACCCTTTTCCACCAGCACCGTATCGCCGATGCGCAGGTCCAGTTTTTCGATCTGGTCGGCGTTGTGCAGCGTGGCCCGCTGGACGGTGGTGCCGGCCAATAGTACCGGACGGAGGTTGGCCACCGGGGTGATGTTGCCGGTGCGTCCTACCTGGTAGGAAATGCTTTCGAGAACGGTGGCCGCTTGCTCGGCTGAAAACTTGTACGCAACGGCCCAGCGGGGCGATTTGGCCGTGTAGCCCAGGCGTGCCTGCTGGCTTTTGTCGTTGACCTTGATCACGATGCCGTCAGTCTGGTACGGCAGGGTAAATCGTTGGGTGTTCCACTGGTCGATGTAGGCATAGATGTCGTCCATCGTATGAGCCAAACGGCTGTATGTAGGCACTTTGAATCCCCATTGGCGCGCTTTTTCCAGCCCCTCCCATTGGGTGGGGATGTGGATATGGTCTTCCACCACGTAATACAGCAGGCACTCCAGATGCCGGGAAGCTACTTCGGCGCTGTCCTGGAGTTTGAGCGTGCCGGAAGCCAGGTTGCGGGGATTGGCGTAGAGCGGTTCGCCGTCGATGTCGCGCTGGCGGTTGAGTTTTTCAAATTCGGCGATCGGCAGGATGACCTCCCCCCGAATGTCGAACAGGTCGGGATAGTCCGTCCCCTTCAGGCGCAGGGGAATGCTGCGGATGGTGCGAGCGTTGGCCGTGATGTCATCGCCCTGCACGCCGTCCCCCCGGGTTTCGGCGCGGAACAAGCGGCCGTGGCGGTAGGTAAGGCTGATCGAAGCGCCGTCGTACTTGAGTTCTAGGACATATTCCACCGGTTGATCCGGGCCCAGTTCCTTGCGTACGCGCCGGTCGAAATCCTCCAATTCTTCCCGAGAATACGTATTGTCCAGGGAGTACATCCGCGAACGGTGGCGCACGGTGTCGAACACGCGGGTTACCTCCCCTCCTACCCGCCGGGTGGGCGAATCGGGGTCGTCGAACTCGGGGTACTGCTTTTCCAGATCGGCCAGGTGGCGGAGGAGCTCGTCGAATTCCCGGTCGGAGATGGTCGGCGAGTCCAGGACGTAATACCTGTAATTGTGTTCGTTGAGCTGTTCGCGCAGCGATTCGATTTCAACTTTGGCCTCTTGGGGTGTCATGGCGGATGGCGTTTTTTTTCAGCGGACGAAATTTACGAAATGATTTGCAATGCCCGGGAAAATCTTCCGCCAAAAAGGCGATGAGGCGGCGGCTATAGGCCGCCGCCTCATCGCCTTCCTCCGTCCGCTCGGCCCAAAAAAGGAGGGGATCACTCCCCTCCTCTGCGAATGGATCAAAACGGTTGGTTTCCTATTTCTGGGCATCCTTGAGCGGGATGTAGTATTTGGTCTGCGTCGGGGTGTAAATGCCGCAGGTCAGGCCGGAAACCAGCATGTTCAGGAAACTCTGGTTGGTCTTTACCACGTAATTGTCGGCATTGCCCACATACTGCGAAGCTTTCATGGTGGCGTTCTGCAGCGGGACCAGACCGAAGATTATGCCATGGTTCCACTCTTTGTTCACCTCCACCAGCGGTTCGGTGGGTTCGACGTTTCCTACCAGGATACGGGTATTGTAGCACGAGGTAAGGGAAAGGGTTGCTACGGCAACCAAGGCGGTAAGTAGTACTTTTTTCATAGGGAATCGTGTTTTTTGATGAATGTTGGAAGTGAATGTTTTCAGTGTTTTACAAACATACGATATTTCTTTTAAGGAACAAATAGTAAGAAAAATATTTTTTATTTTGTGTTTTGTGCAATAACAATTACAATACCTTCGGTTTCTTACAAAATTTTGTAAGATATTGGCTTTTCAGAACATTGTCCGCAAAACGGGGATGAAGAAAGGGCTCTTGGGGGAAACGCCGAGTCGGGAAAATTCCGAGCGGAAAAGCTCCGATGGTCAGGAAGTGGTATCTTTGTTGCAGTCAAGAGAACGCGAGAATCCATGACAAGAGGAAAAAACATCCGGATGCTGACGCTGCTGTGTTTGCTCGTAGCCGCCCCTTTCTGTGCAGCACAGAGTCTTCGGATCGCTTTCTACAACGTGGAAAACGCATTCGACACGCTTCGTTCACCCGGTAAGGACGATGCGGAATTTACCCCCCAGGGAGAAAAACGATGGGACACCCGGCGCTACCGCACCAAGATAGACCACCTGGCGCAAGTGGCCGCCGACCTTTCGGCCGACCTGCTCGCTTTGGCCGAAGTGGAAAACGCCGAAGTGCTGGCCGACATTGCCCAGCGGGTGCGCGAGATGACCGGCGAAGGCTACCTCGGGATATGCCTGGAGAGCGGCGACCGGAGGGGCATCCACCCGGCACTGCTCTACCGACGGGAGATCTTCTCGCCCACCGCACCGGCCAAGATCCTGCCCGTCCCACACAATGAACGGGGCATCCTCTACGTCAAGGGCGCTGTGCTGGCTTCGGGCGACACGCTGCATCTTTTCATCAACCACTGGACTTCGCGCTACATGGGGCAAAAGGCGACCGAAGGGGCGCGGATCGCCGCCGCCCAGCGTCTGGCCCAAGCGGTCGATTCGATCTCCAGGTGCTCGGAATCCCCGCGGATCGTCCTGCTAGGCGATCTGAACGACACGCCGGACGAAAAATCCATCGTCCGCCTGACGGCCTTGCTTCCGGAGTTGCGGAGGCACCCTCCATCCGGGGCCGGTACGTATTATTATCGGGGCGAATGGCTGTCGTTTGACTATATTTTTACTAACTTTGTTCCGAAGGCTGCTTTGCTTCGCCTGTGGACGAAGCCGTATCTGCTCACTCCCGAAGGGACGCCTTGGCGTACCTTCTCCGGGCCGATATACCGGGGCGGATACAGCGACCACCTCCCGGTGTATCTCGACGGGTGGATCGGAGGGCTTTCTACAAAGAACCCATCAACACACCGATCGTTATGAAACACGCAAAACTATACGCCACGCTGCTCACGCTGTCGGTTTTCTCCGTTTTCGGGCAGGCACAGTCCCGGGATTCGCTCACGCTGGCGGATGTCGAGTGGAACGTGCGCGAACTGGCCGAAGGGGTCGAGTGGAAAAGTTACCATTTCCGGGATAAGGAAAAGCTCTTCGGCACGGAAGAATACATCAACCTGCTGGTCGTCGATCAGGACAAAGCCCGGGAATCCTTCCGGATAGCGGTCTGCGGCGGCGAGCCGGAGCCTATCAGCCAGATGGCGCAAAAGGCAGATGCCTTGGCCGCGGTAAACGGATCGAGCTTCAGCGTAGCCCCGCCGTATGCCATCCGGAGTTACCTCCGTCTCGACGGACAGGTCCTTTCGGAGGAAGACCCCTCGGGCGACTACCTGACCCTCGATTCGTTGGGGCGGGTTGAGTTGGAGTACAACACACGGGAGCAGTGGATAAAAGCTCCCACGGTGCTCGGATGCGGACCTGCACTGCTCTTTGGCGGGAAGGTCCTGGCACAGAAAAGCTCCGCCCGCGAACCCCGTACGGCGATCGCTACAAAGGGAAATACCGTTCTGCTCATCACGGTGGACGGTCGTTCGTTCCGCAACTCCTCGGGGGTAACGCTGTCCGAACTGGCCGAATTGCTGCGCTGGTTGGGCGCCGAGAACGCCTTGGCCCTCGACGGAGGGAATGCCGCCACGATGTACATCCGGGGCGAGGATTTCGACGGGGTGGTCAATCACCCCAGCGGAAACGGAAAGTTCAACCACAAAGGCGAGCAGGCAGTGGCCAACGCCCTGCTCTTGTGCCTTCCGGAAAATTAATCCCACGGGAACCTTCCGGAAATGATCCGTCGCCTTTTCGTCGTCGCAGGGACTTTGCTTGTCCTTTCCCTGAGCGGAACGCTCTTCGGGCAAGCGGTAAACGATTCGCTCGTTTTCGCCCGGGCCTTGTGGAACACCCGTCCGCTGGCGGAAGGCGTGCAGTGGCGTCAGTACCATTTCAAGGGCAAGGAAAAGCTCTTCGGAGCCAACCAGTACGTCAGCCTGCTCGTGGTGGACCAAGGCACAGGAAAATATCGCTTCCAGGTAGCCATCGAACCGGGCAAGCGGCAACGCACCAGCCGTGCGGCCGAAGAAGCCGGAGCCCTGGCTGCCATCAACGGTTCGTTTTACCAGACGAAACCGCCGTATCTTCCGGTGGGCTTTCTCAAGGCCGGGGGGCGTATCCTCCAGGACAAGTCGCCCAGCGGGAGGTATGTGATGATCGACCGAGAAGGACGCCTTACGGTAGAGTGCACCGGCGAGGATCCCTCCTTGCGGGAAGAGCCGGAGATCGTCTCGACCTACACGCCGATGCTCGTGCAGGAGGGAAAGCCGCTTTGCGGTACGGGCGACGCGTATCGCGCGCCCCGCACGGCGGTGGGCGTCCGGGGCGACACGGTTCTGCTGTTGGTGGTGGATGGCCGTGCGGGGCGTTCCCGCGGGGTCTCGCTCGAAGAGACGGCCAAACTGATGCAGTGGCTGGGGGCGGAAGAAGCCTTGAACCTGGATGGGGGCGGCTCCTCTACCCTGTACATCCGGGGCGAACGGGCGCGCGGGGTGGTCAATCATCCCAGCGATGCGCTCCTGGGATTTTCGCACCGGGGCGAACGGGCGGTGGGACATTCGATCCTTTTGCTGGAGAAAAGACCTCAGGAGGATGAAAGCACCGCCGAGGAAAACGTAAAACCGACAAAAAATTAATCTTATAAAAAACAAACATCATGCTGAAAAAACGAATTGCTCTTTCTTTGGCTCTGCTCGCCTTCTTTGCCGGGGGTGCCGCTGCGCAGACCAACGACTCGCTGACCTTTGTCAATGCCAAGTGGAACAAGGAAAAAGTAGCCAAAGGCATCGAATGGTACCAGTACCACTTCACCGGGGAGGAAAAGATCTTCGATGCCGAAGAGTTTGTCAATGTCCTTGTCGTCGATCAGAAAAAAGCCAAACGCCGCTTTGCCCTCACCGCCCTCGAAGGAAAACTGCGCCGCACGAGCCAGGCAGCCCTCGATTCGGGAGCCATCGTGGCCATCAACGGTTCGTTTTACAATACGCGTCCGCCGTACAATTCGGTGTGCTACCTCAAGATCAACGGCGAAGTTATCTTCGAACGTTCCGGCAAGATGGGCGACCGCGATGGCGGCGCGGTCCTGATCGATGATCGGGGACGCGTCAGTGTCGAACAGGGCGACCCCGACGACCCGCAATGGGTATCGACCCGTACCGAACCCTCCATCATCGGCTCGGGCCCGATGATGCTTCAGGACGGCCAGCGGATCGACATGGGCACCGGAGCATTCGTTACCCTGCGCCATCCGCGCACGGCGATCGGCACTTCGGGCAACAAGGTATATCTGGTCACGGTAGATGGCCGCTCCAAAGGCAATTCACTGGGAGTAAACCTGAACGAACTGGCCAACATCCTCAAATGGCTCGGAGCGGAAAACGCCTTGAACCTCGACGGAGGCGGTTCGACCACGATGTACATCGAGGGACAGCCCGAGAACGGTATCGTCAACCGTCCGTGCGACAACCAGAAGTTCGACCGCCAGGGCGAACGTCGGGTGAGCAACTCCCTGCTGCTGCTCTGACCGTCCCATACAGGAAAAACGAATGTATTTTAACCGTTAAAACACAGTTACCAGAACGCCGGGCTGCCTGCGGCAGCCCGGCTATACCGAAAAACAGATGAGATACGCCATTTGCTCTCTTTCCGTCGTGCCTGTGCGCCGCGAACCTTCCGATGCATCGGAGATGACCACCCAGGCACTCTTCGGAGAGATATTCAAAGTTTTGGAGCGCCGCGCTTCCTGGAGCCGCATCCGGCTTCACCACGACGGCTATGAAGGTTGGGTGAGCAACAAGCAATACCTCGAGATCCCGGCCGAACAGTACACCACCCTGGCCAAGGAAAAACCCGTTTACTGCGCGCAGAGCGTAGCGGTGTGCAAGAGCGCCCAACAAGCCCTCCCGATCCTCATCGGATCGCGTCTGCCGGGGTTCGAAAACGGGACTTTTGTGCTGGGAGACCAGACCTACACGTTCGAGGGGCATACCGTTTCGGGGAAAAAGCCCAAGAGCGAGATCGTCCGCGTAGCCCGGGGATTTCTCGGGGCGCCCTATTTGTGGGGCGGGAGGTCTTTCTTCGGGATCGACTGTTCGGGATTTGTCCAGATGTGCTACCGCCTGTGCGGGCGGAGTCTGCCCCGCGATGCCAAGGATCAGGCGACGGGCGGCGAAGTTCTCTCCTTTGTCGAGGAAGCCGAAGAGGGCGACACGGCCTTTTTTGACAACGACCAGGGCGACATCGTGCACGTGGGCATTGTCCTGTCCGACCATCGGATCATCCATGCCAGCGGACAGGTGCGCATCGACACGCTGGACCAGACCGGTATATACAATGCACAGGTGGGACGCTATACCCACAAGCTCCGTCTGCTCAAACGGGAGAAATAATCCTTTTCGTCCCGAAATGTCCTTTGTGGGGAAAAAATAATCTTCATTCCTAAAAACAAGTAAACATGATGAAATCAACCTTACCCTTTTTGGCCTTGACCGGTTGTTCGTTGCTCCTGTCCCCTTCGGCAGATGCCTGCACGGGAATCACCCTGAAAAGCAAGGATGGAGCGACCATCGTAGCCCGCACCATTGAATGGGGCGGCAGCGACCTGAACAGCCACTATGTGGTCGTCCCGCGGGGCTACACCCAGAGTTCCTACATTCCCGATGGAACCAAGAACGGCATGACCTTTACCGCGCGCTACGGATTCGTGGGCATTGCCGTCGAACAGGAAGAGTTTGTCGCCGAAGGGCTCAACGAAGCCGGACTGTCTGCCGGGCTGTTTTACTTTCCCCGTACGGGGCAATACAAGGACTATGTGCTTTCCGAAAAGGACAAGAGCATTTCCGACCTTCAGTTGGTATCCTGGATCCTGGGCGAATGCGCCACGGTGGACCAGGTGAAGGCTGCCCTGGAAAACGTGCGGGTGATCGCCATCGACCCGCGTGCTTCGACGGTACACTGGCGTTTTGCCGATACGAGCGGCCGTCAGATCGTCCTGGAGATCATCGGCGGTGAAGTCCGCTTTTACGACAACCCCTTGGGCGTACTGACCAATTCTCCGGAGCTCCCCTGGCACTTGACCAACCTGAACAACTACGTCAATCTGTTTCCCGGGTCGGCTCCCAGCCAGCGTTTGGGTGCGATCGAATTGAACTCCCTGGGAGCAGGAAGCGGCTTTTTAGGCATCCCGGGCGACATCACTCCGCCTTCCCGTTTTGTCCGGGCTGCTTTTTACCAGGCTACCGCTCCCCAGCAGCCGACCGCCCTCAAAACGGTGTTGCAGGCCCTTCAGATCCTCAATAGTTTCGACATCCCGGTGGGTATCGAATTTGCCCAGGGACAGGCTCCGGCCGATATATCCAGTGCTACGCAATGGACTTCGGCTACCGACATGAGCAACCGGGTGATCTATTTCCGCACGATGTACGACAGCACCATCCGCAGCATCGACTTGAACAAGATCGATTTTTCCCGGGTGAAATACCGTGCCGTGGAGCTCGATCCGGTCAAACAGCAGCCGGTTCAGGCCATCGAGATTCAATAGCATTTCCCCGTAGTTTTCCTTCCACGTCCTACCCGAGCAGGAAAACTTGTGGATAACTCCCGGGAGGGAACATCGAAAGTAAAGGGAAGACAAGCTATCTTTGCAAGGCGGGTGCGGGAAAATCCCGCACCCGCCTTTTCCATGGCTTAAGACAGAAGGAGATATGTTTCTGGAAAACACCGTCAATCATTCCGAATACAGCGGATGGATCGAAGTGATCTGCGGCTCGATGTTTTCGGGCAAGACCGAAGAACTCATCCGCCGGCTCAAACGCGCCCGGATCGCCCGCCAGCGGGTCGAGATCTTCAAACCGGCCATCGACACCCGCTATGACCAGCAGAGGGTCGTCTCCCACGACCGCAACGAGATCGTCTCCACCCCGGTGAGCCATTCGAGTGAAATCCTGCTGCGTGCCACCGATGTAGACGTGGTGGGAGTGGACGAAGCCCAGTTTTTCGACGAAGGCATCGTCGAGGTTTGCAACACGTTGGCCAACAGCGGCATTCGCGTGATCGTCGCCGGACTGGACATGGATTACCTCGGGCGGCCGTTCGGACCGATGCCCTTCCTGATGGCCACCGCCGAATACGTCACCAAAGTCCATGCCGTCTGCACCCGCACGGGCAATCTGGCCCACTATACGCACCGCCTTACCCGGAACGACTCACTGGTGCTCCTGGGCGAGACACACGACTACGAACCCCTCTCCCGCAAAGCCTATTTCCAGGCTCGCAAAGCCGAAGAGCAGGAAGAACAAAAACAAAAAACGGCCCATGAAAAATAAGATCCGCCTCGAAGGCCTGCGCACCTACGCCTTTCACGGCTGCCTCCCATCCGAAGCACTCACCGGAGCCATGTACAGCACCGACGTGGAAGTGGAAACCGACTTTTTACAGGCAGCCCGTGCGGACGAGCTCTGCGCCGGCACCATCGACTACGGGCAGATCGCCCGGATCGTCCGCCAGGAAATGGCCCAACGGGCCCGCCTGATCGAGAACGTCGCCCTGCGCATTCACCAGGCCCTCCACCGCGAATTTCCCCAAGCGGAAAAAGTATGCGTGCGCGTGAGCAAACTGGCTCCTCCGGTAGAAGGGGCGGCCGAGCGGGCGACGGTCGAGATAGCCGATTGAGGGGATGCTCTTTCGGCGCAAATGCCGAAAGTTTTGCCACACTTTTGATTGTTTAAAAAGCCCCGGATCGTGCCCGTCCAAAAAAGCAAAACGCCCTTTTAGGGCGTTTTGTTTATCCTGTATCGCTTCCATAAAAAGAAACGAAAAACGATAGCCTCCTTGCGTTCCGAGGCAGAAGCGAGCAAGCCGGAGAGGGCGGGTCAGAATACGGCTTTCACCACCGCTTCTACGTTGTCCGGGCGGCTCATTGTGTAGAAATGGAGCGCCGGTACCCCTTGACGGATCAACTCCCGGCACTGCCCGATGGCCCATTCGATGCCGATACGGCGCACGGCCGTGTTGTCTGCAGCCGAGGCCACGGCCCGGGAGAGTTCCTCGGGAATGTTCACCCCGAACACCTGCGGGAGCAGGGAGAGTTGCGCCTTGGTCGAGAAGGGTTTGATCCCGGCCACGATGGGCACCTCGATCCCCTCCCGACGGCAACGAGCCACGAAGTCGAAGTATTTGGCATTGTCGAAAAACATCTGGGTCACGATGTAATGCGCCCCTGCGTCCACTTTTTGTTTCAAGTATTCGATGTCGGTCTGCAAGTTCGGCGCTTCGGCGTGTTTTTCGGGATAACCCGCCACGCCGATGCAGAAGTCGGTCGGGGCCGGATGCTCCACTTCGCCCGAAAGGTATTCGCCCCGGTTCATCCCCGCTATCTGCGCCACCAGTTCGCTGGCATGGAGGTGTCCGCCGGGATGCGGACGGAAAGCATGCTCGCCGCGTACGTTGTCGCCCCGCAGAGCCAGCACGTTGTCGATGCCCAGGAAATTCATCTCGATCAGGGCGTCTTCGGTCTCGTCGGCCGAAAAACCGCCGCAGATCAGGTGCGGGACCACATCGATGCCGTACCGGGCGGCGATGGCCGCTGAAATACCCACCGTACCGGGGCGTTTGCGGACGACGCGGCGTTCGAGAAGGCCTCCCTCGCGTTCGATGAACTTGACCTCCTCGCGGTGGTACGTGATGTTGATGTAGGCCGGTTGGTAGGCTCCCAGGACATCGACCGTATGGTAAATGGACGATATGGTTTCCCCTTTCAGCGGAGGCAGCAGTTCGAAGGCAAAGAGCGTCTGCCCTTTCCGGAATTTATCGGTTACTTTCATCTTTTTTCCTTTTCAATCTGCAAAGATGCTATTTTTTTGCCGATATACCATCGTCCGCCGGAGTTTTGTTGCCGCATTTCCCGCAAATGCCGTACCTTTGCCCGATATGGAAAACCAAGCAAAAAACCTCTCCGAGCATCTCGCCCGGCGCATCCTGGTGCTGGACGGAGCCACCGGCACGCTCATCCAGAGCCTGGGACTGCAGCAGAAGGATTTCGTCTTTCAGGGGCGCGGCCCGATGCGCGGGCTCAACGACCTGTTGTGCCTCACCCGTCCCGACTCGGTGGAAGACATCCACCGGCGATACCTCGAAGCGGGAGCGGACATCATATCGACCAATACTTTCAACGCCAACGAAATATCTCTGGAAGAATACGCCGCTGCCGATCTTTCCGACGCGATCAACGCCGCCGCCGTCGCCCTGGCCCGCCGGGCGGCCGATGCATATGCCACGCCCGAGCGTCCGCGCTGGGTGGCCGGGATCTTGGGACCGACCGGACGCACGGCCTCCCTATCGCCGGACGTAGCCGACCCTTCGGTGCGCAACATCACCTTCGACCGCCTTTTCGAGGCGTACAGCCGGCAGGCACGCACCCTGGCTGAAGGAGGTGCCGACCTGCTGATGGTCGAAACGGTTTTCGACAGCCTCAACGCCAAGGCGGCCGTCGCCGCAGCCCATGCCGTATGTTCACTGCCGGTGATGCTCTCCGGAACGGTTACCGATGCCAGCGGACGCTTGCTCTCCGGACAGACCATCGAGGCGTTTTACGCTTCGTTTGCCCGGATGGACCTGTTTTCCATCGGGCTCAACTGCGCCTTGGGCGCCGAACAGATGCTGCCTTTCCTCGAACGCCTCTCCCGCACGGCAGCCCTGCCCGTTTCGTGCCACCCCAATGCCGGACTTCCGGACGGGTTCGGCGGGTATGCCCAAACGATGGGACAGATGGCCGCCTGGGTGGAAAAATACTTGCAGGAAGGCTTGGTGAACATCGTGGGAGGCTGCTGCGGCACCACCCCGGAGTACATCTCTCTTTTGTCTGAAATGGCGGGAAAATACTCGCCCCGTCGGGTGCCGGAGGCAGACCACAGGACGGTCTTGGCCGGGTTGGAACCGCTTGTCATCGAGCCGGAAGCCAACTTTGTCAATGTCGGGGAGCGCGCGAACGTAGCCGGAAGCGCCCGTTTCGCCCGCCTGGTGCGGGAGGAGAAATGGGACGAGGCCGTGGAGATCGTCCGCAAACAGGTAGAAGACGGCGCCCAGATCATCGACGTGTGCATGGATGCTCCGATGATCGACGCCCGGGAAGCGATGACGCACTTCCTGCGCCTGTTGGCCGGCGAACCGGACATCGCCCGGGTGCCGCTGATGCTGGACTCCTCCTCGTGGGACGTGCTCACGGAAGCCATGAAAGCCGTACAGGGAAAACACATCGTCAATTCGGTCTCGCTCAAGGAAGGCGAGGAGACTTTCCTCGCCCACCTGCGCACCATCCGCTCGATGGGATGCGCCGCCGTGCTGATGCTTTTCGACGAGCGTGGTCAGGCCGATACGTTCCAACGGAAGATGGAGGTCGCCCGGCGGATGTACCGTCTGGCCACCGGGGACGGATTCCCGCCCGAAGACATCATTTTCGACCCCAATATCCTGGCGGTAGCCACCGGCATGAAGGAACACGACCGTTACGCGGCCGATTTTATCCAGGCCGTGCGGCAGATCAAACAGGAATTTCCCCGGGTGAAGGTCAGCGGAGGGGTGAGCAACCTTTCGTTTTCCTTCCGGGGCAACAATACCGTACGCGAGGCCATGCACTCGGTCTTTCTGTACCACGCCACCCGCGCCGGCATGGACATGGGCATCGTCAATGCCGGGATGCTGCGCGTGTACAGCGACATCGAGCCCGAATTGCTCGCCCGGGTCGAGGACGTGGTGCTCGCACGCCGGGAAGATGCCTCCGAGCGGCTGATCCAGTATGCCGAAAGTCTGCAACAGACCGCCGGCGATCCGGGTCGGGGAAAAACCCCGGAGGTCTCCCTCGAAGAGCTCTATCCGGATGTGTGCAAGCGTCTGGAGTACAAGATCGTCAAAGGGCTTCCCGAAGGGGCCGATACCGATGCGCTGGAAGCGCTCCGACTTCTGGGAACGCCCGTGGAGGTGATCGACCGGGTGCTGATGAAAGGCATGGAGACGGTCGGAGAGTTGTTCGGTCAGGGCAAGATGTTCCTGCCGCAGGTGGTCAAAAGTGCGCGGGTAATGAAGCGTGCGGTGGATGCCGTTACGCCCTTCATGGAAAAGAAGGACATCGATCGGGGCAAGCGAATGCTCATCGCCACGGTCAAAGGCGACGTTCACGACATCGGAAAGAATATCGTTTCGGTCGTAATGGCCTGCAACGGCTATCAGGTAACCGACCTGGGTGTGATGGTACCGCCCGAGGAGATCGTCTGCCAGACGCGCCGCACACGCGCCGATCTGGTAGGACTCTCAGGGCTGATCACCCCGTCGCTGGAAGAAATGGCCGCCACGGTGCGCGCCTTGGATCAGGCTGGGATCGACGTCCCGGTGATCGTCGGAGGAGCCACCACCTCGGAACTCCACACGGCTGTCAAGATCGCCCCGCTTTACCGGGGGACGGTCGCCCGGGCCAAAGACGCTTCGCATACCGTCCGTCTGGCCGCCGAACTGTTGTCCGGTGCGGAAAAAGCCGTCAGAGCCTCTCAGGAATCCCTGCGCGAGGAATACTTCCGGAAAAACGAGCAGCGCGCCCCGCTGGTTCCTTTGGAGTTGGCGCGGCAGCGGGCACCGAAATACGATTTCGCGCCGGCATCCCCTCCCCTCCGACAGGGCGTGATCCGGCTGGAGGACTACCCCTTGGAAAAGCTCCGGGAGCGGATCGACTGGCGGGAATACCTGGCCGAATGGGGCATCCGGGGACGTTATCCGGAACTGCTTTCCGACCCGGAAAAAGGCCGGGAAGCCCGCAAAGTGCTGGACGAGGGCCGCGCCGTGCTGGAAGACATTCTCGCTCACAAAGCACTCACCGCCCGGGGAGTAGCCGGTATTTTCCCGGCCTCGGCACAGGGCGACGACATCGTACTGGAGGACGGCCGCCGCTACCCCCAGTTGCGCAACCAGACGGCTTCGTTCAAGTGCCTCTCGGACTTTCTGTCCCCGCAGGGGGATTTCGTGGGAGCCTTCGCCGTTACGGCCGGCATCGGGCTTCAGGAGTACCTGGCCCATACAACGGACGACTACCAGGCCCTTACCGCCAAAATCCTGGCCAACCGCTTGGCCGAGGCCTTTTCCCAGGAAGTCTTCGAGCAGATGAAAACCTCCTGGTGGGGATTCCGGCAGGGAGGCATCCGGCCGGCTTGCGGCTACCCCACCCTGCCCGACCATAGCGGAAAACGGATTCTCTTCGACTGGCTCGACGCCGAGGCCGTTACCGGCATCTGCCTGACGGAAAACTACATGATGCAGCCCGAAGCCAGTGTATCGGGATTGATCTTCGCCCGGAAAGAGGCGCACTACTTCGACGTGGGACGCTTGGGCGAGGACCAACTGGAGGATTATGCCCGCCGCCGGGGTTTGCCCTTGGAGGCGGTAAAAAAATACACGGGCCACGCCTGAGGCTCCCATCGAAAAAAAACTGCCGACCGATGAAAAGAAAAAGAGAAACGCTGCCCACAGAACCGCCCGCCCGACGTGCCGAAGCCTTGCTCGTACGCCTGAAGTCGATGGCCGACCCGGTGGCCCGGGAAGGGATGGCTCGCTTCGGCATCCGTACGGAAAACGCGCTGGGCATCTCGGTCAAAGGACTGCGCGCGGTGGCCAAGGAAACCGGGAAAGACACCGAAACGGCACTGGAACTGCTCCGCACACCCTTCCACGAAGCCCATCTGCTGGCGTTCTTTCTCCTGCGGGCGGAAGAACTCTCGGGCGAGCAACTGGACGAGATAGCAGGCGGACTCGATTCGTGGGATACGTGCGACCTGTTCTGCGGGGAGATCGCCACCCATCCCTTGGCCGTACAAAAGGTGTTCCGATGGAGCGCCGACCCGAGGGAATATGTCCGCCGCGCCGGTTTTTCTCTGGCGGCGCGCATGGCAGTACGCGCAAAAGCCCTGCCCGACGAGATCTTCCAAGCCATCCTGCCCTTGGCCGAACACTACGGCGACGACTCGCGCCCGATGGTGAGCAAAGCCATCGACTGGGCGGTGCGGCAGATCGGGAAACGATCGACCTTCCTGCATCCCTACGCCCTTTCGCTGGCGGAAAAGATGGCCGCTTCGCCCCAGAAGTCCATCCGCCGCATCGGACGCGTATCCCTTCGGGAACTTTCGCGTCCCGAGGTGATCGCCCGCCTGAAACCCCACTCCGTATGGCCCGAAGAGGGCGTGGTCGATCTGCCGGGGTATTGTTGACTTTTCTTCCCCTTCCCGGCCAAAAGATAAGGGCGGAGAGCCCTGTCATTCTCCTTTCCTTCCTCTTTCAAAGGCAGGGAGAAAGCCGTGAAAAGGCAAAAAAAGATTTTCAGAAGGAAGGGGACGACGACTTCAGGGATAGCTTACCCCGTTTTTTTTCATCATTTCCACATCCTGATCCCGCAGTCCGAGGCTGTCGAGGGCTACCGGCTGGTTGTGGTCATTGAGGTAATGCCGTTTTTGCGGGATGAACTTCCCACTGGATACGGCCAGGGAATCGGCCGCATACGGAGTATCGATGCCGGCCACGTCCAAAAAAGTGTAGAATACATTCCGGGTGCTTACCGGGAGAGTCCGGTGGTCCCGCACGGCGGACACTTCGTCTCTCCACAAGGCTTCGTATTGGGGGGAGAACCACCACAGGTACGGGATGTGTATCTGGTAATAGGTCGGTACGGGCGAGGCATGCAGGAAACGTTTGCGCGTGTCGTCCAGAAGGTCTTCTCCGTGGTCCGAACAGTAGAATACCGCCGCCGGGATACGGAACGAAGCGACCGTGTCGATCACCTGGGCGAGAAATTCGTCGGTATAGCGGATGGAATTGTCGTAGGCGTTGATCAGTTTCTCCCGCTCCCGCACGGCGACCACTTCCAGATCGTCCGGACGGTAGTACGCCCCGGAGGAGGGATAGCGTTCCCGGTAGTTGAAATGCGAACCGTGGGTGTGCATCACCACCAGGAGTTTCGGCCCGCCCCGACGGATCACGCTGGCCAGGGTATCGACCATCGTTTTGTCGTAGGCCGCGTGTTCGCCCGAGACGAAATTCAGGTATTCATCCCCTTGATGCGCCAGATAGTCGATGTACGAACGGTTGGGCAGTTGGTTGGACAGGAACACCGTGTGGAAACCTGCTTGGCGGAATGCCGCCAGGAGGCCCTTGGTGGAGTACAATCGGGAATAATCCTCGGCCGAGGCCATCGAAAGGATCACCGGGACACTCTTGTGCGTAGTGTTGGACTGGGTGAGCGCATCCGGGAAAGCGATGAGCCCGGGTATTTTTTCCAGGCAGGGCGTCGTATTGCGCGAATAGCCGTACAGTCCGAAGTTGGCCGCCCGGGCCGTTTCGCCGATCACCAGCACATACACTTCGCGCAAGGTATCGGGATGGGTGGCACGCGCCTGGAAATCGAAATCCTGCGAACGCTGCGGATATTCCACGCTCCGGTTCCAACTCTGTGCCGCAAAGACCATGTTGTAAAAGATATTGGCCGGGAATACTTCATCCATCACCCGGGTATGCCCCGCCAGAGCGAACGGCACGGAGACTACGGCCAAGATCCCGGCCTCGATCAGACGGCGACGGCGGAAACTTCCCTCGAGTTTTTCCTTCAGGCGGATCGAACGCACGGCCAGAGCCAGGGTGGGGATATAGAGTACACACACCCCGAGGATGGCCGGAAGGAGCTTGCCCAGCAGTTCCCCTACTTCCCCCGTATTGGTGGTAAAGAGGTTCAGGAACATGTCCGAAGCGATGATCGAGCGCCCGAACAGGTACAGCAGCACCATTTGGAAAGCCCCCAGAAAGAACATCGGGAAGAGGATCCAGGCCGAAGTCCCCGGACGACGGCACAGGGTCATCAGCGCCATGTAAAAAGCCAGGGGAAGCAGCAGGAACGGTACGCGCGTAAGCGGAGAAATGTCCTCGGTAAAGAACAGGAAAACATTGACCGCCATCAGTACCGCCACGAAAAACCAGTAGAGATGGCGCTGGCTGGAAAACCAGACGTTCAGACGCTTAAAATGCTTCATTGATATTGAAGATAAATCCGCTTCCGTTGCGTCCGAATCCCAGATCCAGACGGACGTTCACGCGTTTTTTGAATTCCCAGCGGTAGCCCACACCGAAATTGGGCAAAGTCTGCGACCAGCGGAATGTGTCGAAATCGTGAAATACGTTGCCCGCACCTACCCACAGGGCGATCCCGTTGCGTCGCCATACTTTCTGACGGAGTTCCACCTGCGCCTCGACCAGGTTGCGGTCGCGGTAACGGCCGTCGTAATAGCCCCGCATGCGGTACGACCCCCCCAAGGTAGCCAGCATCGTCCAAGGCACGCGTCCGTAATTGAACTCCGAATGGAAATCGAAGGCCAATACACCACCTTTCCATACGGCCTTGTACCAGTCAAAGATCAAGTCCGTGCGGGAAAATGCATACCGGTTTCCCAGGAACGCGGGAAAGAAGCGCTGCTCGCCTTTTACGTAAATGCCCCGCGCAGGCGCTGTGCTAACATCACGCGTATCGTACGCCAGGGTCACACCGGCTCCGATAGTCTGCGTGACACGGTCCTGTCCTTCGAGCAGTTCGATGCGGTCAAATTTCTTTCCTTCGATATAGTCGTAGCTCGCGATCGGACCGATGTAAAAGTTGCGGGCCGTGCGGATCAGGAAATTGAGCTTCACGCTGTACTGTTGCCGGGTATATTGGCTTACATTGTCGTCATTGTCTCCCATCTCGTACCCGATGCCCCAAAATGCGCCGGGGAACGAGAAGAAATTCATGTTGTAGAGCAAACGATAGCGGTCGCCGGGAAACAGGTTGTTGCCCCGAATGCCGACCAGGTAAAAGCCCGAAGTAGATACGTTGCCATAGAGCGAAACGTCGGACGGGGCCAGCAGGCTGTCCGAAGGATCCAAGCGGTAGAGCCCGGCAGCTACCAGTCCGATGCCGAACTTGGTATCCTCCGAGTAGTTCGGGCCGCCGATGATGCTGAAGTCGAATTTTTTGTACGGTTTTTCCTTGTTGGCATCGGCAAAATAGTCGATGAATTTCCGAAAGAATCCCTTCTTGGCCGCTGCGGTATCGCTTGGAACCGCCAAGGTATCGGCCTGGACGGGTGGAAGGGAAAGCGTGTCTGCAACGGGTTTCCCCTGCACCCAAAAAGCGGATGCAAGAAAAAATGCGAGAAAAAGTGAAGTCGTCTTCTGCGTATTCATGCGCTGTTTTCAGGGTTTGGATGGACAAAAAAACGTATCCGAAATCGGGCAAAGGTACATAATTTACTGGTATTGTCTACTTAAATGGAAAATAAATAAAAAACCTCCCAAAACGGTTGTGCACTTCTTGGACAGTTTCCTACCATACACCTTTCGATAAGAATACCGAAGTTGTTCCCCCTGCCCTGTCTCTCACTCCCCTTCCCAGCATTCGGATATTTCGTACCTTTGTCCGTCTAACGTCCCGGAGCGTCGAATGCGAAATTTCCAAGCTCAACGCAGCCGAAGCACAACCAGACTTACCCCAAAAACCCGAAAAAGAGCATGGACCTGAAAGCCACCTGTTTTCCCTACCGGCTTCTCTTCAAGGAACCCGCCGGCACCTCGCGCGGAGTGCTGCACAGCAAGGAGACCTGGTTTCTCGTCCTCTCCCACGCCGGACACACCTCAGTAGGCGAATGCGCCGTATTCCGAGGACTTTCGTGCGACGACCGCCCCGATTACGGAGAACGCCTGGAGGAACTGTGCCGCAGGATCTCCCACGGCGAAACGCCCCACCCGGAACAATGGGCCGACTACCCCTCGATCCGCTTCGGGTTGGAGATGGCCTTGGGCCGGCTGGAAGCCGAGCTGCGGGGCGAAACGTACCTCGCCTCTCCCTTCACGGACGGCCAGGACAGCATTCCCATCAACGGATTGGTCTGGATGGGCGATTTCGAGCAAATGGCCCTTCGCCTCGAGGACAAACTCCGGCAGGGATTCCGCTGCATCAAGATCAAGATCGGCGCCATCGACTTCGAACGCGAACTCGAACTCCTCTCCCGCATCCGCGCCCGGTACACCCCCCGGGAGGTCGAGATCCGCGTGGATGCCAACGGTGCCTTCTCGCCCCGGAATGCGCTCGAACGCCTGCAACGCCTGGCAGCCTTCGAACTTCACTCCATCGAACAGCCCATCGCCGCCGGCGCCCCCGAAGAAATGGCCCGCCTGTGCGAACAGTCTCCCTTGCCCATCGCGCTGGACGAAGAACTCATCGGAGTGAACGACCCGCAGGAAAAACGCCGTTTGCTCAAAACGATACGTCCCCACTACCTCGTGCTGAAGCCTTCGCTGGTGGGCGGCCTCGAAGCTTCCCGTCAATGGATCGAAGCAGCCGGGGAAGTCGGTGCCGGGTATTGGATCACCTCCGCGCTGGAATCCAACGTAGGCTTGGACGCTATTGCACGTTTTTCGTATCTTTCCATAAGACAGGATGCGGCTCGGCAGAGTCCTTTGCGAAAACTTCGTTTTCGATTTGCCTCTGCACTCGCCTTTTCCTATCTTTGCCGAAATCCCCTCCCCCAAGGACTGGGGACAGGAGGGCTTTTTACCAACAACATCCCCTATCCCTTCGACGTATCGGGGGGACGTTTTCGCATTACGGCACCCGTGCCCGGCGGAAATGACATCCTGAAGTATCTGGGGAGAACGAACTGACCGTCATGGAACAGCCGGAAAAGAAAAATATCAGCATATCGATCGTCGTTCCCGTGTACAATCGTCCGGACGAAACGGACGCCCTGTTGGGCAGCATCGCCCGCCAGGCGGAAAACGGATTGGACTACGAAGTGATCATCGTCGAGGACGGCTCGTCGCTGACCTCGCAAGCCGAATGCGAAAAATGGTCCGCTACCCTGCCGGTGCGGTACTTCTATACCGAAAACTCCGGTCCGGGCGATTCGCGCAACTACGGCATGGAACACGCCCGAGGCGACTATTTCGTCATTCTCGACTCCGACGTGCTGTTGCCCGAAAACTATTTCCAGACGCTGGAACGCCTTCTCTCCCGCCGCAACCCAGCCGACGCCTTTGCCGGCCCCGACCGGGCGCATCGCTCGTTTACCGACGTGCAAAAAGCCATCAATTACGCCATGACCTCGTTTTTGACCACCGGTGGCCTGCGCGGGGGCTCGAAGGCCAACATCAGCGGACGGCGCCAACTGCGCAGCTACAACATGGTGATCTCCGCCGAAGCCTTCCGCCGCGCCGGAGGGTTTGCCCACCAGCGCGTAGGGGAAGACATCGAATACACCCAGCGTCTGTGGCGGAACGACCTGACCACCGCCTGGTATCCCGAACTGTACGTCTATCACAAGCGCCGCGATACGCTGGGGCAATTCTTCCGCCAAACGATGGCCTTCGGACGGGCACGCCCCATCCTCAACCGGATGTTCCCCGGGACAGCCCGCCTGACGTACATGTTCCCTTCGTTTTTTCTGGTCTTCCTGCTGGTCTCGCTGGTAGGCGGAATGTTCGAGCCGGTGATCCTGCTCCCGTTGGGGGTATATCTGGCGGCCATTCTCCTCTCGTCCTGGGCACAAAACCGGAGTTTCCGCGTTGGAATACTCTCGGTAGCGGCCGCCGTGGTGCAGTTTACGGGATACGGCTGGGGATTCCTCTACTCCAACATCCGGATGCTGTATCTGGACGATGTAGACAAAGTATTCCCCTACATGTTCAAACACTGATGTTTTCCTCATGAGTACCACCCGGAACATCGCGCTGCTGTCATTTTTTTACCTTCTTTGCACAACCGGACTGCAAGCCCAGTCGAAAAACGCCCTCTGGGTGGAATACTACCCGGATTTTCAAGTCGGCGCCTGGCGCCTGACACCGGAAGTAAGCTACCGGAGCATCGACCTCTTTACCGACCAGGCAGGAGGACACACGTTTTATTTTCGTCCTACGGCCACTTACACCGTAAACCGTTACCTGTCCCTGGCCGGATCGCTGGCCTATTACGTATCGTGGGAAAACGCCACTGCCAACAAACACGAATGGGTCATCTACCAGAACGCCGCACTCAAGACGCCCTCGGTCGCCGGGTTTTCATTCGGACTGAACGCCCGCCTGGAACAGATGTTTATCAAGACCTCCGCCGATCCCGACCACACCTTCGGGCTGCGCCTGCGCTGGACGCCGAAGCTGACCTACAAGTTGCCCATAGACTCTCCCTGGGGATGGTCCCTTTCGGGGTTTGCTGAAACCTACAACTACCTCACCGCTTCGCGTGCAGGGTATTTCCGCAATGCACTCGACCTGGGAGCCGGGCTGACCTTCAAACCCCTCGAACGCCTCGAAGCGACTTTCGAATACCGCCGGCACCGCTCCTACCGCCACGGGGAGGACAGCCAGGACAACCGCTTTCGCCTGATGATCCGCCACAAAATCCTGTAAACAAACCCCGTCCTCTACCGGCGGGAGAACATACATCACATCTTCAAGACAACACCCAAAAAAACATGGAACTGTACATCGACCCTGCCCTTTGCCCGCAAAACCATCCCTGCCCGCTGGTCGCACGCTGCCCCGCGGAAGCCATCTCCCAGGAAGGCGTCGGATTGCCGGTGATCGACCCCGAAAAGTGCATCGGCTGCGAAGAATGCCTGCGCTCCTGCGGGAAACAAGCCGTTACCTATCGGTAAAACCTGCTGAAAAAAAATTCCCCTATCCGAAAGACAAGGGGAGAGAAATAAATTCTGCGGCATCGGCAAGCCGCCGAGGTGTTTTTTCGCCAAACAAATGCCTTGCCCGGCCAAGGGTGAGAAAAATCACCCCCATTGCTTGTATGGACAGGTGATCAGGGCCGAGTTGTAGTAACGCGGATCGCCCGTTACTTCCTCGCCCAACCACTCCGGGCGCTCGAACGGCTCGTCCGGCCGGGAAAGTTCGATCTCGGCCAATACCAAGCCTTCGTTCTGTCCGTAAAAGACATCCACCGTGAAGTGCTGTCCGCTGCCCACCGGGACATCGTAGCGCGTCTTGTCGATGATTCTCTCCCCGCACAGGGCGAGCAGCTCCCGGGCGTCCTCCACGGGGATTCCGTACTCCCATTCGCTCCGGCTCACCCCTGAAGGGTCGCTCGCTCCCTTGATGGTGAGAAACCCCTTTTCACCCTTGATCCGCACACGCACCGTCCGGGCGGGATCGGTAGAGAGATACCCTTGGGCGATCCGGGCGTGGCCGACGGACGCCGGAAGAAAATCGTCGTTTTTTACCAAAAATTTGCGTTCGGTCTCGATGGCCATTCTTTTTCAGTGTTATTTTTTTGAAATACCGAAACACCTCTCTCCGGGCAAGGAAGATTTCTCCTTCCCACGGAGAGAAGATACCGATCAACATCCCCTTACAACGGCTACTTGCGGAAATACCCCACCGGTTGATTGAGCATCGGGGTACAATCCTCAGGCAATCCCAACGCCCGGGCCAGTGCCGGAGCGTCCATCGAAGCGCGGGGCACGGTAGCCAACCCGGCTGCGGCACAGAACAGCGAGATGTTTTGCGAGACGATCCCCGCATCCATCGCGCCCCAGGGCTCGTCGCCCGAGCCGCGTGCCACTAGCAGCAGGACCACCGGAGCGTCCTTCATCGTGCGCAGGTCCTGGTCGGTTACCGGGACGAGCGTATTTTGTTTGTAGTCGAAGAAATAAGCGCCCTTCTCCAGGCAGACGTAAAGGTCGATGTCCTGTCGGTTCATGGCCGAGGGTGCGGTGCGTTTGCCTGACTCGGGGCGGTTGATGCCGTTGGCAGCCCACAGCAGATCGGACAAATCCTGTTTGGAGAGCATCCGGGGCGAGAATTCCCGGGTGGACTTCCGCTGGGCGAAGGCTTGCATCATCGTCGCTTCCCGGGTCATGTCGGGGGCGGACAGCGGAATGGGTTTCAAAGTTTGCGAACAGCCTGCCACCAGCGAACAGAGCAGGATCAGGGTCGAGAAAAGTGTTTTCATGGCATGAGTATTTCGGGTCAGTTCTTGTTTTCCCGTTTGCGTTCCACGGCGCGCAAGACCACCGCCAGGACGATCATCGCAAAGGCGGCCAGTTTCATGTAATAGGCTTTCGGCTCGGGGATTTCGCCGAAGTAGGCATAGGCGGCCAGGATCACCGCGCCTAAAGCCAAAGCTCTGTGAATAAGCGTTGTATTCATTTTTATCTATAGTATCTCAATAAATCAATGCAAGTACCCGTAGCGGCGCAGCTTGCGTTGGTTGCCCCGCCAGTCGTCGTCCACCTTGACCACCAGTTCGAGGAAGGCCTTCTTGCCGAAAAAGCGTTCGATGTCCATCCGCGCCTGCGTACCGGTCTTCTTGAGCGCCTCGCCCCGGTGTCCGATCAGGATGCCCCGCTGGCTCTCGCGCTCCACGTACACGATGGCACGGATACGGATCAGGGTAGCGTCCTCGACAAACTCCTCGACCACCACCTCGACCGAATAAGGCACCTCTTTGCGGTAGTTGAGCAGGATCTTCTGCCGGATGATCTCGCTGACGAAAAAGCGCTCCGGCCGATCGGTCAAAGCATCCTCCGGATAGTAGGAAGGCCCCTCGGGCAAGAGGGCGACGATGCGCTCCAGGAGGTTGTCCGTATTGAAACGCTCGGTGGCCGACACGGGAACGACCTCCGCCCGGGGCAAACGCGCCTGCCAGTATTCGACCGCCGCTTCGAGCGTACGCTGATCGATCGTATCGATCTTGTTGATCACCAAAAGAACGGGGACTTTCGCGTTTTCGATCCGGTGGAAGAACGTCTCGTCCTTGAGTTCCTTCAATCCCGGTTCGACCATGTAGAGCAGGACGTCGGCATCCTCGAAGGCTTCCGCGACGAATTCCATCATCGACTCCTGCAGTTTGTACGCCGGGCGGATGATCCCCGGAGTATCCGAAAAGACGATCTGGTAATCCTCGCTCGAAACAATACCCAGGATGCGGTGCCGAGTGGTCTGCGCCTTGGACGTGATGATGGACAAATCGCGCCCTACCAGCACGTTGAGTAATGTCGATTTGCCTACGTTCGGGTTGCCGACGATATTGACGAACCCCGACTTGTGCGTTTTTTTCTCCATATGGGCAAATGTAGTGAAAGGCGAGCGCNNTAGTGAAAGGCGAGCGCAGCGGCAAGGGGGAAAACGGAGTTTTCATCCGAAGCCGGTGCCGAGCCGCCTCCTACATTATGGAAATGTAGTGAAAGGCGAGCGCAGCGGCCGTGGGGGAAAACGGAGTTTTCATCCGAAGCCGGTGCCGAGTGCGCCTCCTGCATGATGGAAATGTAGTGAAAGGCGAGCGCAGCGGCAAATCGAAAACAAGGTTTTCGCATTTGGCTATGCCGAGTGTGCCTCCTGCATGATGGAAATGCAGTGAAAATCCCATTCTGTTTTTGTCCTTCCCGCCGTGCTTTTTTGCCCGCCACCGGTGCGAAATCGCGGCATTATTCATAACTTTGCAGACTATGTACAACCCCTTAACGCGAAACGAATCATGTTGAAAGTAGGTCTGCTCGGTGCCGGTCATTTGGGAAAGATACACCTGCGGCTGCTCGCCGCCTCGCCCCATTACGAATTGGTCGGATTCTACGACCCCGACCCTGCCAATGCCGCTGCGGTCGAGATGGAAAGCGGCGTGAAAGCCTTCCCGGACATGGACAGCCTGCTCGACGCCGTGGAGGTAGCCGACATCGTTACCCCCACTCTGTACCACTACGAATGTGCCTGCAAAGCCATCGAGAAAGGCTGCCACGTATTTCTCGAAAAACCCGTTACCACGACCCTGGAGCAAGCCGAAGACCTGATCCGCCGCCTGCACGAAAAGGGCCTCAAAGGCCAGGTAGGCCACGTGGAACGGTTCAACCCGGCTTTTACCGCCGTCCGCCCCTATATCCAGCGCCCGGCCTTTATCGAAGCGCACCGCTTGGCCGAATTCAACCCCCGGGGCACCGACGTACCCGTAGTACTCGACCTGATGATCCACGACCTCGACGCCATCCTCACCCTGGTCGATTCGCCCGTGCGCAGTCTGACGGCCAGCGGAGCCTGCGTGATCGACACCACGCCCGACATCGCCAACGCCCGCATCGAATTTGAAAACGGCTGCGTAGCCAACGTTACCTCCAGCCGCATCTCGATGAAGAACATGCGCAAGACCCGCATCTTCCAGCAGGATGCGTACATCACCATCGACTTCCTGAAAAAAGAATCCGAAATCCTGCGCATCCACGACGCTCCCGCCGATCCGAATCCGTATGCCATGATCCTGACCAACGCCCAGGGAGTGAGCAAGCAGATCGCCTTCGAGAAACCCGACGTACAGGCCAACAACGCCATCCTCGACGAATTGGACTCTTTTGCCCGTGCCATCGAAAACGACAGCATCCCGCCCGTTACCCTCGAGCAGGGTGCCGCTGCGCTGAAAGTGGCTCTGGAGATCGTCCGCGACATCGAGCGGCACGCCGAACGCGTGAAAGCCGCCCGGCAAAACACCCCCGAACGATGAAAACAACGACAAAAAACACCCACCCCTCCCGCATCAACATCATCACGCTGGGCTGCTCGAAAAACACGTGCGACTCGGAAGCACTCGCCGGACAACTCTCCGGCCAAGGCTTGTCCGTAGCCCACGAAGGCCCGGGGGAGATCGTGGTGATCAACACCTGCGGCTTTATCGGCGATGCCAAGGAACAGTCCATCGACGTAATCCTCGAACAGGCCGAGCGCAAACGTCGGGGCGAAATCCAACGCCTGTACGTTACCGGCTGCCTGGTACAGCGCTATCAGGAGGAACTCGCCGCCGAACTGCCCGAAGTGGACGGGTTTTACAACCTCTCCCAACTCCGCGAACTGCTCTCCGCCCTGGGAGCCGACTACCGCACCTCCCTGGTGGGCGAGCGCCTCTTGTCCACCCCCTCGCACTACGCCTACCTGAAAATCTCGGAAGGCTGCGACCGATCCTGCTCCTATTGCGCCATCCCGATGATCCGGGGCCGGCACATCTCCGTACCGATGGAGGACCTGGTGGCCCAAACTGAAAAATTGGCCCAAGGAGGAGTGAAGGAACTTATCCTCATCGCCCAGGACCTGACCTATTACGGGATAGACCTCTACGGAAAACGCTGCCTGGCCGAGCTCATCCGCCGTCTGGCCCGGATCGACGGCATCTGCTGGATCCGCCTGCACTACGCCTACCCCAACGGCTTCCCGGAAGACGTTCTGGAGGCCATGGCTACCGAACCCAAAGTATGCAAATACCTGGACATCCCCCTGCAACATATCTCCGACCGCATTCTCCGCTCGATGAAGCGCGGTTCGACCCGGCAGGAGATCGACGCGCTGTTGAGCCGCATCCGGGAAAAGGTACCCGGCATTGCCCTGCGTACGACCCTGATCGTGGGCTATCCCGGAGAGACGCAGGAGGAATTCGACGAACTCAAGGCCTGGGTTTCGACCCAGCGATTCGACCGTCTGGGCTGTTTCGCATACAGCCAGGAGGAAGGTACCGCCGCCGCCCGCCTGAAGGACGACGTGCCGCCCCAGGAGAAGCAACGCCGCGTGGAGGAACTGATGGAGTTGCAAAAACAGATCTCCTACGAAAACAACCTGGCACGCGTGGGACAGACATTGAATGTCCTTATCGACAGTTGCAACGAAAACGTCTTCATGGGCCGTACCGAATACGACTCGCCCGAAGTGGACAACGACGTGTTCATCGACCGGGAAAAATGGCGCGTACCGGTGGGCGATTTCGTCAAGGTGAACATCACCTCGGCCGGGCTGTACGACCTGTTCGGTGTCCCGGTGCCATGAACCGATAATTTCGTACCTTTATCCATCATCCGTCAACATCACGCCGTATGTTCGATTTTATCTCTTTCGGTCTCAAGGACCTGATAGACATTGCCGCCGTGGTATTTCTGGTCTTCCAGTTCTACCGCCTGATCCGCGGCACGGTGGCGGTAAACATCTTCATCGGCATTCTGGCTCTGTTCATCCTGTGGAAGGTGGTCGAGGCGTTCCAGATGACCCTGCTGAGCGGCATTTTGGGGCAGTTCATGAGCCTGGGAGTGATCATCATCGTCATCCTGTTTCAGCAGGAGATCCGGCGCTTCCTTATCCTGATCGGCACCAACAACTTTTTCGTGCGGCATTTCTTCTCCCGCATGCGCCGCAAACGCGACGTGCCCGAGAAGATCGAAGTCCGCGAGATCGCCAATGCGTGCTTCGAGATGGCCAAAACGCGTACCGGCGCGCTGATCGTGTTCAAAAAGTCGATGTTCGATCTCAAGGAAGCCACGGCCGGCGATGCCCAGAACATCGTCCCCACACAGAGCATCCTCGAGAGCATCTTTTACAAAAACAGCCCGCTGCACGACGGAGCCGTCGTCATCGAAAACGGCCGCATCGTCGCCACGCGCGTCATCCTGCCCGTTTCGCGGGATAAAAATCTGCCCGAGGAATACGGCACCCGCCACCGCGCAGCCATCGGCATCGCCGAAAAATCGGATGCCGTGTCGGTAGTCGTATCCGAAGAACGGGGCAAGGTGAGCCTGGTCAAGGGGACGACCATCACGGTGATGAACTCGGCGGAGGAACTGGAAAAACGATTGAATGAGGAACTGGAGATATAAACACGTAAAATACTATACGACAATACTATGGAAGTAAGCAAACGATATGCCGGCCGCGGCGTTTCCGCCTCGAAGGAGGACGTACACAACGCCATCCGCCACGTGGACAAAGGGCTGTTCCCCGGAGCCTTCTGCAAGATCATCCCCGACTACCTGGCCGGCGATCCGGAATACTGCATCGTCATGCACGCCGACGGAGCGGGCACCAAATCCGCCCTGGCCTACATGTACTGGAAGCGTACCGGCGACCTTTCCGTCTGGAAAGGCATTGCGCAGGACGCCCTGATAATGAACATCGACGACCTGCTGTGCGTGGGAGCTACGGACAACATCCTGCTCTCGTCCACCATCGGGCGCAACAAACACCTGATCCCCGGCGAAGTCATCGCAGCCATTATCGGCGGCACGGAGGAACTGCTGGCCGAGATGCGCTCCTACGGGGTCAACATCATCTCTACCGGCGGGGAAACGGCCGACGTGGGCGACCTGGTGCGTACCATCATCGTCGATTCGACCGTAACGGCCCGCATGCGCCGCGCCGATGTGGTGGACAATGCCCGCATCCAGGCCGGCGATGTCATCGTTGGTTTGGCTTCGTTCGGGAAAGCCTCCTACGAAACGCAATACAACGGCGGAATGGGGTCCAACGGACTGACTTCGGCACGCCACGACGTATTCCGCAAGGCTTTGGCCGAGGAATTCCCCGAGAGCTACGACCCCGCCACCGATCCTTCACTGGTGTACTGCGGCTCGAAAGACCTGACCGACCCGGTAGAGGGCACTCCGCTCGATGCCGCCCGTCTGGTGTTGTCCCCTACCCGTACGTATGCCCCGGTGGTCAAAAAGGTGCTGGACGAACTCCGCGGCCGGATACACGGCATGGTGCATTGCTCGGGCGGGGCGCAGACGAAAATCCTGCATTTCGTCAAGGACCTGCATGTGATCAAGGACAATCTGTTCCCCGTACCACCTCTCTTCGAACTGATCCAGCGCGAGAGCGGTACTTCGTGGAAGGAGATGTACCAGGTGTTCAACATGGGACATCGGATGGAATTTTACGTCCCGGCAGACATCGCCGAGCGCATCATCGAGATTTCCGAGTCGTTCGACATCCCGGCACGCATCGTCGGCCGGGTGGAAGCCAGCCAGCAGGGGGGCGCACACCTGACTATCCGCAGCGACCACGGTACGTTCGAGTATTGATCCCGCCTTCCTTTTTTCACCGCAAACAGAAAAGCGACAAGAGAGACAACAGAGACAACAAATACAGCATACACAGACCGATTTTTTTACATGGCATCCACACTTTTGGAAAAACTGGAAGGTCTCCGCACCCGTTTCGACGAGGTGTCCGACCTGATCATCCAGCCCGAGGTCATCGCCGACCAGAAACGGTACGTCGAACTGGGACGGCAGTACAAGCAGCTGGAAAAGATCATGGAGGCTTACCGACGCTATAAACAACTGCTCGACGATGTTTCGGAAGCCCGCGCTCTGCTGGCCGAAGGCGGCGGCGATGCGGAAATGGCCGAAATGGCCCGCGAACAACTCGAAGAGGCCGAAGCGAAGATCGCTCCCACCGAAGAGGAAATAAAACTCCTGCTCATCCCCAAGGACCCGGCCGATGCCAAAAACGCAGTAGTCGAACTGCGCGGGGGTACGGGCGGCGACGAAGCGGCCCTTTTTGCCGGGGACCTGTTCCGGATGTACACCAAGTTTGCCGAGCGCAAAGGCTGGCGGCAGGAAGTACTGGACTTCAACGAAGGCACGGCCGGCGGTTACAAGGAGATCATCTTCAAACTCTCGGGCGAGGACGTCTACGGCACGATGAAATTCGAAGCCGGCGTCCACCGCGTACAGCGCGTCCCGGCCACCGAAGCCCAGGGACGGGTGCATACCTCGGCCGCTACGTGCATCGTGATGCCCGAAGCCGAGGAATTTGACATCTACATCGACCCCAAGGACATCCGCAAGGACACGTTCTGCTCTTCCGGGGCAGGAGGACAGTCGGTCAATACGACCTACTCCGCCGTCCGCCTCACGCACATCCCCACCGGCATCGTAGCCCAGTGCCAGGACGAACGATCCCAGTTGAAGAACCTCGAAAAGTGCATGATGGTGCTCCGTTCGCGCCTCTACGAGATCGAATACCAGAAACGCCTCGAACAGGAAGCCCGCCAGCGCAAGTCGATGGTCTCCACCGGCGACCGCTCGGCCAAGATCCGCACGTACAACTATCCCCAGGGGCGCGTTACCGACCACCGGATCGGCCTGACCCTTTACAACCTGCAGGACGTGCTGGACGGCGACCTGCAACGCATCATCGACGAACTGACGATGGCCGAGAACGCCGAAAAACTCCGCGAGGGCGAGAGCGATTGAACCTTCCCTTTCGGGAGAGACAAACCGGAAAAAGACAAAAAACCTACCGAAATACGATGAAACACCTGAAAATGCTTCTTTTGTGCCTGCTGGCGGCTGTTTCCACCGGGCTTTGGGCACAAAAACAGGAATTCACCCTCGAGGATGCCATCCTCACCCCCCGCAAATTCATTCCCGAAGCCTACCTGAACGTCCAATGGTCGCCTTCGGGGGCGCGATGGGCTCACTACGATGCCGTCAAGGGAGAATTGGTCCTCGAAACGCCTTCCGGCTCCGTGCAGCGCATCACTGCCTCCGACGTGGAAAAAGCCGCCGGAATGACCCTCAAGGCCGTACCTCCTACTTACGGATGGAAAGACGCCACCACGCTCTATTTCCGCACTGCGGACCGGGTATTCGAATACAACATTTCCTCCAAAAGCGGGAAAGTCGTCCTGCAATGGGATTCGAACCTCCCCTCGGTAGTCGTCAGCCCGGCATTCGACGGGGTGGCCTACACCCAGGGCGGCAACGTCTATTACCTCAAAGGGGGAAGCGAGCGCATCGCCCTCACCCGGGACGGCGGACAAGGGATCGTCAACGGCGAATCGGTACACCGCAACGAATTCGGCATCACGGGAGGGATTTTCTTCTCGCCCGACGGCCAGAAGATCGCCTACTACCGCAAGGACGAGTCGATGGTCGGGCATTATCCCATCGTGGAGACCAACGCCCGGATCGCCACGGTAAAGGAGATCCCCTACCCGATGGCCGGTGAAAAATCCGAGGAAGTCACCCTCCACATCTACGACACGCGCACCGGCGAAACGGTCCAGGTAGCCAAGCAAGGCCAGGCGGAGGACTACCTGACCGCCATCACGTGGGATCCTTCGAGCCGCTATCTCTACATCGCCGAGCTGACCCGCGACCAGAAGCACATGCGTTTCAACAAATTCGACGCAGCTTCCGGTGCCTTCCTCAAGACACTCTTCCGTGAAGATTCCGACCGTTGGGTCGAACCGGAAGAGCCGGCCCTGTTCTTCAAAAGCCGCCCGAACGAACTGTTCTGGCGCAGCGAACGCGACGGCAATGTCCATTACTACCGTTACTCGACCGACGGACAACTGCTGGGCAAAGCAACCGACGGAGCGATCCAGGTGGAACGCGTCATTGGCTTGGTCGGGGAAAAATTCTTCTATGTCGCCACGGCCGATGCGGGACTGGACCGCACGGTGAAATTCACCGACCTCAAGACCGGGGATGTCGGTTTTGTCCGCTCCGAAAAAGGCACGTGGGATGGATATGTCGATCCGACGGGCAAGTACATGGTCTGCACGTTTACCGACTTGAACACTCCGGGACGGGCCGAGCTGGTGTCCCTGGTCAAGGACGGGCGCCGCAACCTGGGAAAAACGGTACGCGAACTGTTCTCGGCGGCCAATCCCCTGGCCGACTACAAGATCGGGACGGTGCGCTTGGGAAAGATCATCCGCGACAATGTGGAATACAACACCCGGCTGGTCCTCCCGTCCAATTTCGACCCCACACGCCGTTATCCGGTGTTGGTATACGTGTACGGCGGTCCTCACCTCCAAATGGTGCGCAATGTCTTCCGGGGCGGAGCCGACCTGTGGATGCACGTGCTGGCCGAGAAGGGCTACGTGATCTTTACGATGGACAATCGAGGTACCCCAGCCCGGGGATTTGACTGGGAAAGCGCCGTACACCGCCGTCTGGGACAGCTGGAGGTAAAGGATCAGATGCTGGGCATCGAATTCCTCAAGAACCAGTCGTTCGTCTATCCCGATCGGATCGCGGTTTACGGGTGGAGCTACGGCGGATTCATGAGTATTTCGATGATGCTCGCTCACCCCGAGGTGTTCAAAGTATGCGTGGCCGGCGGTCCGGTGATCGACTGGAAATGGTACGAGGTGATGTACACCGAACGCTACATGGACACCCCTCAGGACAATCCCGAAGGGTATGCCGCTGCCCGTCTGACAGACAAGATCGGTGCGCTGAAGAACCACATGCTGGTCATTCACGGCACGGCCGATCCGACGGTGGTATGGCAGCAGTCGCAGGAATTGCTCCGCGCCGCGATCGACGAAGGCATCCAGATGGACTACATGATCTATCCGGGACACGAACACAATGTCCCGGCTCCCGACCGTTTGCACTTGTTTACCAAGATATTCGACTACCTGGATCTTTACGACCGGTAAGCCGGCTTCGGCGCATCGAGTGCGTGCCAGCAAAAAGCCCCGCGGACAAAATGTCCGCGGGGCTTTTTGCTGGCACGCGCCCTTGAGCGCCTTATCGAGCCGGTAGAGGGATTCGAACCAATGCCCAATATTTTTTGAATTTGGGCGATTTATTTACATTTTTTTCTTATTTTTAGCCATACTAAAAAACTACTGCCATGGTTATTCCTCCAGAAGATATTAAATATCTTCTCGCTTCCTCTTTTTTGGAAGACTCTTCTATTGGTTTAGCCAATGGAAAAATGGGGGGGTGCATCTTCTTTTTTTACCTCAGTCGCACCTACCCAGCTTTCCATTACAGGAAAACAGCAGAAGAACTTCTAGGACAAGTATATGAGAATATTTCAAATATCCGATCAATTGACCTTAAAAATGGCTTATCAGGTATCCGATCAGGCATTTCTTATCTCATCAACCAAAAGTATATAACAGGTAATCCCCATGAGATTTTCAAAGACGTAGACGACACTATCTTTCGACATCTTTGTTCCGAAAAATATAATAAAGACATCCCTCCACCCATATTAATCGAAGTACTATTTTACCTTTATTCCCGTTTTCTAGAACCGAGTAACAAAGAAGAAGAATATCTTCTGCGAGAATTGACCATCCATACTATCAATCATTCTTTTGAACGAACTACTGCGCTTCCTCTATTTTTTGAAGAACCTCTTCATTATAATATAGAATACAAACTTCCTCTGTTTTTATTTGCGATAGGAAATATTGCTCGAGTGGGATTTTATAATGCTAGGATAAAGAAAATACTGGAAGAACTTTCTCCTAAGATTCTTTCCACCGTTCCCATTTTACACGCAAATAAACTATATCTATGGGCTGCCATGCAGTCTATTAACGAAGCCATTAAAATAGACGGATGGACAAAGCATATCGCATTACTCCAAAGGGAAACTAAGTTTGACGTTCTATTCCATAAAGAGATGAAAAACAAAAATATATATTTCAATACAGGCCTTGGAAGTATCTTATGGCTTCTAGAATGCCTGAAAAATTCCATCCCTGAAGAAAAAAGACGAATTTATCGGACACTTATCGCCAGACAAATCGAATCGTCCGACATATGGACCATTTATAAACAACCGGGATACATCAACCAATACAAAGGTTTATACGACGGCATAACAGGAGCTATCCTCACTTGGGTGAAAGTAAAAACCTATCAGATATGAAAGCGGATTTAACAGATACTACATTTCTGATCCTCGTACGTTTGGACTCCATAGAGCGATTGGAAAACGTTGTTAACATAACCCAAATGTTGCTCACGTACTTCGACACACATGTGATCGTCATGGAAGCGGACAATCATTCGAATGGAGTCCTAAAAAAATTGCTCCCTAAAAGAGCTTCTTGTCGATATTTCGAAGATAAAGACCCCGTATTATATAAAACAAAACTTTTCAACCGTATGACCCAGGAGGTTTCTACTCCTTATCTATCCATATGGGATGCCGATATCGTCCCTGACAAAAAGGCAATAATGGGATCTATTGACCATATCAGAAATCACGGCGCAGATATGTCTTTCCCTTACGCTGGATTATGTTACAACGTAACAAGTATATTAAAAGATTATTTCCTTCACAACAAGGACATACGATTTTTATATCGCCAGAAAAACAAAATGGACTTGTTATATGAATATCCCTTAGTAGGAGGGGCGGTATTCGTAAAAAAAGAATCCTATCTCCTGGCTGGTGCGGAAAATGAAAAGCATTACGGATGGGGTAATGATGATTTTGACAGATATTACCGCTTTGCCGGATTAGGGCTGAACATCTATAGAGCTCCTTTCCCGTTATTTCATTTGTCCCATCCCCGCTCCTCACAGAACAGCCATTTCAGTTCTGGGACTCAACGCAATATATCTTCGTCCGAAAAATATACGATCGAAAGTTGTTCCAGGACAGAATTATTAAACTATATAAAATAGAAATGCCATGAAAACTTACAGAATAGTCCAAAATCTTATCCTTATTTTTTATTTTATCTCATGTTCATGTGTTTTAGGAGTTTTTTCCACAAACCGATATCTCCCGGACAAAGAGATCAAACATCTATACCCAAAGTGCGACCTCAATAGAATAAATGGGATACTTACCGAAACGGTATTTAATGACACATCCCCATGAAAGTAATCTTTACATCGAAACCTATGGCTTAATCGTTGCTGATACTTTGCTATTTTCACTTCAAAAACACAACAATTGCAGATTAGCCTTCCTCAGAAAGAATATCATTATTTTCCCGAAGAGGATCTTGAAAAAAGACCATTCGTACCCCTATCTTCTCCTGGTTCGAAATCGGAGAAATTAATATAGGAACATTAACCTTCAATGCCAATTTAGTAACAAAACATACCATGGATCTATAAATGAATCAACGGATTTCCTTTAAGGAGCAGAAAGGAGAAGTCCTCTCGAAGGTCTTTTGGGACTTAGTATTTTGGATAAATATTCACTAGTATCTAGTATTAAATTTTAAAAACGGCTTTTTCTACATTAAAACAGATGAATAATAGATTGATAACATTTCCAAGAGAATCCACCACCTCTCGAAAGTAAAAGAATAAAAATCAATTAACCTGTCTATTGCCGGTGGAAATGCCATGTATCACACAACTATTTATCACCTATTACTAATTTATTAAAAGATTAAACAAAATGAAAAAATTAAAAAAACTATCGCTCGACCACCTTTCAGAAGTGGTACTGAACGAGCGTAAAATGGGGCAAATCCTCGGTGGAGATGGTAGCTACATCTGCCAATGCGGTTGCCACTATGAAGGCATGGGGGGCTCAAGTACAGGGAACAACGACAGTGCCAATGATGCCGGTAATCCGCATTCTGATGACTGCACTCAACCAGAACCTGAACAGGGCAGTATATGCTATATTGAACCTGAAAGACAGGATGCTCTCTGCTGTATGACACAATACACCTGTTTGTAGATTTTAGGCTATCCGGAATTTTCCGGATAGCCTTATGATACTATTCATTAAAAATACAGCAAGTTTATATTTGATATCGCATGAAATATCTGCCTCCCTATAGTGCACATATCCGGACAAGTATTCTCGTTTTGAC
>DCEW01000030.1 GCA_002314265.1 Flavobacteriales bacterium UBA1820
CGAGGCAACGCCTCCGGCCTTTCGCTTGCCCGCATCCGCAGAAGCAGGGCTTGTATGTCTTACAGGAACGAGTAACCCAGCGAAACGGTGAGCAGCGACGGGTTGGCCTTGAACTGTACCGTATTGCCCATGTTCTCCAGGAACGACTTGTCACCCGAGAAGGGGAACTGGTACCGCGCATCGATCGAGAATTTTTGGATCACCACCCGCGCACCGACATCTCCGGCTACCTTGACACCGTGCCGGGCATCCATCAGGTTGACATCGTCGTGGTTCGTATGGCTGGAAGAGAGGTAGTTGAACGAAGGACCGGCATACACTTCGATCAGTTTGAGCAGGCGAATCCCCACGTGAACGGGAAACTCCACCTTTTCGGATTTCACCTTGTACACCGTGTTGCCTTCTTTGGGATCGACCCGCTGTTTGTAGGTGCTGTACAGGGCTTCGGCTTCCACGAAGAGCCAGGTGAGCGGCAGGTTGACCTTTACGAAAGCCCCTGCGGTAAGTCCCACGCCGGTGCGCACCGTTCCGTCGGAGCTCCAGTCCGAGAAGTCCACCCCGGAAGGGTTGCTGTAGTTGGCGCCTATCTTCAGTCCCACCTTCACCGGACTTTGTGCGCAGAGAACGCCGCCGCAGCAGATCGAAAGGGCGAGCAGAAATGCGATTTTTTTCATGGTCGTGTCGGATATTTGGTTAGTTCAGTTTGGTGATCATCACATTTTCCCAGTAATTGTCCGGGGCATCGAGGTCGCTCAGGAAATCGATGCGCTGCTGCCAGCGGCGATTCATCACATCCTGCACCTCCCAGATCCCGTCGTGGGAACCGGTCCCCGAAATGAGCACTTGCGTGCCGAAATCGAAGCCCTTTTGCTGCAGGTCGCGGCTTACAGCGATCCATCGGTGCGACGAAGCATTGAGTGTGTCGATCTTCCTGCCGCTGGCCGTTATGTCGGTCATCGGGTGGGTCGGTTTGTAAATGGTCGCAGTGACCAGTTCGCGGGGTTCCCGTTCGAGCCCTTGTGTGTACCAGGCGCTTTGCATTCGTTTGTAAAACTGGTTGGAAAGGGTCTTTACCGGGTCTTTTTCTTTCGAAGAGGAAAACGACGGGTACAAATATTCCTTGTAGAACTGCTCCTGGAAGCCTTCCGGCATGTCTTCGCCGACGAGTTCTTCCGCTTTTTCCGCGCTCACGAAATGCAGTGCCAGAAAGCACAGCCCCGCCAGTAAAAATAAAATATGTTTTTTGGACATAAAAGAAAATTTCGCCAGCGCAAAGGGAGGGCGCATCGCTTTGCTGCCTTCCCGAGGAAACCCTTCGGAGAGGGAATTTTCTCCTCGCGCGCGGCTGTTACTACCGGGTGCAAAGATACGTCTTTTGTAAGAATCTGTATTACAACACCTTGGTTTTAACGGTTTTTTTAACGGCCAAAAGGCGCAGGAAACCCTCAGGAGCAGGTTTTTTTGAGAAAATGTTAAAACATGGTCGGCGTTTTCCCGGGGAACATTTTGTCTTCCCGAGGATTACTTCCCATCCAGTACGTGCTGCTCGATGTATTGCGCCACGGCTTCCTCCCGGTTGGTACCGATGCGTTCGTTGTGCGGCAGGGCTTCGACCAGTTGGGGCACGGCATTGCCCATCACGATGCCTTTCCCGGCCAGGCGGAGCATGTTCAGGTCGTTCAGTCCGTCGCCGAAAGCCAGCACCTCCTCCGGACGGATCCCTTCGCGCTGCAGAATGCCCTTTACGGCCACTCCTTTGTCGGCATGGATGTCCATTGCTTCGAAGCAGGTGTTCATCGTCCAGAAAAACGACAGGCGCGGATCGCGAACCTTCCGTACGGTGCGGTCCATGAACGCTACCGCGCGTTCGTCGCGGGCCATGAAGCACATCTTGGTGCAATCCTCGAAATCGGGAAACGTGCTGTAATCCGCTACCTCGAACAGAAATCCCGACTGGTTCTGGTGGGTAACCGATACGACGTCGTATTTGTTGACGAACCATCGTTCTCCCTTGTACAGGTGGAGGTAAACTTCTTGGGGAGCATCGGCCATGACTTCCGTCAGACGGCGCACTATATCGGGAGCCATCGGATGATAGACCAGGCGTTCCTCCTGGGGCGAGAAGACCACTCCGCCGTTTTCCGATACGCGGTACACGGGTATGCCTAGTCCTGTCTCGACGATGCCGCGCAGGTCGGCGTGGTGGCGTCCGGTGGCCAGGATGATCTTCAGACCGGCCTGGGCCGCGGCGCNNGTGCGGGGGGTGATCCGGCTGTCGGCATCGAAGAGCGTGCCGTCCAGGTCGGATACGATGGCTTTGTAGTTGCACATGGCGAGCGTCTTTTTTTCGGATGTTTTTTCGAGGGGCAAAGGTACGGAAAAGTTTGCACAGCACCTTTATCGGAAGGGGGACGACGGCTTGCCGGACCGGTCATTTTTCCCCCTCGCGTTGCGGGTTCGGGGAGGAATGATTACCTTTACCCGACAAAAACGAAAAAATCCCCCGCCTGCGGGAAAAACAATCACAAAAGCATTCCCGATGGAACACAACATCGTCTTTTACGGGACCAAGCCGTATGACAAGGCCTCGTTCGACTCGCTGAACAAAGAGTACGGGTTCGACATCCGTTATTTCAAGGGCAACCTCAATATCGACAACGTCCCCCTGACCAAGGGCTCGGACGTGATCTGCATCTTCGTCAATGACAATGCCGACCGGGACGTGATCCGGGCCATGGCCGACAACGGCATCCGACTGATCGCCTTGCGCTGCGCAGGGTTCAACAACGTCGATCTGAAGGCCGCACGGGAATGCGGCATCGAGGTGGTGCGTGTGCCGGCCTATTCGCCGTATGCGGTGGCCGAATATACCCTGGCGCTGATGCTCACCCTCAACCGCAAGATCTACCGGGCGGCTTGGCGCACGCGCGACGGAAACTTCGCCCTGCACGGTCTGGAAGGTTTCGACATGCACGGCCGTACGGCCGGTATCGTCGGCACGGGACGCATTGCCAAGATCCTGATCCATACCCTGCGCGCGATGGGAATGCAGGTGCTGGCCTACGATCCTTTCCCGGACCGGGCCTTTGCCGAGCAGCAGGGGATCGAATACGTGCCGCTGGATGCTCTGTATGCTGGCTCGGACATCATCTCGCTCCATTGTCCCTTGACCGAGGAAAACCGCTACATGATCAATGCCGAGGCCATCTCCCGGATGAAGGACGGGGTGATGATCATCAATACCGGACGGGGAAAACTGATCGATACCGAAGCACTCATCGAAGGTTTGAAATCCAAGAAAGTCGGTTCGGCCGGTCTGGATGTCTACGAGGAGGAAGGCGAATATTTCTACGAGGACCGCTCCGACGCCCTGATCGACGACGACGTACTGGCTCGCCTGCTCTCGTTCAACAACGTGATCGTTACTTCGCACCAGGCCTTCTTTACCCGCGAAGCGATGCACAACATCGCCCGGACCACCTTGGACAATATCCGCGATTTTTACGCCGGAGCTCCGCTGACCAATCGGATCTCGGCCGACTGACCCGCGGCAGGAAAAGCCGTCAGGGGAGGAAAACCTTTTTCGCCCTACGGGTGTATTTGGCCGTCAATACGTATCTTTGCGGCCGTAGGAAAAACGCAACTATTTTGCTCTTTGCGGTGATCGGGAAACGAATTTTTATATCCCTTTTGGCTCTCTTGGCAGGGCTGTGTTCGTCCGTTTGGGGAGAAGCCCAAACTCGGATCAAGCACGTGGCCCTGACGATGGACAATGTCCCCTCGGGCGGGAAGGAAGTCAACCTGTCCTGGCTTCAGGTGCGCAATTACGTCGGTGCCCGCGCCCTGGAGGACTCTCGGATGCCGATGGTGGGGTTTGTCAATGAGAAAGCTCTGGTGATGCCCGAGGAACGGGACGACCGCCGCGCGCTGCTGGGCACCTGGCTGCATGCCGGAGCCGAGTTGGGCAATGGGACTTTTTCGGATATTCCCTTGGGACACTCGCAAGGGGCCGAGTGGTTCGAGCAGGACATCGAATACGGCGAGCGCCTCACCCGGGAGGTGGTGCGCGAGTACGGGGACACGCTCCGGTATTTTCGCTTTCCGGGCATGGACCTCACGGGGGCGTCCGATCAGGACTTGGACCGGGTGAACGCTTTTCTGCAGCGGGAGAACTACACCCCGGTTACGGCGACTATCCGTTTCGATGACGAGCCGTTCAATACGCCTTATGTCAATTCCAAGATCGAGAACGACACGGTGCTGGTGCGCTACATCGGCGAGCGATACTTGGAATACGTCAAGCAGGTGCTCGACCATTACGAGGCACTCTCGCAGGACAACTTTTCCCGGCAGATCACCCACATCCTCTCGCTTCGCTGCAGCGAGATAAACAACGACATGCTCGGTTACCTGCTGTACATCCTTTGGGAAAAAGGGTATCGGTTCGTTACCCTCGAAGAAGCTTTGGCCGATCCCCTCTACCGCGAACATCTCCCTGAACGGTACAAGGGCGGGTATTTTTGGGACTATGCCACCGGATTGCGGTATCCGGACACCCCGGTGCGTGTGCCGGCGATGATCCGGGCGCTGTACCAGTATCAGACGTATTGACGGGGAAGCGTTTTTTTGGCGTTTCCCTTTTTTGTTAAAACCGATCCTGCTTTCGGGGCGGAAGTCGTACTTTTACTTTTTGATTTGTTTTGCCGGATATGAAAAAGGTTTGTGAGATGAAAATCAGCGTTTGTTGGATGGCTCTCGGGGTGGGACTTCTCCTGGGGTGCAAGGCCGAACCCGCTCCGGAGGACCAGGGCAGCGAAAATCCCGTGATCGAAAACATCCTCGCGCGCAAGAGCGTACGCGAATACACTTCCCGCCCGATCGAGCAGGAAAAGATAGACCTGCTGCTGCGCAGCGGCATGGCGGCCCCCAGCGGGAGCGACAAGCGCCCGTGGGCGTTTGTCGTCTTGCAGGATCGCGCCCGGTTGGATACCTTGGCTGCGGAGTTGCCTTACGCCAAGATGCTCACCCAGGCCCAGGCAGCCATCGTGGTGTGCGGCGATACGCTGGCTTCGAAACTCAGGCGGGAGGATTGCTGTGCAGCGACCGAAAACATCCTCCTGGCGGCCGAGTCGATGGGGCTTGGCGCTGTGTGGACGGCCGCTTATCCCTACCCGGAACGGGTAGAGGCCGTGCGGAGGCAGACAGGGCTGCCCGCGCACATCGTCCCCTTGTGCGTCATCCCGATGAGCTATCCTCGGGGCGTGCAGACGCCCAAGGACAAGTACGACGTCTCGAAGATCCACTATGGGCAGTGGTAAGAACATTTCCCGCAAAAACGAAGTGAAGAGGAGAGAGAGGGAAAGGAACTCTGATATTTTTGTCGCAAAAGACCCTGAAGCCGATGAATGCACAACCCGTTAAAAAAGAAGTCCTGTTTACCAACAGTTTCCGCTACATCCTGGCGGCGAACTTTCTGTTGTTTTTCGCCTTTTACCTCATTATGCCCATCCTGCCGTTCTACCTGACCGAGGAATTCGGCGCCGGGCGCTCGCTGCTCGGGGTCATCCTCTCGTGCTATACGGTAGCGGCCTTGTGCATTCGTCCGTTTTCGGGATACCTGCTGGATATGTTTTCCCGCAAGCCCCTCTACATGTTGGCTTATTTTGCCTTTACGGCTATTTTCGGCGGGTACATGCTGGCCGGGACGCTGGGTTTGTTCATCGCCTTGCGTGTCTTTCACGGTTTTGCTTTCGGGATGGTTACCGTCGCCGGAAACACCATCGTGATCGACATCATGCCTTCTTCCCGGCGGGGGGAAGGGCTGGGGTATTACGGATTGGCCAACAACATCGCGATGAGTTTCGGGCCGATGATCGGGCTGTTCATGCACCAGTTGTATTCCTATGAAGTGATCTTTACCATGGCGCTGGTCTTCGGCATGTTGGGGCTGACGATGGCCGGCATGGTCAAAACGCCGCACCGCGATCCGGTACGGCGCGAACCCTTGTCGTTGGACCGTTTCTTCCTGCTCAAGGGGCTTCCGGCCGGGGTGTCGCTCCTGTTGCTGTCCATTCCTTATGGGATCACGACGACTTATGTGGCCATGTACGCCCAGGAGATAGGCCTTGGCGTGAGCCCGGGGCTTTATTTTACCCTCATGGCGGTGGGACTGGCGGTCTCCCGGCTTTTTTCCGGCCGGCAGGTGGACAAAGGGCGTATCACGGCCGTGATCTCCCTGGGGATGTGCCTGGCCTGCGTGAGTTTCTTCGCCCTCTCGGAGTGTGAGGATCTGGCCGGGTGGAATCCGGGGGTGGCTTCGGCGGCTTTTTTGACCATTGCGCTGTTGCAGGGGGTGGCCTTCGGGACGATGTTCCCGGCGTTCAATACCTTGTTTGTCAATCTGGCGCCCAACAGTCAGCGGGGTACGGCTACCTCGACCTACCTGACCAGTTGGGACGTGGGGATCGGGATCGGGTTGATGGTCGGGGCGTGGATCGCGCAGGCCTTCGGCGGATTTTCCCATGCCTACCTCCTGGGCGGGGTGCTGACGGTGATCTCTACGCTCTATTTCTGGCTGTACGTGGGTCCGCATTTCAACCGCAACAAGCTGCGGTAAGACTGCTTCGGGAGGGCTGCGGGTAAGAAAAGAAAACCGCCGCACACCTTTGGTGTGCGGCGGTTTATTGTCCGGAGCGTTTCTCCGGCGCCTTCGGGGTGAAAGATGGGTCTCGAACCCACGACCTTCGGAACCACAATCCGACGCTCNNCGCTCTAACCAACTGAGCTACATTCACCGTGTTTGCGGGAGCAAAGATAGGGTTTTTTCCGGCTTTGGACAAATCGTCCGTCTATTTTTTCTCCCGGGGGCGGAAAAATCCTAACTTTGTACTTTCTCAAAAGCATTTTTCCGATGGAAAACACCTACGACCTGATCGTGATCGGCGCCGGCCCGGGTGGGTACAGCGCTGCCGTACGCGGGGCTCAACTGGGGCTTCGCACCGCTATCGTGGAGCGGGAAAACTTGGGCGGGATCTGCCTCAACTGGGGTTGCATCCCCACCAAAGCCCTGTTGAAAAGTGCGGAAGTCTACACCTATCTGAACCACGCGGCCGACTATGCCCTTGCGGGAGTATCGGTCCCGGCGCCCGACCTGCCGGCCATCGTGCAACGCAGCCGCGACATTGCCGCCCAGATGAGCCGGGGGGTGGAATTCCTGATGAAAAAGAACAAGATCGACGTGTTTTCCGCCACGGCGCGCGTGCTGCCGGATCATCGGGTGGAGATCGTCCCCACGGACGGAGAAGCGTCCCGTGAATTGTCTGCCCCGCACATCCTGATCGCTACCGGAGCGCGTTCGCGCCAGTTGCCCGGCCTGCCTCAGGACGGGGAGCGCATCATCGGTTACCGGCAGGCGCTCACCTTGCAGCAGTTGCCCGAAACGATGCTGGTGGTCGGATCGGGGGCCATCGGGTCGGAACTGGCGTATTTCTACAACGCCCTCGGGACGAAGGTTACCGTGGTAGAATACCTGCCCCGCATCCTGCCGCTCGAAGACGCCGAAGTGTCCCGCGAGGCGGAGCGTATTTTCCGCAAGCGCGGCATCAAGTCCATGACCGGCACCCAGGTGCTGGAAGCCCGGCCAACAGCGGAAGGAACCGTGCAGGTGACGGTACAGAATGCCAAAGGCACGCAGGAACTCTCGGCCGACGTGGTGCTCTCGGCGGCCGGCATTCAGGCCAATATCGAAGACCTGGGGTTGGAACAGGTGGGGATCGAAGTGTCCCGAGGAAAGATCGTGGTAGATCGTTTCTACCGTACCAGTGTACCGGGGTATTATGCCATCGGCGACGTGGTACCCGGTCCGGCGCTGGCGCATGTGGCGGCANNAGCCGAGGCCGTGGTAGCGGCCGAGGCCATCGGCGGACTTACTCCCGAGCCGGTGGATTACGGCAATATCCCGGGGGCTACCTACATCACTCCCCAGGTGGCTTCGGTGGGACTTACTGAAGAAAAGGCCCTGCAGGAGGGATATACCCTGCGGGTGGGGAAATTTCCCTTTACCGCTTCGGGCAAGGCGCGCGCCGCAGGCCGCGCCGAGGGCTTTGTCAAGGTAATCTTCGACCAGAAGACCGACCGCTTGCTCGGTGCGCACATCATCGGCGAGAATGCTACCGAGATGATCGCCGAAGCGGTGGTCGCCCGCAAAGGCGGACTGACGGCCATGCAGCTCTTGCGCGCCGTGCATCCGCATCCCACGATGAGCGAAGGGTTTTACGAAGCGGTAGCCGCTGCTTACGGGGAGGCGATCAATCTCTGAGGCGGCGATGAAGTACTATCTGTCCCTGGGGGGCAATCTGGGCGATACGCGGACCATTTTCCAAGGGGCGTTGGCGCGTATCGGACAGACGGTGGGCACGGTAGAGCGGGTCTCCTCGTTTTACCGGACGGCTCCGTGGGGTTTCGAGGCTCCGTCCGATTTTCTCAATGCGGCGGTGGTGGTGGAGAGTTCCCTCCCGCCCGAGGAGGTGTTGGCTGCCTTGTGGGCCATCGAGAAGGAGTTCGGCCGGGTGCGCACCGGGAAGGGGACGGGGTACGCCTCGCGTTCCTTGGATCTGGACATCGTCTTTGTCGAGGACCGGGTGATCGATACGCCCGATCTCACCGTGCCCCATCCGTTGGCTCACCGCCGGCGTTTTGTCCTGGAGCCTTTGGCCGAGATCGCGCCGCAGTTGCGTCATCCGGTGCTAGGCAAGACGGTTGCCGAACTGTTGGCGGAGTGTCCCGATCGTTGAACGGGGAGGGGAAAGTCTTGGGAAAGCGGCGGTGTTTTGCTCGTCATTGCGTATTAGAAATAAGGTATATATTTGTACCTAAATATTGGATAGAACACGGAAGTGTTTGAACCTTATTCCTTTCAGACGAATCTGGTAAATTTTTCTTGGACGGGAATAAGTGCCACCTCTCACTATGCTATATGGTGCAGAGGCTGTTGCTTATTTAGTCCAAAGGCTTTACCAGAGCCTGTCTGAAGAAATAGCAATGGCTCTCTGCACTTTCTTTTGTTCCCCAATCAGCCATAAGGGGATGCCGAAAACCTTATCAAAGAGTAGGCAAAACTAATAACATAAGTATTATGCCAAGTTTTTTGCTCAAGGGTACTGCACAAACCCAAATCGGTAAAATTCCAAGAGGTGCAACGATTCAAGTAATTAGTCAATCTGGTTCTTGTCCAAGTCAACAAGAAGTCCTTACTGCAATAAGGGCTCAATTCGGTATAAATGAGCCAAATGCCAGACCACATTTTTTCAAATGGGAACAAGTGAAGTAAATGCCTATGCGAGACCTATTCTGTAACGAATGCGGTCTGTCCTATGATATTCCACACCTTGTTGCCGAAAGGTTGCTTGGTGTGGAATATCTGCATAGGATAGAAAACCGCTACGAACAAATGCGCAAGTGCTATGGCTATACTTGTGCAGAATGGCAAGGAGTGTTTACAGAGGATTTGAAACCTTTTAATGGATATGACGACACCACCTCCGTGACCATTCCGATTGGCAACTCCCAATTAGGTGCTGACATCAAGACATTGCATAAGGGGGCTATCGGTGTGGACTTGCCCACTTGGTTCAATGTTCAAGACAACAAGCATATAATGATTGTCGCACAAGACCCATTGAGGAACAACAAGTATTATGGAGAATGCTATGATGCGGTTATTTCAAGTCCATTTGGCCTGCACTCATTGGAACATAGACAGAATGCGAGAGGTGGCAAAATGATGGATTTGCTCGTAAAGGGACTGGTAGCCAATGGATATGGCATTTATCTGACCGATGCCAACAAGTTCTTTATATATGACCACAAGACAACCGATGAGTTCTCCGATGCTCATATAGACAAGTATGCAGAAATTATTAGACAAGAGATAGAGATTGTCAAACCTACTGTAATCGTGTGTCTTGGCAGAAGTGCCGAAAGGATGTGCAAGAAAATGGGAATACAGAATATTTTGGCATTGCCACATTTGTCTGGAACCGCTCGTGGTGCTATTGTGAGAAAATTCCCAAGATTAGGGAAGATTGGAGCCACAGCGGAGAACATTGCAGAGGAGTATACAAGAGAAATAATGGAGAGTCTTTAAAACCATAAAAACCTCTGTACTGAATGAGATTAGCGCAGAGGTTTTATGGCTTATATTTCTATTGAATTGGGAAAAGTCACATGCCGATTAAGATTAGTATCGTCGAAATGTAAGTATTCCAATCTTATATAATATACCCCTATAAAAGGATATAAGTATTGTTTTAAACCAGAATAATAGGATAAGGTTATTGAATTTGAAATGGTTTGTTTAACACCAGTACCACTTATGCTTGGATAGTAAGAAAATGGCCAGCCACTCCGAACATTCAATATTATGCAATTACCATATTGGGTCTGACCTTGGCTAAAGAATCCAATTATATGACCATCATATATAAGATTTCCATTCGTAACCTTAAGCGTTTTTGTCCCGTGTCCTGCCCAACTACTTAAATTGTTTGGTGATTGTGGGGGCCACACATTTGGAGATTACATCTTTAAATGAGCCAGAAGTAACACCCTCAAAATTTGCTGATGATTTCAAACTTGTATTTGCCATGATATTTAAAGTTTTAAGTATCTTTGTATATGTATTAAGGCAACGATTTTAGTGTTGGTACATTAAAGTATATAAGTGTGGCGTATTTTTGCTAAAAAGTAGAAAAAGAAGATAGAATACGATGAAAATAGCTTTTTTGTCCGACTTGCACGGCTCATCGTGTGCGGCCCGGGCGGGGCTTGAGGCCGCAGATGCCTGGGGAGCCGATCGGATCGCCATCCTGGGCGACGTGATGTACCACGGCCCGCGCAACCCTCTTCCGCAAGGGTATGCACCGGCCGAGGTAGCCCGCTTGCTCAACCGGTATGCCGACCGGATCGTGGCCGTGCGCGGAAATTGCGATAGCGAAGTCGACCAGATGTTGCTCGAATACCCGATGATGGGGGACAGCACCCTGATCGCTACTCCCGAGCACGATATTTTTCTCACGCACGGGCATATCTATTGTCCGGAAAACCATCCGAGGCTGCGTCCCGGGACGATCCTGGCTTTCGGGCACATCCATACGCCCGTGGCGGAGCAGAGCGGGGACTTGTTCTTTTTCAACCCCGGTTCGGCGGCGCTGCCCAAGGAACCGTTCCCGCCTACCTGGGGACGCTACGACGGAAACTGCCTGGAGGTGGTGGATTTCGAGGGAAAGGTGATAAAATCTTGTCCGTTATGAGCCAGGAAGAGGAGGCGCCCTTGAATGAAAAAGGGCACATGGATTTCGTGATGCTCGAAGGGGTCGATGTGCAGGCTTATCCGCAGTACGCAGCGATGAGCGCTTCGGAGCGCCGGAGCCTTCCTTCGACCAATTTCTGGCGTCAGAAAAACGGCCAGCCGCTCATCCCCGTGCCGCCCGAGGATCGGTACTACTACCATTATTTCCGGGGGGTGGATCAGGTGAGCTACGTCAATACGCCGCTGAAAAAGAAAGAAGCGTGAGGTGTGCTTTCCCGCCCCTGTCGGGATGAGGCGGGCAGGCTTGCCCCCCAAACGAAAGAGGGGAGACGAATGTTTCGTCTCTCCTCTTTCGTTTGGGGGGCAAGGTTCCTCGGGTTACGGTAAGATCTTTTCCCAGGGGTATTCCACCTGCCAGAGAAAGAGTCCTTGTGCAGGGGCCGACATCCCGGCCTGTCGGCGGTCGTGGCTTTCGATGATCCCGCGCAGACTCTCGGGCGAGCGTTTTCCGCGGCCTATCTCCAGCATCGTTCCCACGATGGCGCGGACCATGTTACGCAGGAAACGGTCGGCCGTGATGGTAAAGACCAGGCGGTGCGGCTCGGGGGTGTCCCAATGCGCTTCTTCCACGCGGCAGAGGAAGGTCTTCACGTCGGTTTCTACCTTGGAGAAACACTGGAAGTCCTCGTACTCCCGCAGGATCCCGCAGGCATGGTTCATGGCCGGGAGGTCCAGCGGAGTGCCGTAAGGATAGTAGCAACTGGTCTGTCGGTGGAAGGGGTCTTTTCGGGTGTGGAGGAAGTACTTGTATTGGCGGCGGGTGGCGTCGAAACGGGCGTGTGCCTGATCCTGGACCTGAAAGACGCGCCGGATGGCAATGTCCGGCGGAAGAATGCCATTCAGACGGCGGCAGAAGTCGTGCGGGCTGGCGATCGGTTGCGTGCAGTCGAAGTGGGCGAACATCTGCTCGGCGTGTACGCCGGTGTCGGTACGTCCGGCGGCGGTGAGTCTCGCCGGCTCCCGCAGGAGTTTCCCCAAAGCATCCTCGAAGACCGTCTGGATGCCCAAGCCCTGGTTTTCGGGCTGGCTTTGCCAGCCCGAAAACGCAGTGCCCAGGTAGGAAAACTCGAGAAAGTACCGCATCGTCCTCCCTGTTCGTTTATTAGAAGTTGAACCGTACGCCGATCAGTGCGCGCGTTCCGCACCAGTCGTATCCGTAGAAACGGACCGCCCGGCCGTCGATCGTGTTGTTGGCTTGGACGAATAGGCTCCAGTGGTCGGCAAAACGGTACGAAGCCTCGGCCTGGAATTCGACGTATCCGTCTACATCGACCTCCTGACCGGAGATTCCGATCATCTCAAAGCCTTTCGAAGCCCCGTTGTACACGATGCGTCCCGAGAGCCCGATCCGATCCCGCAGCACCTGTCCCCGGTAGGAGGCGCCGATGCGGAAGTCCGGCGTGTAGAGTGCCGAGGAGAACGTGTCGGAGCTGCCGTGCAGATACTGCGCGAAAGCGCTGATGCGGTGCGAAGGATTGATGGTGTAGTCTCCCGAGACCTTCAGATCGAATACCTGGATGTTGTCCCAACCCGGAACGTAGTACGAGAGGTATCCGTTGCCCGCGATCTGGCGATAGTTGATCCAAGCCGGAGTGTTGTCCGTCTGGCCGTAGGCGGCGCTGATCTCGTAGCGGAACGAAGACGAGAATACGCCCGAAAGTCCGATCTGGGCCTTGAATTTCTCACGCGAATAGAAGGCGCTTGTCAGCGGTCCGACGAAGGGGTTTTCGTGCAGCAGGGAAGCGGTGTTCTGGACCTGGTACCCGCTTTCCAGTCGTCCATACACGCTCAACAGTCCTTCGACGATCGAGTACGAAGCCTTTACCTCGGGCATGATGTGGAATTTGGTGTCGATCCGGCTGCCGGCCATCACTTCCATCCGCGCACCGACGTACAGGTCCAGTCGATCGGACTTGTAGGACAGGGCCGGGGTAGCCATCAGGTGTTCGAAATCCTGCGTTTGGGTAGCGGGCTGTGCCGAAGGGCCGCCGGAGAGGAAGATGTCATAGGGTTCGCTCACCCACTTGTTGTGGTAGTAAGCCCCTGCCACATCCAGGGAGAACATCAGTTTCTTGACCGGGAAATAAAATCCGGCCGAGGCCTTCACGTAGGAATCGCCCGTCTTGTTGGGTCCGTTGAGGTACGACGCTTCGAGGTTGAGGTGGTCGAACGCCCGGTAACCCGAATGCGAACGGATGAACACCCCGCCGGTGATCTCGTTGTGCCGCAGGATGAGCGGAAGCGTACTGGAGTATTCCTCCGCCAGGCGGGAGCCGTTGTTGGTAAAGGCGTTGTAGGCATAGTTGGCATATACCCCCAGATCGTAACGTCCGGCGGTATGCTTGAAGGAGAGGGAAGCGTCCGAATGGTTGAAGACGCTGTTGTCGGTCAAAAAGTCGAGTTTCCGCTCGGCCCGGTCGTGGTTCAGCGCCGCTCCGAACGTGTTCTTTTCCCACGAGTGGGAATAATACCCTTCCAGCAGGGTGGACAGGTTGTAGCCGATCCCGCCCTTGAGGTAGTTGGGATACAGGGCTGCGGGAACCTGGCCGTCCATTACCAGGGCAGCTACGCTCGAAGCAGTAAAGTCGAACTGGGCGGCTTCGGCATCCGTGCGGTAGCTTACCGGGAGTTTCGTGCTGCTCTCGGGCGATTCATCCGGCGAGAACGGCGTTTTGCTGCCCGCTTTTACCTGCGGGTCGTATCCTTTTTCCACCGAGATCACCTCGGAGGGGATCCGGTTTTTGTCGGTTGTCTGGGAATACCCCGCTACGACCGTGCATGCTACGGCCGAGAAGAGAAATAGGAACTTGTTTTTCATATTGCGTCGTTTGTTTGATTTTCCTGTGTCGGCGTTTCCTGCTGCGGGGAAGAGGCAGTGTTTTGACTGTCCATGAACTGCTTGAGCACTTGGGCCTCCTCGCGGATGTCCGGATAGGTAGTGTTGGCTATCACGTTGTCCAGGATGTATCCGCCCTGGTACGGATCGCCCTGTGCGTAGAAGTTCTGTGCCATCAGCAGCAGCCCCCGCGAACCGATGTATTTGTACATCGGGTATTCCTGCGCCAGTTTGGAGATCGTTTCCACCGAGCGGTCGTACTGCCCCTGACGGTAGAGCAGCAACGCCTGATAGTACAGCACCTTGGCCATGTTTTCTCCCGAAACGATGCGTTTGACCTCTTCGGTCATCGCAGCGGCCTGTTCATTGCGTTCGCTCTCCACCAAAGCGGTGTACAAAGCGCAGGAGGCATCGGCGTAGAGCGTCCCGTCCGAGGGAAACTCCGCCCGTACCGCTTCGGCATAGCGGATCGTGTTGTCCCAGTCTTCGGCCTGGGTGTAGGCCGCGAGCAGATTGACCAAAGCATAGCGCCGGTTTTCGGCCAGACGCCCTTCGCGGTACAGTTTTTCCAGTTGCGGCACAGCCGCCTCCAGGCTGTCCTGGGCGCGGAGCAGGTCGATGTATTTCACTCGGGCTCCCTCGGTAAAGGCATTGTCCGGCATGGCCAGCAGGCGGGCATAGGCCGATTTGGCGGCCAATGTATCGGCCTGTTTGAGCGCAGATTCGCCCAAGTAGTAGGCCGCATTCGGGACGAACAGTCCGGAGGGGTATTTCTCCAGATATTGGGAAAATGCAGTGGCCGCTGCCGGGTAATCTCCTTTGGAGAAAGCCTTTTGCCCCGTTTCGAAGTACAGCGAATCGACTGCCATCTCATTGAGCGGCGTACCGGAGATGCGGTTGCTCCAGGCCACGTACTGGTCCGAGCGTCCCTGTTCCACCAGGATCTGCCGCACGCTGCGGCGCGCCGACGGCGTAACGGACGAGGAGGGATATTTCTCGGCCACCTCCTGGTACAAGGCCAGTGCGCGGTCGCTCTGTCCCTGGTTGTAGTAGGCCAGAGCCGCTTTCGATTTGGCTTCCGGGATCAGTTCACCGGCTGCCGGTTCGGATTCTACCTTGAGGAAAGCCTCGATCGCCCGTTCGGGTTGGTTCAACTTTTGGTAGGCCATTCCGCTCTGGTAGCGGGCCGGCGCTCTCCACGGTGACTGGGGATAAGTATCCAGCAGGGCTTTCAGTGTAGCGACCTGTGCGGCGTAGTCCCCGGAGATCCCCTGGCAGAGGGCTTTCTGGTAGGTGGCATAGTCCGAAGAAGGAACTCCGGCATCGGCTACCTTTCCGTAGAGGTCCTGTGCCTGGGCGTACTGTCCTTGGGCAAACAGGCAATTGGCCAGGTGAAGCCGCAGGTCGGCCCGCTCCTCGGTGGAGAGGTTCGGGGATTTCTGGTAGGCGGTAAAATACATCTGCGCAGTGGCATAGTCGCCTGCTTTTTCAGCCAGGAAGCCTTGTTGGTAGGGCAGACGGCTGTATTCCTGGGTCTGCGGGGCGGCCGGGTTGATGCGGAAGTCGGTCAGGGCTTCCGTAGCGCGTTCGTCCATTCCCAGGCGCAGGCAGGTCTCGGCCAGCCAGAATTCCGCCCGGGCACGCAGCGTTTCGTCGGTCGCTGAGCGGGAAGCCTTTTCGTAGTATTTCAAGGCGCTGTCGTAGTCGCCTTCGTTGAGTTTTTGCCCGGCCAGGTAAAAGCAGGCCGTAGCCAGGGCTTGGGTGGCCCGGGGCGAATCCAGTCCCATCGTCTCGATGGTGCGGATGGCCTCCGCATATTCTTTGGCGCTGATGAACGAATCGAGCAGGTATTCGAAGATCTGCTGCCGAGCGGGGCTTTCAGGATAGCGTTCCAAGTATTCGGCCAGCACTTGGGATACTCCTTGGTAGGGGTTGCCGGCTTCGTAGCTCAAGACGGCATAGTTGTACCAGGCATCCTGTTGCAGGACCGGGTCGTAGTCCATCCGTGATGCCGAGCGGAACGCACCGAGCGCTTCGGCTTTTTTCCCGACTCCCAGATAGGCTTGTCCGAGAGTGTAGCTGGCATTTTGTCCCAGGGGCGAATCCTCACCCACCAGACGCGACAGGTAGGGGATGGCCTGGGCATAGTCGCCGCATTTGTAGTACGAAAAACCTATCTGGTAGTTGTCCTGTACGGTGGCCGGTGAAGGTTGGTAGCGGGTGAGGTAAGGCAGGGCTTCCCGGTACCGGCCGGTATTGAAATACGAACGGCCGACGATCAGTCCGATGCTGCGGGCCTGTTCCGGGGAGAGGTCTTCTTTGAGCAAGGCTGTTCCTTCCGAAAGGGCGCGGTCGTATTCCTTGCGGGAAAAGTAAATGTTGGTCAGGTAAAAGGGGATGCGGTCGGCGTATTTCGGATTGTCCTGGATGCGGAGGAAGTTTTCCAGCGCCAGGTCCATGTCGTCCTGCGAGTAGCAGATATGTCCGAAGGCGTAGGCAGCATCATCTCCCCATTTTCGGTCGTCCAACAGGCTGTAAAGCAGCGGTCGGGCGCTGTCATAGTCCCCGCTGGCGTACAGGCTGTAGGCTTTGCGGAAGACGTAGTCGTCCCGTTGGGGTTTGCCCACGGCAAACTTGTCGGTGAGTTGGTAATAGGAGGCAGCCTGGTCGTACTGTCCCCGGGCGAAGAGTTCGTCGGCCAGGGCGGTAACCATTTCCACTTTTCGGGTGGAGGCAGGGTATTGTTCGACGAAATCCTGCACGTCTTCTCCGGCTTGCGGCGATCCCAGACGGATGCGGCACATGGCGGTGTAGTAGGCCACGGACTCCTTGTCCGACTGGCTCAGCGGGGAGAGCCTTTCCAGTTCGGCCAGTGCAGCGGTGTATTCCCCGGAGGCGAAAAGATTCCGGGCTTTGTTCAGACCGGCGTCCTGTGCATGGACGCACGGAATGCTTGCCAGCAGGAAAAACAAGGCAAGCCCTACACGGTGTTTTGTCATACGAAGAATCATCTGGCATGCAGAGGCGTTGGTATTGGCCGAGTCCTCTGCCGATATATATTTGGACAAAGATAGCGGTTTTTTGCCTGTCGGGGCGTTCCGGGTGGGATTTTAAGTTTTTATTATTACACGCGAAAAGCGGCCGGGAAAGCTTTTCCCGGCCGCTTTTCGCAGGCAAGAGGCCTGCTGGGTGCAGCAGAATTCTTATTTTGCGCTGTCGATGGATTGTTTGCGGAATTCCTTGAACAGCTTGGTCAGTTCCAGCGAAGTCTTGCGGGCGCGGGTGCCGGCAGCTTTGTTTCCTTTTTCTACCTGTGCTTCAGCATCTTTTACAAATGCGTCCAATTTCTCTTGGATCTCTTTGAGCAAATTTTCCATGTGTTTTGAATTTTAATATTGATACCAATTGTCTTCAGGTTTCCAGACCGGTCAAATATCAAAAATAATTTTCAAACATTTGGCCACCCCATCGGAAATATTTTCGTCCGTTACCCGGTCGGCGGCCGTTTTCACCACCTCTTTGGCATTGCCCACAGCTACGCCCAGCCCGGCGGAGGAGAGCATGCCGATGTCGTTGTAGTTGTCCCCGAAGGCCACGATCTGCCCGATCGTAAGGCCGAAGTAGGCGGCCAGTACGGCGAGCGACTTTTCCTTTGAGATGGCTTTGGCATTGATCTCCAGGTAGGTGTCCTTGCTGCGATAAATGTCCACATGATCGCCGTAGAGACTGGAGAGCAGAAAGTAGAGTTCCTCTATAGCCTCCTTTTCGCCCATTACCAGTACCTTGTGGGCCGACATGCCTTCGCAGGAGAAGCGGTACAGCATCCGGTCCGTAGGGAGGATCTCCGGATGGACGCGGGTATTGTGGATCTCGCGTTCGGTCCACCGGTCCATTCCGTTGGCGTACCAGGTGTCTTTGTAAAAGGCGGAAACGTGTACCGGGTATCGCTGGAGCAGGGTCAGCATTTGGAGAAAGATCTCGTAGTTCATCGTGCGGGTGCGCAACACGCGGGGACGCCCATCGGGTTTGATTTCGCTTTCGATGTAGGCGCCGTTGAAGCACACGATGGGGCGATTGATGCCCGCCTTGGCCAGGAAAGGCCGCATGGCGCTGGGCATTCGCGCCGAGATCATGACAAAGGGAATGCCTTTTTCGTCCAGGCAGCGCAAGGTTTTTACCGTGCAGTCCGACAAGTCCCGTTCTCGGTTCAGGAGGGTGCCGTCGATGTCGGAACAGGCCAGACGGTACGGGAGAGAAGAAGGTGATGATATTTCTTTTGACATCTTGTCAGGCGTTTTTCAGGATCAGGTCCGTCGAAGATTTGTTTTCGGTGTGTTCGAACGAGTCTCCGGAAGGCAGCGCATGGAAACGGTATCCCAGCTCCGAGAAATACCGCAGGGCGGCAGGGAGCAGTTCGCTGGTTCGAGGGATGGATTTGATGCTGTCGTGGAAGATGGCTATCGAGCCGTCTTCCAGATTGGAGAGCAGGTTCTGCCGCAGGTATTCCACGTCTTGCGAGGGGTCGAAGTCCCCGGCAATGACATCGCCCAGCACGATGCGGAAGGTCTTGCGCAGGGTGGAGTATTGTTCGGGGGTGATCCGGGCGTAGGGGGGGCGAAAAAGCCGCGTTCCGGTCAGACGCTCGGCTTTCCAGACATTTTCCATGTATTCTTCCAGAGAACACTTGAAGCCGCTGAGGTGGTTGTACGTGTGGTTGGCCGGGGTGTGTCCTGCCCGGAGGATGCGGTCGAATATCCGGGGATGTTTGTCGATGTTGTGCCCTACGCAAAAGAAAGTCGCCTTTGCTCCGAACTCCTCCAGACGGCGCAGCACCCAAGGGGTCGCCTCGGGCACCGGTCCGTCGTCGAAGGTCAGGTAGATGATCCGCTCTCCGGGGTCCATCTTCCAAACGATGTGCCCCAGCAGCGAGCGGGTGAGCCGGGAGACTTTCAGCGGGTAGAAGTGCATCGGCGCGGTTATTCTTTTCGGATCACGAACGGGTACAGCGATACGAACGCTCCCGTAAGTTTTTCGTAATACTCTTTTTTCTCGGCAAAGAGTTCCGGATTGTTCGTTTCAACGTAGGTGAGTAGCAGATAGTATTGAAATAAACTCATCCGAGCGTCGGAGTATACTTTCATGCGGAACTTGTTCGGGAAAGAAAAATAGTATAACACGTCTTTTTCCAGTTGGTCGAACTCGTAGCGAGCCAAACTATCGGCCGTCTGCTTGTCATTGGCAGTATACAATAGTTGGATGGTGTTAGAGAGAAGACCATTTGGTATGAACCGGTTGAACGGCATTTTTTCCACTGAAAGGTTCAACAGTTCCCGAGCTCGGGTAGTATCTCCGTCGAGCATCAAGGCATTGGCTGCTCGATTCATGGCGGTACGGATATGAATTTCTGTACGAAGATCTGTTTCCGAGAGATAAGTCTTGGGGTTGTCCATGCCGCCGAATTCCCATTCCTGGGTGATGATCTGATAGGAACGGTCGCCGTCGCAGGCATCGAGGTTGCCGATCTTGATGGGGACCAGTTTGTAGGTAAGTCCTTCGAGGATCACGTAATCCTGCAGTCCGAACATGTTTGTCTCCGGATTGGCCTCAGAACCCAACCCGAAATGAATCGGACGATCCCACTGGTAGTTGGAGAGGAAGTCCAGAAAAGCAAGGGTCTTTTTGTACGTAGCGTATCTTTGGGTAGAATCTCCGATCGTGATGTGAAGGGTGTCTTCCAGGTACGGAGCCTCTTCCGGGCGAACAATGCCGTATTTGACCGCATTTTCCTTGTTTACAGGAATGGCAATCTTGTAAGTAGGCAATAAGGCATCACGGAATCCGAATACATTTTCTTGACTGAACAAAGGGTGTTCCGAACGGATCAAGTCTATGAATGTTTTGATGTCCAGTTCCTTGTCCCGGAAGGGGTTAGACGGGTCATCATTCAAATAAACAAAGTCGTTGGTTTTCCCTTTATACATTTTCTGCGGCAGAGAAAGCGGAAGAGCCGGGCTGTCGTAGAACTGGCGGCGCATCTGGTCGATATACCAATCGCACATCAGCAGCGAGGTGTTTACCACACGGACATCGGTGCGGTATCCTTCGACTTCCTGTATGTACCACAGCGGGAAAGTGTCGTTGTCTCCATGAGAAACGATGATGCCATTTTTTCCTACGCTGGATAAATAGTTCCGAGCCACAGCACGGGCTGTAGTACGGGTAGAGCGATCGTGGTCGTCCCAGTTTTGACAAGCCATCAGCACCGGCACGGCCAACAGGCAGATCGCGCTGATGCCTACGCTCAAGGCCAGTTTCTGTCGCTGGGCGACGTATTTCTTCAGCCAAGTGTACAGCGCCAGCACGCCCAGGCCGATCCATACACCGAAAGTCCAGAACGAGGTAACCAAGGCGTAATCCCGTTCACGCGGTTCGTACGGAGGGTTGTTCGTGTACAGGGTAATGCCCACGCCGGTGATCAGGAAAAACAGGAAGGTGGCATAGGCATCCTGGTCTTTGCGTTTGAAGTGGAAGTACAGTCCGATGAGTCCCAAGATGAGCGGGAGGAAATAGTACTTGTTCAGCGCCTTGTTGTCCTTCATGTAGTCCGCTTGTGGATCCTGGGGCCCCAAGCGCATGGCATCGAGCGGGGCGATGCCGGAGAGCCAGTTCCCTTTGGTGAGTTCACCTCTTCCTTGGTAGTCGTTTTGGCGGCCGACGAAATTCCAGAGGAAGTACCGCATGTTCATGTATCCTAGCTGGTAGGTCAGGAAGAAATACAAGTGGTCGCTTAATGTAGGATATTCGCCTTCTTTCAACCCAGAAAGTGCCCGATAATTTTTTGCATAATCGTCTCGGTCTTTCGATATACGAGGGAATAGACTCATGCATTCAGGCAGATAGTGGTAGGAAAAATCGTAGTCGATTACTTCATATCGCCCTGTTTCCTCATTCGGTTCGTAAGTAGGAGCTCCTATCTCGTAGGGGTCGGACCAGTTAATTTTTGCGTTGTAGGACGGTCCGTAGATAAGAGGATCGGATCCATATTGTTTTCGCGAGAAATAATAGTCCAGTCCGGCCGCAGTCGAAGGATTGTTTTCGTTGATCGGCGTGTTGGCATTCGAGCGGATAGGGATCATCAGGTAGCAGGAAAATCCGATGACGATGAACATGAGTGCCAAAACGGTCGTGTTGACTGCCAGCCACCCTTTCCTGCGGCTCCACCAAAGCAGAAATACGCAAATTCCCGTCAGCAGTACCGCCCACAGGATGGTCCCCGTATGGAACGGCGCTCCCAGAGTATTGACTAGGAAAATATCGGCCGCCCCGAACGAATTGATCAGGAATGGGAAGATCACAGCGAAAATCAACACCAGAATGGCCGCTGCCACGAGGTTGGCCAGGATGAATCGCTTGGCGGTGATCTTCTTTTCCGTCGTTTTGAAATAGTAGATCATCACCACGGCCGGCACGCCCAGCATTCCCATGAAGTGTACACCCGGGGCCAGTCCGACCAGCAGGGCGATCAGGATCAGCCACTTGTTGTTGCGCGGTCGTCCGAAGCCGTCCGCCCAGCGGATGGCGCAGTAGAAGACCAGTACCGTAAATGTATTGGCCAGGGAGTAAACTTCGCTTTCGGTGGCATTGAACCAGAACGTATCGGAAAACAGGATGGCTGCCGAACCGACTATGCCGCTGCCGATCACCGCGGCAAAAGTCGGAGTGGAGAGTTCCCCCCAGTTTTTTCCGACGATGCGTTTTCCGAAATAGGTGATCACCCACAGGAGCAGCATGATGGCCACTCCGCCTGCAAGACAGGCGAATACGTTCATCATGAAGGCGATACGGGTCGGATCTACGTCGAACATGTTGGAGATCACCGCGCCCATCATTTGGAACAAGGGTGCTCCCGGGGGGTGTCCTACTTCCAGTTTAACGGCCGTAGCCGTATATTCCGGGCAGTCCCACAGCGGAGCGGTGGGTTCCGTGGTGAGGATGTATACTAGCGAACCGATGGCGAACATCAGCCACCCGGCCAGTATGTTGATGTTTTTTTGGGAAATGGCGGGCAATTTCATAGGCGTCTGCGGGGAGGTTTGTCGGTGTGTGTGTTTGGTCTGTTTTTCGAGTGCGAAGATAGGGAAAATCCTTCGGTTTGTCGTCTGAGTGAGGGCTTTTCCTGTAGGCGGGAAGGAGTGTTTATGAAAAAATTAACAGAAGTAACAACCTGTTCCCTGAAAAATTATGACTATTTTTTTATTTCCTCTATTAAATAGAATTAACTTTGTAACCGAAAAAATCTCCCTTCGAAAAGGAGAGTGGTGAAGTGTTGTGAAATAATCAATAAATCAAAATAAAGGAAAAGAGCCATGAACATGCAAACAGAATTCAAGATCGGCGCTTATGTTTTCGATTTCCGCAAGCGTACGCTGACCTTCGAAGGGGAGAGCCGCAAGCTCACCACCCGGGAAGCCGAGCTTTTGCTGATCTTCTGCGAAAACATGGGCGAGTTGGTCGAAAGATCGTTTATCCTCAAGAAACTCTGGGGATACGACGACTTCTTCAACGCCCGCTCGATGGACGTATTCATTACCAAGCTGCGCAAATATCTGGGACAGGACCCCAATGTGCAACTGGCCAATGTCCGGGGCAAAGGTTACAAACTGCTCTGCGAAAAGGACTGATCCCACGGATCGATTTCCGAGTATTTTCATTCGCGCCGTTTTTTAAAAAACGGCGCGAATGTTTTTTACGGCCATGCATCATGGCGGAGGAGGGAGAGCGGGTACAGCGTCCGGCTTTTGCTATCTTTGCATACATCGGAGGAGAGTTTATGGAACCGCTTCGCAAGATCATTCACATCGACATGGACGCCTTCTATGCCTCGGTCGAGCAGCGGGATCATCCCGAGTTGCGCGGTCTGCCCATTGCGGTGGGCAGCGGACAGCCCCGCGGGGTAGTCTGCGCCGCCAGTTATGCCGCGCGGCGGTACGGGGTGCGTTCGGCCATGTCGTGCCTGCGGGCGCGCGAGTTGTGTGCTTCGCTTGTTTTTGTACCTCCGCGGCTGGAGGTGTACAAGGAAGTTTCGCTGCAGATCCGTTCCATTTTTCATCAGTACACCGACGTGGTGGAACCCCTCTCGCTCGACGAAGCCTTTCTGGATGTAACCCAGAACAAACCGGGGATCGAACTGGCGGTAGAGATCGCCCGGCAGATCAAGTCCCGTATCCGGGAGGAGTTGTCTCTGGTAGCCTCGGCCGGGGTGTCGTACAACAAATTCCTGGCCAAGGTAGCCTCCGACTACCGCAAGCCCGACGGCCTGTGCACCATCCATCCCGATCGCGCGCAATGGTTTATCGACCGGTTGCCGGTGGAGGATTTTTGGGGGGTGGGGCGAGTGACCACCCGGCGAATGCATGCATTGGGCATCCGTACGGGGAAGGATTTGCGGGAATGCAGCCGCGACTTTCTCTTGCGCAATTTCGGCAAGCAGGGTGGGGTGTATTACGACTTTGCCCGCGGGGTGGATCTGCGCCCTGTCCAACCGGCGCGCATCCGCAAGTCGGTGGGGTGTGAGCACACCTTGGAGCAGGATGTCGATACGCCTGCTGCACTGCTCATCGAGTTGTACCACGTGGTGCTCGATCTCGAAGGGAGGATTGCCCGCAGCGGATTTCGGGGCTCGACGTTGACTTTCAAGATCAAGTTTGCCGATTTTTCCCAGCATACCCGAAGCGTGACCCGTCGGGAAGTTTTTGAAACGAAGGGCGATATTCTCCCGCTGGCCAAGCGGTTATTGGCGCAGGCGCGGGAGGAGTTGGGCGAAAGGCCGGTGCGTCTGTTGGGTTTGAGCGTATCGAACTCTTTGCCGGATGCTCCGGTGTGCTATGTGCGGCAGTTGAAGTTCGATTTTTAAGGCGGGATTCTTTTTCGGGAAACCATGCGGCTGCGGGCAAGCGTAGGG
>DCEW01000049.1 GCA_002314265.1 Flavobacteriales bacterium UBA1820
CCCCTTTTTGCCCCGCCTGACGGAGAAGCAAGTGTTACTCTTTCGGGGTGAAGCAGATGTCGTCCATCCAGATCATCGCCCGGGTATCCAGCCGGAAGTTCAGCGTGATGCCCTCGCGGCCTTTGCCCGGCTGCTGCTGCACATAGACATCCACCTGGTAGCGTTTCCACTGCGGACTGTCTATCGTGAAGTTTTCATCGACCAGGGTGCGCCCTTTCAGACGGGCCGTAACGTTGACCACCGGGTCTACCGGGCGGATTTTCTCCACCTTGACCTTGCCCCGGGCATTCACGTAGTTTTTCTCCTGGGGGAATTCCTCCTGCGCACCGGCTTTTGCCCAGAAGGACAGCGTGTAGGTGCGTGCCGAATCGACGATGATCGGGTAATGCTGCAAGGTTACCCCCTCGCCGTTCTTGTGGGTGATAAGACGCAGGGAATGCTCGCCGGTGTGTGCCGTACGCGAATCGACGAAGTAGGTCGATCCCCGTCCTTTGCCCACCTGGGCATATACCGCATTGGGCACGCCGACCGAAGTATTGGCTTCGAAACTCGGATCTACCACGTTGAGGCTGTCCAGCGAAGCGGTGAGCACCGGGTCGGCCTCCAGTTTGTACACCCGCGAGCCCAAAGCGTCGATCTTGTCCTCGATCACCCCGTTGCGCACCTGGATCGTCCGGTTCTCGAACGGAACTTTCAGCTCGCCGGTAAAGTCCCAACCCTCGACTTGCAGCACGAGGTCCTTGGGTGTATTTTCCTTGTTCACGGCAGCGACCATCATGTTTTTACCGCGCGTCCAGGCACGAGCCTCGACCATCGAATCGCTGGCAGCCACCTTCGGAGCCGGCTGTCCCGAGAGTACGTAGGGAGTCATCTCGGCAACCTCCAGGGCAACGGCAGCTGCTTCGCCCCATGCGGTGGTCGATTTTGGGAAACCGTTCTGTCCGTGGCGGATAAAGAACTGGAAGCCCCGCGAACCGTTGAGCAGCCCCATGTACACCGAAGCGCGGATTTCGCCCGCCGTCGGTTCGCGCGTCCACCATTCATTTCCACCGAAGGACTGGGGTACCAGCCAGATACCCTTTTCCAGTTGCAGGGCATCGGACATCGATTTCTGGAATTGCGCCACTCCCGCTACCGGCTTGGTCGGTACCGGATAGAGGTCTCCCATCGAGATGTCGTAGCAGTCGATGTATTTGCGTTCCGAACCGTAGTGCATGAACACGATCGAAACCGGGTGGTACGGGTCGATGCTCTTGATCAGTTGGTAGAGTTCGCGCAGCACCTCCACCGGCGTGTTGCGTCCGTCGGGCTCGTCGGCCAGGTACCAACTCAGCAGGGCCGGATGGTCCTTGAAGGCCTTGATCTCCTCGATGAACATCTGGCGGCGCTCCTCGGGATTCTGGTTGCGGTTGTAGCCCGTGCCGGCCGTTGCCACGCTCAGCAGGTTGTAGTTTACCTTCATGCCCAGCTCGGCAGCGCGGTCCATATAGACTTTGCGCATCTTCCGGTCGGAACCCGGAATGCTCTGGTAAGGGGAGATCAGGTTGAAGCCCCGTACGACCTCCTCTTCCTGGATCATCGGCTGTACGGGCGAGTAGCAGTAAAACCCGTAGGGAATCAGCGGCATTCCGCGTGCGATCACCCCGCCCGTCTTACGGTCTACCTGGACGGCGTTGAATTTGTACGGCAGTTTTTTCAGTTCGGCCAAACCTTCCACCATCCCCTTGTCCGTTTGGACTGCGTACTGGAAACGGTGCGAGCCCTCGGCCAGGTCGGCAATGGGAACTTCCAGCCCGACCATGCCCCCCGGCTGTTCTACCAGGGTCGAATACATCTGTCCCGAATCCGAGGTCAGGCGAACGGTAGCTCCGAGGTACGTGGAATCCTCGGGCAGGCATACGACAAATTCGGCCGTGGGTTCCTCCATGTAGTAATCCAAGCGGAAAGCAGCCCGGATGTCTTTCGATTGCCCGTAAAGGCCGATGCTGGCCAGGGCCAGGAAAATGAAAAGAGCTTTTTTCATAGAAAGTAGCGGATTGATGTGAATAGGTAATAGTGAAACGCTTGTTTATTGTGCAGGATGTCTTTTCTCTCCAGGACGGCAACTTTTCGCCACCACCCGCAGTGCCACGGCTGTCAGGATGAGGCTCGCAGCAATGCTCCACCCCGGGAATACAGCCGGGACGATCCCCGGCAGATACACCGGCAGGAGGTTCGCCAGATTCGAGGTCAGGTGAAAACCTGCCGGAATCCAGAGGTTGCCCGACCAAAGATACGAATATCCCAGCAAAACCGAACACAGGAAAATACCCGGAGTGTTCATCGCATCGGGATGCACCGCGGCAAAGAGCAGCGAGACCCCGAGGATGGCTCCCGCCGCGCGCCGTCGCCCCCGGCAGGCCATCCGCTGGATCGTCCCCCGGAAAAAGAGTTCCTCGCACAGCGCCGGCAGCACGGCCAGAACCAGAACCACAGCGGGTAGTCCGCCCCAACCTCCCTCGCCTACGATACGCGCAATGGAGGCTTCGCGGGCACTCTGGACCTCCAGAAGCCGGGCAAAGGCCTCTTCGGACAGTACGGCGGAAAGCAGCCCGCCCCACAGACGGGATAGCCCTTGCAGAGCCGGTTGCAGGGCAAGGGCCGCTACGACGATGCCCCCGAGGGCTTTGCCCGGCGGCCGTCGGAACCCGACCTCGGCCGCCGTTTCCTTGGAAAGGAGTCCGCAGAGGACACCCGGCGCGCCGAACAGCAGGACGGTAAACCACCCCGCCGTAAACCGCGCCATCGCCGCCGTGTCCGCCCACGCAGGGAATACCCGGCCGATGACCGCCTGTACACCCATGGCCACCAAGGTACACAGCAGGGTAATCCCCAGCAGGCGAAACCAAGCCTGGGAGTCCGGAGCGTTCGCAGAAGGGGAAATCGGGCGCATCGACGGGAAGGGATCGCCCCGAAGGGCGGCTTTTTGTGCCCAAATATATATCTTTGCCCCGATATTTGAACCCCCGGGGCGGAAAAACCCCGGAAAAGCCACTTGCCATGATCCGCATAGACGACCTGATCCTCGAAGGATTTCCCGTGCTGCTCGCCCCGATGGAGGACATTACCGACCCGCCGTTTCGCGCCCTGTGCCGGCGGTACGGGGCGGACATGTCGTATTCGGAATTCATTTCCTCCGACGGGCTCATCCGCGGGGCGGAGAAAAGTGTGGTCAAGTTGGATTTCGACGAGCGCGAACGCCCGGTCGGGATCCAGATCTTCGGGGCGGACGTAGAAGCGATGGCACTTTCGGCGCGCATCGTCGCTTCGCTGCCCAGCCGCCCCGATGTATTGGACATCAATTTCGGCTGTCCCGTAGGAAAAGTGGCCGGGAAAGGAGCCGGCAGCGGTATTTTTCAGGATACCGACCGCATGTTGCGCATTACCCGGGCGGTGGTGCGCGAGGCGGGCGACCTGCCGGTAACGGTAAAGACGCGCCTGGGTTGGGACGAAAAGAGCATCTGCATCCAGGACCTGGCCGAGCCGCTGCAGGACTGCGGCATCCGTGCGCTGACCATACACGGCCGCACGCGCTGCCAGATGTACAAGGGACAGGCACATTGGGAGGTCATCGGAGAGATCAAGCGCAATCCCCGGATCCACATCCCTATCATCGGCAACGGCGACGTAACCTGCGGGGAAGACGCCGCACGGATGCGCGACCAGTATGGGCTCGACGGATGCATGATCGGCCGGGCGGCGGTGGGCGCTCCCTGGCTGTTTGCCGACGTGAAGCACTTCCTGGCCACGGGCGAACATCTTCCCGCCCCGGGCATTGCCGAACGGGTGGCTGTAGCCCGCGAACACTTGCAGCGGGCCGTGGCCTGGAAAGGCGAACGTCTGGGCGTATTGGAGACCCGAAAGCACTACGCGGGATATTTCAAGGGCATTCCGGACTTCAAGCCGATGCGTATCCGATTGTGCACGGCGGATACTTCCGAGGAGGTTTTCGGGATCCTGGACAATATTTTGGATGATTTTTCGTCCCGGGAGCTTTTTTAGTGTCCGAAAAACACTAATTTTACGCTTTGTTGAAAACACCTTTCAAAAACATCGAACGAAATACCTAATCTCTTTAAAACACAATGAATACAAAGAAACAGAATTACACGCTGCCCATCGTGATGATGTTTGCGTTGTTCGCCATGATCGCTTTCGTGACGAACCTGTGTTCACCGATGGCGGTGATCGTCAAGAATCAGTTCGGTGCCTCGAACTTCGCCGCCCAGCTCGGTAATGCGGCCAACTTCATCGCGTATGCGGTCATGGGGATCCCCTCGGGACTTCTGCTCGAGAAGATCGGTTACAAGAAAACGGCCCTGCTGGCGATCGTGATCGGTTTTGTGGGAGTGTTCCTGCAGTACATGTCGGGTTGGGACAGCATTCAGAGTTTCTGGGTGTACCTTATCGGAGCATTCGTAGCCGGTTTTTGCATGTGCATGCTCAACAGCGTGGTCAATCCCATGCTCAACACCCTGGGCGGAGGAGGTAACCGGGGCAACCAGCTCATCCAGTTCGGCGGTGTGTTGAACTCCACTTCGGCCGTTTTCGTCACCATCCTGATGGGTTCGCTCATCGGCGATGCAGCCAAAGCTCAGATTTCGCAGGCTACTCCCGCGCTGTTCATTGCGCTGGCTATCTTTGCGGTGGCTTTCCTGGTGCTGCTCATCTCCCGCATTCCGGAACCGGCTGCCGAGGTCAAGCGAAACAAATCCGACAAGAAAGATCCTTACAGCGCATTCTCTTTCCGGCATTTCCGTCTGGGTATCCTGGCTATCTTCCTGTACATGGGCGTGGAAGTAGGAGTGCCCACCTATGTTCTCCAGTATCTGACCTCTTCGCCCGATGCGGCAACTCCCGGTGTGGGCATGGATGCCGGCGTAGCTGCGACGGTAGCGGCCATGTATTGGCTGCTGATGCTCGTAGGTCGTTTGGGAGGCGGCCTGTTGGCCGGGAAATTCTCCAGCCGGGCTCAGATAACCGCGGTAGCTACCGTGTGCATCATTCTGGTGCTGATAGGCATCTTCGCTCCGGAATCGGCCACGGTAACCATGTACGGGTTTAACGGCTCGCAGGGTTCGTTCATCCCGGCGGAAGTCCCGATGGGTGTCTTCGCCCTGGTGTTGGTCGGCCTGTGTACATCGGTGATGTGGGGCGGCATCTTCAACATGGCGGTTGAAGGCTTGGGCAAATACACCGCGCTCGCCTCCGGAATGTTCATGACGATGGTGTGCGGCGGCGGTATCCTGATCCCCCTGCAGGGATGGGTGGCCGACATAACCGGATCGTTCGCAGCCAGCTACATCGTGGTGATCCTGTGCAGTGCATACATCCTCTTCTATGCCTTGATCGGCTCCAAGAATGTAAACAAGAATATTCCTGTTGCCTGATCTTCAGGAGCGCGCAAAAAAGAGAGGCGGGGGCCAAAGG
>DCEW01000093.1 GCA_002314265.1 Flavobacteriales bacterium UBA1820
TTTTGCTTGCACGCCTTTCTGAAGAAGGAATGTAGAATTTATTTCAGGATCTTTTTCAGTTCTTCCCGCATGGGTGTGTAGTCCGCTTCCCGTGCGGCGGAAAGTTTTTCCAGAAAAGCATCGAGTTCCGCCCGATAGACCGCCACCATCCGCGCATCGCCTCTCGCGGCCGAGTATTGGGCGTTGGCCAGCCGGTCGCATAGTTTGACGAAGGTCGCATACGGCGTGGCGACGATCCCCCGGTAGTAGTCGTCGTTGGCGCGTTCGTGGCGTGTGCGTCCCCGGTTGTTGGTCACGGCGAAGACCAGTTCGGCGATTTTCTCCCCGAAAACCGCCTTTATGTCGTTGTAGGAGCGTCGGCAGTCTTCGATCACATCGTGAAGCCATACGGCCGCGAGGGTTTCGTCGCGCTCCTGGGAAGGCAGCAGATACGAAAAGACATCGGCGTAGTGGGCAGCCATCGCCAGGTGCAGCGAGTAGGGTGCCCCGTCATAGCTTTCGTTGACGTCCTGGTGGGCGCAGACCGCGTATCGGATGGCTTCGACGAGGGTTTTGTCCATGGGTAAAGGGTTTGACAGGGGGAAAAACAATTAACTCCACGTCTTTTCGGACCGTGGAGTTGATGTGTGTCGATCGAGAAATGCCGCTTCGTAAGCAAAGACGAGGCGGCGGACAGAGCGATTAGGCCAGCGAAGCAACGTGCTTGCTGAGCTTGCTCTTGAGGTTGGCGGCTTTGTTCTTGTGGATAACGTCCTTTTTCGCCAACTTGTCTATCATCGAAACCACCTTGGGGAACAATGCGGTAGCTTCTGCCTTGTCCGAGGTCAGACGCAGTTTCTTGATCGCATTGCGGGTCGTTTTGTGGTAGTAACGATTGCGCAGACGTTTCTTGTCATTGGAACGGATGCGCTTGATGGACGATTTGTGGTTTGCCATGTTTACAAATACTGTTTTCGTTTCGCCCCTACGGAAAGGGGCTTTGTCTGTTTTGTTCCGCCGTTTTCCGAAACGGTCAGGCCGCGAGGCTGTCTTCCGGAAGGCTTGGTAGCCCGTAGGGGAATCGAACCCCTGTTTCAAGAATGAGAATCTTGCGTCCTAACCCCTAGACGAACAGGCCGGGGAGTGCAACCGGCCTCTCGACCGGTTGTTGGTAGCCCGTAGGGGAATCGAACCCCTGTTACCAGAATGAAAATCTGACGTCCTAGCCTCTAGACGAACGGGCCGCGAGTTGTCGGCACATACCGTACCCAACAGCGAGTGCAAAGGTATGACAAATTTTCAAACGACCAAATAGCTTTCGGTGTTTTTTTGATTTTTGTCGGTTTTTTGTGCGAGGGTGCCTTCCGGGGTGAAAGACAGTCTTTCGCCCTGTTTGGGAAGGGCCGGGATGGACACCTTATTTATAAGGCTGCGGGAAACGAAGCCTGGAGTTTGGCACGAGGGGGTGAAAAAACGGCTTGTACGTGTTAAAAAACGCCGAGGCGGCGAAAATTGATAAAACGCAAATAATGGGCGCGGCGGGGATCGGATAAATGGAAGAGTCTCAAAAAAAGAATGGGTTTTTGCCGAAAGAGCACCAAATGATGTTAAAATTTGTCAGGGACTCCGCTGTTTTTCCCCTTTCGGACGGCCTCTTTTTCAGTTTTATGATATCCGTTTAACGAAATTTTAGTACTTTTGCACCCGAACAATAATAATCAATAAACAGAAATGAAAGGAAAAATCAGACAAGTACTAACGGTTGCGTTGGTGTTGTTCGCGGTGGTTTTCGCCCAAGCACAGGTGAGAACCTACTCCGGTGTGGTTGTGTCCTCGGAAGACGGACAGACGATGCCTGGGGTAAGCATTAAGATCGCCGGAACGAGCAGAGGTACTTCTGCGGATTTCGACGGTAACTTCTCCATTTCGGCAGAAAAGGGCCAGACGCTGGAGTTCTCCTTCGTCGGCTTCCAGCCGGTATCGGTCGTATTGGGCGACTTGCGGGATCTTACCATTACGATGGATCCGGATGCAGCCATGCTGGACGATGTGGTAGTGGTGGCTTACGGTACGGCCAGAAAGAAAGACCTGACCGGTTCGATCACCACGATAGAGGCAGGGGATATCCAGGATCGTCAGGTATCGACGGTTACCCGCGCTCTGGAAGGTCAGGTGCCGGGTATCCAGGTAACCAGTTCGTCGGGTCAGCCGGGTACCGATGCCGTGATCCGCATCCGTGGTATCGGCTCGATGAATGCCAGCAACAGCGCCCTCATCCTGGTGGACGGTGTGCCGTATCCTTCGACGCTTTCGACCCTCAACCCGGCCGATATTGCGACGGTAACGGTGCTTAAGGACGCTGCTTCGACTTCTCTGTACGGTTCGCGTGCCGCCAACGGTATCATCTCGATCACCACCAAGCGCGGCTCCAAAAACCAGCAGGCTAACGTATCGCTCAATATCCGCATGGGTTGGAACGAAGACGCCATCGGCCACCACAACTGGATCTCCGATCCGGGCGACTATTACCGGATGACGTGGACGGCTTTTGCCGGATTTTTTTACAATAATTATGGATTGGATTGGCAGTCTGCTAAAGCTTATGCAGCTGAAAACTTGATTAGCAGCCAATTTGGTATTGGCTTGGGTTATTCGGCGTTCAAGTTGCCTGCAGGAGCCAGCACGCTGATCGATCCGGCTACCGGCAAGATCGTCGAGGGAGCACAGTTGCTCTACCAGGAAGACTGGTACAAGGAGTTGCTGGGCAACCGCGCTTTCCGTCAGGAATACACCGCTTCGGTAACCGGTGGCGGTGAAAATACGAGCTACTATCTGTCGCTGGGTTACCTGTCCGATCCTTCGTATGCGGCAGGTTCCAAGTTCGAACGTTTTTCTTCGCGTTTGAATGTCGATGCACAGGTCAACAACTGGTTGAATGTGGGTGGCAACATGTCCTTCACCCGTCGTATCTCGGACAACCCGACCAACTATTCGGGTGGAGAGGTGAATACGCTGAACCTGTTCCTTTTCGCCAAGGTCATCCCGAGTATCTATCCTATTTATGCACGCAATGCGGATGGTAGCTATATGTACGATGAAAATGGCAATCGTCTGCTCGATATGGGTAACCGCCAGGCTGGTACGGTATCCGAGTCGCCGATCTACCAAGGCCCCAACCCGCTGGTTGGTGGATGGAATCCGCTGACGTATGTGGAGAAGGACAAGTTCCGTACGGTATTGGACAACTTTGCCGGATCGGCCTATGCCGAGGCGAAGTTCCTCAAGGACTTTACGGCACGCGCTACCATGAGTGTAGAGACGGTCTATCAGAATGCCAAGACCTTCCAGAATAGTGAAGAAGGTGGTGCGGTGTCGGTAGGGGGTGCCTTGTACCAGGCTCGCCAGACGTCCCTGACTCTTAATGCCAACCAGACCATCAACTGGGCGCACAACTACGGCAAGCATCATTTGGATGCTTTGGTAGGTCACGAATTCTACTACAGCAAAGTAGATATGTCGGATGCTTACATGCTCAACATGTTCATTCCCGGTTTGGTCGATCTGAGCAACTTTATCGAAACGGGTGGTCTTCCTACGGGTTATACCGGAGCTTCGGCCATGGAGTCCTACTTCGCCCGTGTGAACTACAACTGGAATGAGAAGTACTACGTTTCCGCTTCGGTTCGTATGGATGGGACGTCCACTTTCCGCTACGACAAGTGGGGTACGTTCTGGTCGGCAGGTGCCAGCTGGCGTATTGCCGAGGAAAACTTTATCCGTGACAATGTCGATTGGATGGATGAACTCAAGCTGCGTTTCTCGATCGGTACCACCGGTAACCAGGCGGTAAATTCTACCAGTTATCCCTACACCGACTTGTGGTCGCTGGGAGAATCCGACGGTCAGTTCACCCTGTCGCAGGTATGGTGGGGTGTTCCCGATCTGACCTGGGAAACGAACTTCAATATGGACCTCGGTGTAGATTTCCGTTTCTGGAACCGTTTCTACGGTAGTATCGACGTATATCGTCGTGTAACGCGCGACCTGCTCTTCGAGGCAAAACAGCCGCTGTCCACCGGTATTTCCACCAAGATGGTCAACGACGGTAAACTGGCCAACCAGGGTCTTGAACTCGAATTGAATTACGATATTTTCCAAAATCCGGATATTTTCTGGACGGTGGGTCTGACGGCTTCTACGTACAAGCAGAAGATCCTCGCGCTGCCCGACTATCTGATGACGGCTGCCAGCGGAAAAGGATATGTCAATGGATCGTATCTTTGGATGATCGGCAAGGACCAGTATCAATTCTACTCGGGAGAAGGAGCTGGTGTAGATCCCGAGACCGGTAAGCAACTTTATTGGATGGATGTTGTGGACGACCAGGGCAATGTGATTGGCCGTGAAAAGACGGACAATCCCGATGAACAGACCAGATACCTGCAGGGAAGTGCTATTCCTGATCTGATGGGTGGTTTCAATACGACGCTCCGCTATGCCGGTTTTGACTTGACGGTCAACACGACTTTCCAGATAGGTGGTAAGATTTACGATGCCGACTGGGGCAACCTCTACTGGCAGGGTTCCGTTCCTGCACGTAACCTGGGTGCCGATCTGTTGGACAACACCTGGACGCCGGACAACAAGGATGCTGAGTTCCCGATGTTTTCCTTGGCCGGTAGTAGCTATGGAGACCGTGCTGAATACGAGCTCGTCGATGCTTCGTACTTCTGCTTGAAGAATGTTACCTTGGGTTACACGTTGCCTGTGGGACTTACCAAGAAGATGGGGCTTTCTTCCGTGCGCGTATTTGCCAGCGGTGAAAACCTGTGGCTTACTTCGGCTCGCAAGGGGCTCGATCCTCGTATGGGTGTAACGGGTGGTGTGGTTTACATCGCGTACAACCAGATGCGTACGTTCTCCTTCGGTGCCAATATCAATTTCTAACCCTCTAAAATAGAAATGAAAATGAAAAAGTATATATTGCTGTTTGCAGTAGCACTGACAGGTGTATCCTGCTCCAATCTGCTGGATACGGAGTCTTCGGGTAACCTTACTCCGGAGGACTTCGAGAAGGTGGATCAGAACAAACTGACTTCCACGATGCTCAACGGCGCCATCGCTTACATGCATACGATGGGTAATGCAAATCTTGAGGATGGTGTGAGCTACAAGGTGTTGGGTATCCGCATGGATATGCTCGGCAACGACATGGTGTTGGGTGGTAACGGCTCCGGATGGTTCGTTTCCGATTACAACATGGCGAACTACCGCGGTCAGGACGATGAGCGTCCGTCCACGTATTGGGGAAGTTTTTACAGGCTCATCTACAAGGCCAACCAGGTGATCAGCTACATCGATCCCACGGAGTTGACCGAGAGCGAGAAAGCTGTTTCCGACAACATCAAGGCTCAGGCACTCACCCTGCGCGCATTGGGTTATTACCACTTGATCACGGTATTCCAGGATGCCTACCTGTTCGGTGGCAGCTCCAAGTCCGGTGTTCCGGTGTACACCATCCCCGATGAGGCGCGCAAAGGCCGTGGTACGGCTCAGCAGGTGTGGAATCGTATCTTCCAGGACTGCTCCGATGCTATCGCATTGTTTACTTCTTCGGGTGTAAATCCGAAATCCAAGACGGAGGTGTCGATCTATGTGGCTTACATGATCCAGGCACGCGCTGCATTGACCACCGGTGATTACAAACTGGCTGCAGAAGCTGCCGGTAAAGTAGTGGATGCCTTCGGTCTGATGACCTTCGACGATGCTTACACCGACACCGATGCCGGCGAGACGACCAACGCTTTCCAGCAGATTGATGGTGTGGAGACCATCTGGGGTTACAAGTGGAGTCAGAATACGACGCTTCAGAACATGAGCTTTGCTTCGCACATGGCTCCAGCCATCCCCAGTTCGATGGCTTATGGTTCGGTTTATGTAGGAGGTACCAAGTTGATGGACAATCGTTTGTGGGCTCAGATCCCGGATACGGACTGGCGCGGTGCTTTGTATAGCAGTATCCAGTACAGCGGAACGGTGTATTACAGCTTGAACTGGAAGTTTGACTGCGATTCTTGGGATCAGGACGAGGTGTACATGCGTGCGGCCGAGGCTTACTTTATCAAGGCCGAAGCAGAGGCCTCGGGAGAAAACCCGGATTATGCTGCTGCACAGCAGACCCTGTACGATATCATGTCTACGCGTGACCAGGCTTATACCAAGTCTGTCGCAACGGGCGATGAATTGCTTGAGGAAATCCGCCTCAACAAACGCGTCGAGATGTGGGGTGAAGGTCTGGAGTTCTTCGACAACAAGCGTATCAACAAGGGGGTCAACCGCAAGGACAATCCGTTCGCTGCCTATGGTGTTCCGATGAACCACCGCAACCAGATCATCATGCCTGCTGGTAAGGACTTCACTTTCCGTATCCCGCGCAGTGGTGAGATCGAGTTGAATCCTGAAATCTCTGACGAGGATCAGAACCCGTTGTAATACGGATTCGTATTCCGTACAGAGTCTCCCCGGGATGTCCCGGGGAGACTTTTTTTGTTTGGTTATTATTTCTTTTTTGATTATATTTGTAAGGTAACCTAAAAGATGTAAGGCTGTGGAAGTGATTTATACGTGGGACGGGAAGGATTTTAAGGATTACGGTGTGCGGGTGTCGTCTTCGCAAGGTTTGATCGGCGGGCTAAAACCCAAGAGCGGATTGGAAGTGCAGTGGTCGGATGAGCACGGCAGTGTGACCGACCGTTCGCAGATGTATTTCGAGGGGCGGACCATCGTACTGAACTGCTTTTTGGCGGCCGACGGTGCCGAGGACTTTATCGACCGCATCGGGGCTTTTACGGCTCTTTTTTACCTCCCGGGAGAGCATGTTTTGCGTGTTGCGGTGGGCGAGCGGGCTTTGGAATACCGCGTAAGCCTCTCCGATGCGATCACTGTGGAGAAGACTTTCCGGGATCGGAAGATGGTGGCGACGTTTTCGTTGCGCCTGTACGAGGCTCAGCCGGAGATCCCTCAATTGGCCGGACAAAATAGGGCTTGAAGAAGGCCATTGCAGGGCGCTTTTTGCTCTTTTCTCCCAAAGAGGGAGGGAAACCCTACTTGCCTTGTTGTGCTCTTTCATAGGCCGCAAAAGAGTTCTTCTTGGCGCGGTTTCCAAGCGGGCAGGGATGGGTTTTTGCCCGCAAGGAAGGAAAGGGATGCGCAGAGGGCGATTCTCTTTTGTTCGCGGCGGGGAGGAGAGAGAGGGGCAAAAAGAAAAACGGTCTCCACCTTTGTGGTGGAGACCGTTTGGTACTATGAGCGGATACGTGCGGATCAATTGCCGGCCGCTTCCATCTCGGCCTTGATCCCTTCGAGCGCCTGTTTTGCTACGGCATGATCGGGTTTGAGGGCGAGGATTTTTTCCCAGTAGGGGATGGATTCGGCCAACTGTCCTTTGATGTAGAGGTAGTATCCCAGGTAGCTGTAAGCCTCGATGAGTTGGTTGGCATTGGTGCCTTTCTTTTCGAGGATTTCAATGACCTTTTCGTAGTAGGGCTTGGCCAGGCCGAGTTCGCTGTTGGGGTCTTTCAGCGAGTTGGTGCGAGCCAGCCAGAAATAGCCCATGTAGTTGTCGGGTGCCTGTTCGACCACTTTGGCGAATGCGCTGTCGGCTCCTGCAAGGTATTTGTCGCGGTTGGCTACGTACTGGGGCAGGGTGTCGCCGGCCGCAAAGTAATTCAGGCGTCCCAAGGCATAAAAATCGGCCAAGGTTACTTGTTCGCCGCCGTTTTCGATGAACTTGGTGTGCTGGAGGATAGCGTTTTCATAGTCTCCATCCTCCTCGTACATGTCGCCCAGTTCTTTGTAGAGCTCGATCTTCGACGGATCGACCTGCAGGGCTTTTTCGAGTTGTTTGTAGGCTTTCTCTTTTTCACCGACCTTGGACAAGAGGGTGCCGTAGTACCGGTAGTCCAGGTAGATGTATTTCGAGGTGTCGGCCTGGTTCATGAAGTTGTTGGCATAGTCGATAGCCATGTTGTAGTCCTTCAACTCGACGGCATCGTACATCAGCAGGCGCTGCATCACGAAGTTGTTCGGGTTTTTCTTGAGGACCTCGAGGGCAATTTCAGCCGATTTTTTGAATTCCTTGTTGTAGAACAGGATGGTGGCGTATTTCTCCATTTCGGATTCGGCGTAGAAGTTGTCCAGCGAAACGAATTGTTCGTACGCCTGGGCTGCTTTTCCGAACTGGTTGTTGGCGTAATATACTTCGGCCAATTCACGGTAAGCGATAGCCGATTGCGCGTCGAGAGCGAGCAGTTTGTTCAGCATTTCGATGGCGCGTTCCGCATTGACCGAGGCAAACAAGCGGGCGTATTTGATGTATCCCTGACGGTGAGCCTGGTTGAAGTAGATGGCCTGTTCGTATTGTTCGGCAGCTTTTCCTGCGTTCTTTTCCGCGGCATAGATATCTCCCTGCAGCAGATAGGCATCGGCGTATTTCACATCGGCCTGTTTGGCTTTTTCGGCATAGCGGGTAGCCTCTTCGAGGTCTCCGTTGTCCAGGTAGGACTGTCCGATGAGGGTGTAGTACTCAGGGTTCTTTTTGTTTTTGCCGCTGACGAGTTCCTTGAAAACAGCTTCCGCTGCTTTCGGGTCGGACTGTATTTTCAGTTTGGCCGTCCCGACTTTATTGGCTACGGAATTGGGATTGGCTTCCAGCCCTTTCTGGTAATAGTAGGCTGCGGAATCCGGCATGTTGAGTTCAAAATAGATTTCGCCCAAGTTGAAATAGGCTTCTTCTTTGTTGGTCGAAGGGTCCTGCAGGTTGTTCAGCAGGATGGCCTTTGCATACTCCGGAAAGCCGGACTGAAAATATTCGATCGCTTTTTGATTGTCCGCGCTCCATGCGGTCAGGGCAGACCCCGCCAGGAGGGCGGCGGAAAACAGGAATTTGAAACTTCTTTTCATAGTACTGGATAAAATGATGATATTGATTTTCGCTTACAGTTCTTCACGTACATTGACTATGCGCAGGGATTGCGTGGCTGGGACAAGCCCGGCCCGTAGAATGACGCGTTGCGCTTTGTATCCCGTCAGAAAACGGGTAAATCCGGTTGCCAGACCGTTGCGGGGTTCGGAGAGGATGGCGTACACGCTGCGTGAAAGCGGGTATTCTCCGGTAGCCATGTAGGCCTGATACGGTTGGAAGGTGTTGTATTTGTCCGGGACGGCCTGGTCGGTGAGCGCCATCACGCGGATCTGCGGGATGAAGGACAGCAGCGTCGTATCGGCCATGTCCAACACCCAACTGGCACCTACTACCCCCATGGCTCCCGGGGTTTGCTCGACAAAGTCGATCACTTCCCGGTTGGTGTTCTGGGCGAAGAGTTTGTCCGAAAGAGGAGCCCCCTGCATGAGGGAGTCGCGCAGGTAACGCAACATTCCGGAGTTGGGATTGTCAAAAACAAAGGTAATATCGCCCAGTTTGGACTGGGGGTTGAGTTGTTTCCAGGAGGTGATTTCTCCGGAAAGTATTTTTTTGAGTTGGGCCACGGAAAGCAGCGAGTCGGGATTTTCCCGGTTGATGATCAGCGCGACGGCATCGGTGGCCAACAGCACAGGTTTGGCAAAGAGTTTCTTCTGTTCCAGGGCGGCGTTTTCACCTTCTGTCAGGGTACGGGTGGTGATGGCCAGATATACGCTGTCTTGGAGCAAAAGGTTGATGGCATCTACTTCGCTTTTGTAGATGGGGATGATGGAAGCTTGGTCGTATTCGTTTTCAAATACGTCGATTTCCTGATTCAGCACAGGAGCGAAACTTTCGTCTGCCGAGATCTCGATGACGCCCGAACTGGTCGTATCGGTCGGCCCTTGCACTTTATCCTGATTTTTGCACGCGACAAATCCCATTGCGGCGAGCAGGGTACAAAGCGCAAGGCTTGTTTTTTTGGAGTAGTGGATAAAGCTTTTCATTGCGTAAAGGTAATAAGTTTCGGTTATTTTTTCAAGATTCTGTACGCGCGCAATAAGGCATAGAGGAAAAAAACGATCCCCGCCAGGATGCGCAGCGTCAGGGAAAAAGTCATGTCAAAGATCGGTGAAAAAATCAACATTACCGCCAAAGCCATGTAAAAGATGACCATCAGCAGGGCAAATGCGTAAGAGACAGGATTTTTTTTCATCTTTTTTCGCCGAAAAATAAAATCACATAAGAGAAAAAAAACTTGCCCGCAGCTCTCTGCTGAAGACAACGGGCAAGTTTCTTGTTTCTCGCGGCAAACGCGAGTGAAGATTTACTTCTTCAACTGATATACGACGCGGATCGTGTAGTAAACCGGGACGTTACGTCCATTCTGACGGCCAGGAATCCAGTCGGGCATCGAAGCTACCACGCGCTGTGCTTCCTTGTCGCAGGCCGGGTCGATGCCTCGAGCGACTTCCACCCGTTCTACTTTTCCTTCTTTCGATACTACGAAACGGATCCACACGTTTCCGGAGATACCGCGTTCCTGTGCGGAATACGGATATTCCAAATGATCGTACAACCAGTCATACATCGCTTTTTCACCACCGGGGAATTGAGGCATTTCCTCAACAGCGGTGTAAGGCTCTTCTTCCTCGACATCCTGGGCGATTTCACGGAGTTCGGCAATATCCTGGCCGTTCTCTTCGTCGTTACCCTTGACGTCTGCAATGGAGATCGCAGCCTTTGCTTCGATGATCTCTTCCTGGGATTTGATCTCGTCCTCTTCGCGGACGTTCTCATCCTTTTCGATCTTCGGAGCGGTGAACTTGATCGAGCTCTTCAAGGGTGGTGGCGGCGGAGCCTCTACCTTCTTGATTTCGTCGTTGTTCTTCACTTCAGTCGGAGGCAGTTGCGACAACTGCGTTACTTCGGTGACGACTACTTTGTCCTGACGCGATACGATGTACGAAGCCAATGCCTTGAACGATACGGCGATGGCTACCAGCACAATGACCGTGATCAGTGCGATGATGTGACGTTTGGGCGATTTGATACGCAGCTCGTAAGCTCCGTAGTTTTTATTTTTGCCTTTAAAAATAAGGTCAGCCCAATCTTTGGATAATAGGTCTATCTTAGCCATTTCTTCTCCTCCTTTTTTTAATTGTTGTTAGAAGTCCCGGCTAAATCCGACTGTGCGCCCAGGTCTCCGCCCGATTCGAGGTTCTCGATGAGCCATTTGTCCCCTTCGGCAATGTCGTCGATAGCATATTTACCGATACTGCAGATCGCCATTTCATCCAAAGCGTCGATAAGGTTCTTGTAGGTAGCATCGTCCGTCGCTTTGATCACTACGATGGGCGAAGACTTGTCGTCTTTGATCTCGGCAGAGCGTTTCTTGAAATCCTCGTCGGATATTTTGTTATCCAACTTCTGTTTCTTGAGTTCGTTCATCTCCGCAACGACCTTTTGGTTGCGTTGCATCAGAAGCGCTCTCAATCCGTCGGGACCATAGTTGGTGCGTTTGAGAGAGGTGTAGTCCTCGTAGTTGGGCATCCCGGTGTAGTAGTACACCTTGTCGTCTTTGCCGAGAAGCACCGTGATGGCGCGGGATTCCTGAATCTTGGTCTGCTCCTCCTCACTGACTTTGTCTTTCGTGGGCATGCTTATCTCCATCGTCTGAGGTTTGTTCATCGACGTAGCAAGCATGAAGAAGGTGATCAGAAGCATGATCATGTCCACCATCGGCGTAAAGTCGATGCGGGTGCTCACCTTTTTGGTGCCTGGCTTCTTACCCTTCCCTCTGTCTTTCTGTTCTACTTCAGCCATATGTCAATTTCGTTTAAGGAGCTTACTCAAGCTCATCGGTTTTAATGGTCTTGAGCGAGGTTATCAGGTTGTAGCGGTTCTCACGCAGATCCTGCAGAGAACTCATCACCTGGCGAATGATCGGGTAAGGCGTAGAAGCATCGGCCTTGATGGCGATGATAAGACCCTTGCCGTTTTGTTTGCGCGCCTCCTGTACCCAGACTTTGAACTGGTTGTCCGTGCTGTCGATGGGCACACCGTAGTTGCGCAGAGTAGCGTCCTGCTGTTCCGTCGGCAAATCGAGGAATGCCGGCATCTGTGCGATGGGTACCCCGAACGAGTTGATCAGTTTGAACTTCTGAATCTGCTCGTTTGTGAAGGTAACGCCGTACGCCTCGCCTACTTTTTGCAATACCGCCATGCGGTCTTCCTGTTTGTCCAGACTCAGGAATATCTTCCCGCTCTTGTCCACCAGAATCTGGAGGACGTTGGTCTCGGGAATCTTGATATCCGATACGGAGGCCGGGGTAACAACCTGAACCGGCTCTTTCTGGATAAACGTGGTGGTAAGCATAAAGAAAGTAAGCAAGAGCACCATGACGTCACTCATCGGGGTCATGTCGATGGCAGTACTCTTTCTTTTTACTTTAACTTTAGGCATAATTCTTATTCTTTACTTAGTCCGTGTCGGTTGATTACTTGTGGTTGGCGGCGTAAGACTGAACAAGAGAGAAGCCTACTTCGTCGATGCAGTATGTGATCGTGTCGATTTTGCTGGTGAAATAGTTGTAAGAGATAAGAGCCAGAACGGCGGTAGCGATACCGAATGCGGTGTTTACCAGGGCCTCGGAAATACCGGCGGACAGGGCTACGGAGTCAGGCGAACCGGCGTTGGCCAGTGCGGCGAACGACTTGATCATACCGATAACCGTTCCCAGAAGTCCCATCAGGGTACCCAGCGTGGTGAGGGTGGCGACAACCGGCAGGTTCTGTTCCAGCGTGGGCAGCTCCAGTGCGGTAGCTTCTTCCAGGGCTTTCTGGATCGAGAGGACTTTCTGCTCTTTGGACAGTTCGTTGTCCTTTTCCATTTCATCGTATTTCTCCAGAGCGGCATATACCACATTGGCTACCGAACCTTTCTGCTTGTTGCACAGTTCGCGAGCTTTGGCGATGTTGTTCTCCGAAAGAGCTTCCTTGATGTTGACCACGAAACGAGTGATATTTCCTTTTCCTTTGGCCTTGCTCAGAGCGAACCACCGTTCAACGCTCAATGCGATAACCGTGAGCAACAGCGTCTGGATCAAAGGCACCACAACACCACCTTTGTAGATGGTACCCAGCATGTTTCCGGGCAGGGGGTGACCATTCGGGTCGCCGTTCATGAAGTTGTCCGGATTGCCCAGCACATATTTAAAAATGCAGATGGCGATGATGAGGCACACCACGATGACTACGGGGGCTGTTCCTACGCCTGAGTAAGATTTCGTTTTTTTAGCTTTTGCATTCATGATAAATAACAGATTTTTAGTTGTTTATTGGTCTTTGAAAACGATTCGTTATACGTTGAGTGATTTCCCGTTCGGGGGATTTTTACCGCAGCAAATATAATACATTAATTCCATGCGTGCGGAAATGGAATGTAAAAAAATACTTAAAATCCATTTTTTGACGGGTACAGGAACCGCTTTTTTGCCTGTTGGAAGGACAGGATTTGTTTTTGCCGGGTAGGGGGGCTCTGCGGCGGGTTCTTTTGGCCCTTGGTGTATTCGGGGGATGGGTGTGGTTGTCGGTTGGGCGGTTGTTGCGGTAGGAATTCTTTCGGTAGATTGTATTAAGGTTCTGCAGGATGATGGGATGCGGCTTTGTGTTGGGGAGGGAGGGGATAAAAAAGTCGTCCTGCCGAGGGCAGGACGACTTGAACCGAGGAAGTATTTCTCGGGATTATTTCTTTACGATCACCACGCGATTCAGGTAGGGTTGGGAGTAAGGATTTTCCTTGCTGCCCATGGCAATCACGTCGAGCTGATCCGAATTTACGCCTTTCGATACCAAGTAGTCGTGAACGTTCTGGGCACGCTGCTGGCTGAGTTGCATGTTGCGGGCAGCGCTGCCGGTTTCCTTGTCGGCATATCCCGTAACGACGAATTTGCCGCCGTTGCTGGCTTTGATCGTCTCGGCCATCTGATCCAGCACGATCTTTCCTTCGGCGCTGATGTCGGTGCGACCGATCACGAAGAATACAGCGGTGCCGGCATACGGAGTTTCTACCACTTCTTCCACAACAGCCGGGCGATTTTCAGCATCTTTCAGTGCTTTTTCCAAAGCAGCCTGTTTGGCTTTGCTGGCAGCCAGTTCGTCCTCCAGGTCGCTGATCCGTTTGTTGAACGGGGTGAGATCCGTCATCAACTCGGAAGCTCTCTTGAACGGCTTTTTGCCGAAGCGATAGGTGATACCGGCCGTAATCGAGCCGATGCCTTCTCCGCGGTTGCCGCCCCATTGTCCGTCGAAGCGCTGGTTGAACAACGCACCGCGGAGTTCGAGGTTGATGTCGAAGTGCTCCGAAATGCGGAACTTGTTCAGGATACCGGCATCGAAAGCCAGTTCATTGCTCGAAGGACCGCTGTAAGTGGAGATGCCGCCGAAGCCTACGAAGGGGATCAGTTCATATACGCGATCCGGCTTGTAGCCCCAGAAAGCTGCCGACAAGTTGAACAATGCATCTACGTGATAGTGCATGTATTTCATCTTGAGGTTGTAGTAGGTATTGTCGTAGCGGCCGTCCACGAACGGGTTGTTGGCATAGATCGTCGCCGATTTGGCCGACAGGCCGGCTACCTGCATCCGGGCTCCCCATACCGGAGTGATCCATTTTCCTACCGACAGGTCAAATGCCGGAGTGATGTAAGTGTCGCCTTTGGTGTGGAATTCACCGAAGTATCCTTGTACTCCGGCGCCTACCGACATAAACCAATTGTCCCAAAAACCGTTGGTAACGTAGGGGCCTTTTTTGGTTTGAGGCTCATTTTGGGCTTGTGCGGCCAGCGGCAGTGCCAGTACGGCTGCAAAAGCAATGATCTTGAATAGATTTTTCATGGTTTAATTTGGGTTGAAATTTTTTCGAACGGATCAACAGCGGATTACACCCGCTCTTGAGAGACAAAGATAGCGTAAAATACAATTACTTATCCAAGTGTTTTAAGATATTTTTAGTCTTTTTTTTCCGACTTTTTCTTCAGGGCCGTTGTAAGCGAGGTGTGAGGGTATTTTATGGGTGGTTTTTTCGGGAAAAAAGTAGGACCGGTTACCTCTCTTCTCCGGTTTTATTCGGAAATTTGCACTTAGCAATGAATGAGAATATGATCGACAAAGAAAAAACACAGGCGTTGGGGTCGGAGAAAATACCCCGATTGCTACTTCGGTATGCCATTCCTTCGATTATTGCGATGTTGTCTTCCTCGCTGTACAACATGATCGACAGCATTTTTATCGGGCATGGCGTGGGGGCGATGGCCATCTCGGGACTGGCTATTACGATGCCCATCATGAACGTGATCGCCGCATTGGGTACTTTGGTCAGCGTGGGAGCAGCCACCCTGATGTCCGTAAAACTCGGGCAGGGGGATAAGGCAAGCGCCGAATACATCCTGGGCAACCTCGTGGTACTCAACATCATCATCGGGCTTACGCTGACCATATTCGGCAATATTTTCCTCGATGAAATCCTCTATTTCTTCGGAGCGAGTGAACACACGATCCCGTACGCGCGGGAGTTCATGCGGATCATTCTTTCTGCGACGGTGGTTACCCATGTTTATTTGAGTTTGAACGATATGTTGCGCGCTTCCGGGTATCCGGGACGGGCCATGACGGCGATCCTGCTGGCCATCGGAATCAACTGCGTGCTCAACCCGCTGCTGATCTTCGGGTTCGGATGGGGCATCGCCGGCTCGGCTACGGCGACGGTAACGGCTCAAGTCATCGTGATGTGCTGGGAATTGTGGCACTTCTCGGACAAGTCGCATTTTATTCATTTCAAGCGGCAGGCCTTCTCTCTTTCGCGCCGTATCGTCAAGGGGATGTTGGGTATCGGCATTTCGCCTTTCCTGATGAATATCTGCGCCAGCGTGGTGGTCATTTTCATCAATCGTAGTCTGATGGAATACGGCAACCAGACTGAATTTGGCGGAGATTTTTACGTCGGAGCGTACGGGATCGTCAATCGGGTGCTGATGGTATTTGTGATGATCGTTATCGGGCTCAACCAGGGCCTTCAGCCCATCATCGGGTACAATTTCGGTGCAAAGAAAGTAGATCGGGTCGCTTCGGCAGTGCGCTACGGCGTCTTGTGCGCCGTCAGTGTAACGACCGTCGGTTTTATTCTGGGGCAGACGCTTCCCCATGCGCTGGCGGCTATGTTTACGACCGATGCGGTATTGACCGATCTGGCGGTGCGCGGGATGCACATTGCGTTGCTCGTTTTCCCGATCGTGGGCTTGCAGATGGTGACCGCGGCTTTCTTCCAGTCCATTGGCAAGGTGAACAAGGCGATTCTCCTTTCCTTGACCCGGCAGATGTTGTTCCTGGTGCCGCTGCTGGCTATCTTGCCGCGCTTTCTGGGTACGGACGGAGTGTGGTTGAGCATGCCGGTGGCCGATACGGCTTCGACGATATTGGCTGTGTTCCTGTTGCGTCGACAGATCCGGCAGTTCCGTGAAGAAGACAAAAAAGCGAATATAAAACCGATACTTTGATGGAAACCAAGGATCAAAAATTCGTCATCTGCCTGGGACGCGAGTACGGTTCGGGCGGACACAATATAGGAAAAGCCCTCTCCAAGATGCTGGGCATCGAATATTACGACAAGAAACTCCTGGATGAAGCGGCCAAAAACAGCGGCATCAGTCAGGAGTACTTCGCCCGTTCCGACGAGAAGGCTCCTGGATCGTTTTCGCATACCTTGTCCTCGGGGCTTTTTGCCGCTGGGGGAATCTTTATGTATAGCAATTCGCTCTCGAGCGAAAATATCTTCAAGTACCAGTCCGAAGCCATCCGCGAGATCGCTTCCCGGACTTCCTGCATCATTGTAGGCCGCTGTGCCGACTATGTCCTGCGGGAGCAGGAAAACGTGTTTTCGGTGTTTATCACCGCTCCGATGGAGCAGCGTGCCCAGCGGGTAGCCCGGCGGGAGGGCATTTCCCTGTCCGAGGCTCAGGAAAAAGCCAAGAAGATGGACAAAGCGCGCAAGGAGTACTACAATTACTTCACCAACAAGCGTTGGGGACATACCGATTCGTACCAGTTGTGCATCGATTCGTCGTTGCTCGGCGAGGAGGGCACCGCGGCGTTTATCCGGGATTTTGTCCGGGAGGCTTTGGAGAAGAAGTCGGAAAAATAACTCCCTATTTCCGGCGGGGCAATCCTCGGCGGGGGCGGGCAAGCAAA
>DCEW01000040.1 GCA_002314265.1 Flavobacteriales bacterium UBA1820
GAGAGGGATTCGAACCCCCGGAGGTGTGACCCTCAACGGTTTTCAAGACCGCCGCAATCGACCACTCTGCCATCTCTCCGGAAAGACAACGGCTTATCCGCCCGCAAATGTACAAGGGTTTTTCCGAAACCGCAACAAAAATCCCACCGGGTGATACTGAATGCTTTAACGATATGCAAAAAGCCTTCCGGCGATGTTAATTATTCATAAATATCGACCGGGAAAAGCTATCTTTGCGTACTTTTATTCTGAAAATCATACCAAACCTCAAAATAAAAATGAGCATCAAAAAGGTTTATCTGAAAAGCAAACCGGAATGCAAGGTTACATTTACCGTCTCGGCGGGAAATGTTCCGGAGAAATCCGTCGTATACCTCTGCGGCGATTTCAACCAATGGGAGGAAAAATCCCTGCGCTTGAAGAAAAACAAAGCCGGAGATTATTCCGTATCCCTTACACTACCCCTGGGCAAATACCAGTTCAAGTACAACGTCGACGGACAGTATTGGATCAACGACGATGCCGCCGATGCCTATCCCTCGAATGTCTTCGGCAGCGACAATTCGCTGATCGAATTATAAACTCACCTCAACTCCTCTTTTTCAGCGCCCCGGATTCCCGGGGCGCTGTTTTTACTTCCAGACATCCCCCGTAATCAACAACGCCGTCAACACTGCCACCGTCGATGCGAGCAACACAAAACCTACCAGACTCACGCACAGGATCACCCCCAGCCACAAAGTCCGCCAGAACGAACGGCGCACCGAGATCCCGAAAAACTGCTTGAATGTCCAAACCGACAGAGCGAAAAATATCACCAAAACCCAGCCCCACGAACTGTCTTTCCACACAAAATCCATCGGGAGCAGTACCAGCTGCACTATAAACCGCTGACAAAACATATACGCCGACACGTAGAGACACTCCGCATAGTTGTAACGCGTAACCCCCACATGGCGAAAAGCCCGCTTCATCGCAAAGGCAAAAAACGGCAACAGCAGCAGCACGGAAAAAATCTCCTGATGCGCCCAAAACCAGCCGCCCACATCTTTGAGCACGTTCCAGCCCAGGGAGTTCTCGTCCAGTACCCCCCGATCGGCCTGCGAAACCGCCTGGGAAACCTGCACGGTATCCCCTGCACTCTCCCTTACGGCATCGCTATACCCGGCGGCAATATCCTCCAACCATTCCTCCATACTCTCTTCCTGTCCGGCCGGTTCCACCTGCTCCACCGACGTCCCGGAGGCCAGTTCCCATTTCCTTTCCACCAAATGCGCCGTGATCCCGTACAGGGTAGCCAGGATGATCAGCAGCGGGAAGGGCCGGAAATAATTCGCCCGATGCCCCAGGATGTACTCCCGCAACATGTGCCCCGGCCGGGTAAAAAGCGCCTTGATCGTAAAGAAAATGCCCCGCCGGTCGGCATGGGTAAAACTGTAAGCCAACTCGTGGGAAAAATACCGCATCGTCAATCTCCCGGTCGAGGCCTTTTGCCCGCAGCGGTAGCAATACTTCCCCCGCAGTTCCTCACCACAATTCCTGCATCTTCTGCCCATATCTGAATGTATCTTGCTCGCCCTCCGGCGAATTTGCGGCGCAAAGGTAGCGTTTTGCCACCGAACCGGGAAATGAAGCCACGACGAATAAAAAGCATCTATCCCGTCATAAAAAGATCCTATCGCCTCCAGGAATCAAACCCACGCCCATAGCGTATTTTTGCTGCGGAACCAAAACGAAATACCCAACCTAAAAACTTAAACTTAAACATATCATGTCACTGGTAGGAAAAAAAGCACCCCGATTTGAACAAGCTGCCGTAGTAAACGGCCATGAAATCGTAAACGGATATTCCCTGGAACAATTCCTGGGCAAAAAAGACGTCCTGTTCTTCTTTTACCCGATGGACTTCACTTTTGTATGCCCCACGGAACTCTTCGCTTTCCAGGAAAAACTCGCCGAATTCGAAGCGCGCGGAGTGCAAGTCGTCGCCGCCTCGACCGACACCGAACAGAGCCATTGGGCTTGGTTGCAGACTCCCCGCGAGCAAGGAGGTATCCGAGGAGTTACCTATCCCATCGTTGCCGACAAGAACAAAACCATCGCAGCGGCCTTCGGCGTGCTGACCGGAGAATACCAATACGATGCCCAGGGACACCTGCAAGCCACCCATCCCTCGATGGTTGCCTACCGGGGGCTGTTCCTGATCGACAAAGACGGCCTCGTACGCCACGAACTGATCAACGACCTGCCGATCGGGCGTTCGGTAGACGAAGCCTTGCGCGTAGTGGATGCCATGCAGTTCGTACGCGAACACGGCGAGGTCTGCCCGGCCAACTGGCAAAAAGGACAACAGGCTCTCGATCCTTCGCACGAAGGAGTGGCCGAGTTCCTTTCCCGACACTGAAGACTTCACAATCATTTTTCCCCTTTTTATTCGGTTCCTTCCCGGCGAGGTTTTCGCTTGGAAGGAACTTTTGCTTTTAAGAGTTTTTTACGATCCGTTCGCTTTAATAATCCGCTTCCATTAACTAACTTTGTATGTCCCTTCCGAATGCGTGTGGGACTTCATCCCGTTCTTCGAGAGCCGAAGGGGTTTGAAACGGGAGAGGGGGAGGAAAGTGAGCGAGAAGGGAAGGGCAGAAGAGACGGGAAGGAAAGAGCCGAAGAGAGGGGCAGAAAAGAGGGAGTCGAAAAGAGGGGAGGAAAGACCTTTGAACGGCGGCCTCCTTGCGATAGGCAGGAAATAAGAAACGTTCGGAAAGAACAGACAACATAAAAACATATTTACCATGAAAGTAACCGTAGTAGGAGCAGGAAACGTAGGTGCTACATGCGCCGATGTATTGGCCTGCCGCAATTTCATCGATGAGATCGTCCTGCTGGACGTCAAAGAAGGTGTTGCCGAGGGCAAAGCGCTCGACATTTGGCAAACAGCCCCCATCCGCGGATTCAACACCCGTCTGACGGGTTCGACCAACGACTACTCCAAAACCGAAGGTTCGGACGTCGTAGTGATCACCTCGGGCGTGCCCCGCAAACCGGGCATGAGCCGTGACGACTTGATCGGCATCAATGCTGGAATCGTAAAATCCGTTACCGAGCAGGTAGTAAAGCACTCGCCCGATGCAAAGATCATCATCGTATCCAACCCGCTGGACGTAATGACCTACTGCGCATATCTGGCTGCCAAACTGCCTTCCAACCGCGTTATGGGTATGGCCGGCGTACTGGACACGGCACGTTACCGCGCTTTCCTGGCCGACGAAATCGGCTGCTCCCCGCTGGACATCCAGGCTCTGCTGCTGGGCGGCCACGGCGACACGATGGTTCCCCTGCCCAAATACACCACGGTACAGGGCATCCCTGTAACCCACTTCGTGAAGGAAGAGCGCCTGCACGAGATCATCGAACGCGCTAAAGTGGGCGGTGGCGAACTGGTCAAACTGCTGGGTACCTCCGCATGGTATGCTCCGGGTGCTGCTGCTGCCTCGATGGTAGAAGCCATCCTGCTGGATCAGAAGAAGATCGTTCCGGTATGCGCATGGCTCACCGGCGAATACGGCCTGAAAGACCTCTACCTCGGCGTTCCGGTCGTTCTGGGTCGCAACGGTATCGAGAAAGTGGTCGAGCTCAACCTGGACGAAAAGGAGAAAGCCGATCTCTATACCTCGGCCGAAGCCGTACGCAAGGTGCTCAAAGCACTGGACGACATGAAATTGTTCTAATAGAGATATTCTCTCTGCGCAAAAAAGCGCCGTCCCTTTCGGGACGGCGCTTTTTTTGTCCGCACCGGCCGAACAAATCCGGCCCCAAGATCCTTTCCGAGGGAAATCACACTGCTATCTATCCTGGGAAAAAAACATGCGACCACGAAAGGAAATGCGCCGAAAAGCCGCGAGTTCCTCCCCCTCAAAAAAGAAATACAAATGAAAACTACTGCTGAAATTCGTAAGCGATCGAGCCGCGTTGCAACTCCGGAGCCGCCTGCTCCACATTGAAGCGGGCGCGCCGGGCATACGTAACGGCTTTCTGGTAGGCATCTTCGTTCGGACAAGTGGTCCGCTCGCGGTTTACCTGAGCAGAGACCACTTTTCCTGCCCGGTTCACCTGGATGTCCACCACGACCAGACCGCCCACATAGACGGTGTAGATAGGCACCGGGATCGGTTCGATGTTGTAGCGGGACACCCCTCCCTCGAAACGGTAAGATATATTGCTCTTGCCCACATACGGAGCCTGTACGGCACTTTTGGCCGCATTGCTGTCGATCCGCTGGTACTGGTCCAAGTCCACCTCCCGGTTTTTGACCTGTTCGCTGAAAAGGTCCACCCGGACTTCCTGCCCGTATTCGTTGGTCTGATGGGTCACGGCACGGGCTTCCTCGAGGGTGGTAAAGTTGTGCCGCATGTTGGAAATATCGATGTCTTCTCCCAGATCGGCCGCTGCCTGGTTGGTAAATCCGCTCATCGACTGCGGCGAGTGGGTCAGGCGGGCATCGATCGATACCCGGTCGGAACCGGGCTTGTCTTCCAGTTCTCGTTCGATCTGTTCGAGCTGCTCCATCGACACGGCTATGATCCGGGCATCGGAGATGTCGTAATACTTGAATGCCAGATTGACTACCAGGATCACCAGCAACAGATGCACGGAAAAGGTAACCACCAGCGGATAACGGTGCCGGTCCACAAACGCAAGCAGACGATCCAAACGGACTTCCAGGTAAGCATTCACCCGGTCATACCCTCTGTAAAAAGCCTCGATCAGATCTTCTTTTTTGCCCATCGGTATCGTCTTGCTGCGAGAAAGCCAAAATTACGGCACATCGGCCAAAAACGAAAAAAGGAGCCGGAAAATATTTCCGGCTCCTCCGTTTGCACTCGTCGGAGTGACTGGATTCGAACCAGCGACCCCCACAACCCCATTGTGATGCGCTACCAGGCTGCGCTACACCCCGAATGCGGAGGCAAAGATACGTCAATATTTTTTCCCAAGCAAAAATACATCGGATTTTTCCACTTGCGCCTTTTCCCATAAAAACCCGGCAAGGTGAAAATACCTCCCGGGACGGTCAGTTGAACCAGTCCCACACCACGCCGAAACGCACTACGGGGTCCACCGAGGGATAATACGGCGAAGCGAAATAATCCTTGCTCTTCATGATCCAGGGTGTCAGGTTTTCAACCTTGAGGAAGATACGGGTACGGCGAACCTTGGCCGAAAGCGAGAGGTCGATATAAGGATAATCGCCTATCTGACGCCGGTTGGAGAGCGGCTGAAGGTTGTAGTCGGAGAGCAGCGGATTGTACATCGGCGCATCGAAAGCGGAAAAATACCGCAGCGTAACGGCCGGCATCAGCGTGATGGCTTTTCGGAAAAGCGGAAAATAAGCGTACAGACTCGAACGGACGATCACCTCGGGCAGGGGCAACACCTCCGCACCCGAACTTACGTGCTGGTAGGTAAGGGTATTGTCCCACCCGAACCATCCCAAACGCAGATCGCGCGAAAGGGTAACGGAGAGCACATTCACTTTCCCGTCGTACTGCCGGGGAGTGCGCAGGGAGTCGTAATACACGTAATTGCCCACATCGGTAAAGCTCACCCGCGCATCGAACACCTTGTCGCTGCGCAAGGTAATGGCGATCTCGTTGGATTCTATGCGTTTGAAGTCGTTGTACCAGTTGTAGTCGGCGTACGAGCTGCGGTAAAACCGGGTAGTCATCGCCGGATAGTACGACGCATTGGCATACGAACCTTCGAGGCGGTTTTGCGCATTGAGCTGGACGTATCCCGACACCCGAAGGATCCGCGCCCCGGAGAACATCCCCGAAAGGCTGTAATCCAACGACGCATCGGCCCCGAAATACTTCATCGGCCGCCAACGCCCCAGCAGATTGACCATCAGTGTATTGCCCGACATCTCCGACACCGGAACGCTTCCCCCCGAAGCCAGCGGCCCGGGAAAAGAATAGTTGGCCGTCTGGTAGCGTATCATCCCCTGGGCATAGATATTGACCAGCGGGAAATTCACCCCGGCCCCGGCCGCCAGGTCCAAGGTGTTGTAGTACGAACTATCGGTACGTGCGGCTCCCTCCAAAAGCCCCGAACCGTAGTACGCGAGGGATTTTTGCCCGGCCGAACCCGACGGGGAGACAAAGGCCGGATCGTAATACTTGTAGGTGAGGTGTTCGTACTTTATCTCGTTGAGCAGGCTCACGCGAAACCCTTTGGGGTTTTTGATCGACGAATTGAAAATATCGTACGACTGGGTGACGAAAAAGCGCGTGCCGCCCAAGCGGTTGGCCACCTCGCCGTCGGAATCGCCCAGATTGACCGGAATGGTCTTCCGGTAGGAGAACTGCTCGTCGTCCGAGAGGAAAAACCCGATCCCTTCCTCGGTCAGTCCTCCGTTCTCTACGGCCGAGAGGTATTGGTACATCACGTGCGAGCGGACGATATAGCGGTACGACTTGGTATGGTAGCTGAACGTACCGACCAGTTGCCCGTGGTGCGATTCGATGTAGTTGTACAGGCCGAAGGTGCGCTTGCCCCGAAAACCGAACGAGAAGTTGACCTGCTTGCCCGCATTGACCGTGAAATTGAAATCGAGCACCTGCCCGGTCATGTTGGAAAAGACATTCGAATGATACATCACCTCCGACCAGGGCGTGCGCACATCGTAATACTTCACCTGGTCGGTCGTCCGGTAATACATGCTTCGGGAGCGGATGCCGTACGCAGGGGTCAGGGAAGGTTTTTCCGTATAGACCAAAGGCGTGTACCCCTCGGCCAGGTTCGGGAAAGGCATGTAGCCGTACTCATCCCGCCGGGTAGGATTCAGCTTGTAGTATTTCCCGATATTGAGCGTGGTATCTACCAGCGTGGTATCGCCGTAGAGGTCGATGATCTTGTAAACCTGGATGGAATCCTTGTAGCGGTTGGTATAGATCTGGCGGTCGCGGGTAGAACGCTGGGCCGCACGCGCCGCAGAATCCTGCCGGGCCTGTTCGCGGGGCGAAAGGATGCGCTCGCCGAAAATATTGAGCGAATCCATCCCCCCGGGATACACCTGGTCGCGGTTGAAAGGATCGCTGCTGTCATAACGATCCGTGCGGTTGCCGTATCGGTCGAATGTCTGCGCACCGAGCGACAATACCCCTCCCAGACACACCCAGGCGATCAAGGACAGGATACGCATCAATATGGGACAGCTACGGTTCATTGTGCAAAAATAATCCATCCTTCGGAACAGCGCGGTATCCGGAGCAAATTTTGTCGCGAAAAAACACCGTCATCCCTTTTCTTCGGCATCCAGATCCGCCATCTTGCCCGTCTCTTCCTCCTGATCCGACCGATCGGGCAAGTCAAAAAGTTTTTTGGAAAGATTCATCAAGGCCTCCACCGAAAAAGAACTTCTCGCCTGGTTTTCCAACACGATGATGGTCGTATCCTCCTGCGGGAGGCGCAGAAAACGCCCCTTGTATCCATGCCACCAACCGTTGTGGTACACGATCCGATGCCCCTGGTATTCGTCCAGACGCCACCCCCATCCGTAGGGGTGAACCTCGTCGGTGTAATTGGTGTAAGCCTTCGCCTGCCACGAAGCATCGAGCAAAAAGCCGTTGCGCAGCGCCAGGTCGAAACGCAGCAAATCCTCCGCCGTGGAATAAACCCCCTTGTCGCCCAACACCCCGTCCAGAAAATTGGGTTGATACGCCCCGCGCCGCGAGGTATGCCCGATGGTCATCCGATCGGCCGAAGCAAAGGCCCCCTCGGTACAGAAAAACGTGTCGTCCATTCCCACCGGTTCGAAGATATGGGCGTGCACCCAACTGGCGAAATCCTCGCCCGTAACGCGCTGCACGATCAAGGCCAGCAACGCATAATTCGTATTGCAATAGCGGTACTGCCGCCCCGGTGAAAAATAAACCCGGGGTTTTCGCTTGTTCATGATAGCCAGCATGTCTTCGTTGCTCATCGGCTCGGTGCTCGCCCACGCCCCGGGCGTGAAAAGCGTGTAGTCCGGCAGCCCGCTGGTATGGCTGAGCAGCATCTCGACCGTAACCCGAGGATAGGCAAAGCCTTCCAGATACGTCGCCACCGGCTCCTCGAGATCGATCTTTCCCTCGCTGGCCAGCATCAGCACCGCCGTAGCGGTGATCGTCTTGGAGATGGAAGCCAGTTGAAAACGGGACGAAACCGTCAGTTTTTCCCGCGTGCGGAAGTCGGCATACCCGTACGCCTTGGTGAAAACCTTGTCCCCCTGGGCAAAGAGCACCACGCCGTTGAACTGTCCGCGAACAGTCCGGGCGGTAAAGTACTTGTCGATCTGTTTGGCCTTGTCCTCTTCGAAGGGCTGGGTAGGCAGCGCCGCCCGCCGATGGATCCTGCTGGTGTCGATCCGCACCTCCTTGACCGTCCAGTCGTCGCCCTTTTGTCCGGCGAAAAGGCCGGGGGCGAGCAAGAGGAAAAGAAAAAGAAATAGAGTCGGAGTCCTGCGGATCGTCATGGCATTTACAAAAAAAAGACGCTCTCCGACCTCTCCAGCCGGAAGCATTTCCAGCAAATGTAGTGAAGATAAAGCAAAACTGTAACGTTATAGTTTTTTTTTATAAATATTTAACTTCTAAAGCCTTGCGAGAGGATAATTTTACCCTCGGAAACAGGAAGCGACTCCCGGGCAGGTTTCCGCCCGTCCGAAGGGAGTTCCCGAAAAAAGGAAAACAAATCAATAAAAAACCAATACCATGAACGCAAAAGCAAACCCCGGAGCCGCGCTCCAAAACTCTGAAATCGTAAGCCGCCTCAACACCCTGTTGGCCGACTACCAGATCCACTACCAAAACCTGCGAGGCCTGCACTGGAACATCCAGGGACGTTCGTTCTTCACCCTGCACAGCGTCTTCGAGCAGTACTACAACCAGGCCGCCGAACGCATCGACGCCTTGGCCGAACGCATCCTGATGCTCGGCGGAAAACCGCTGCATACCTACCAGGACTACCTCGATACCGCCTCGCTGAGCGTCCGTCGGGACATTTCCCAGGCCGACCCTGCCGTGGAAAGCGTCCTGGAAGACATCCAAGCCTTGCTTTCCGCCCAGAGCGAGCTGCTGCGCCTGGCCGGGGAAGCCGGTGACGACGTAACGGCCGACCTGCTCACCGGCTACAACGCCGAGGACGAAAAGAAAGTCTGGATGCTCACCTCCTACCTGGTCTGAGCGCCGGCGTCCATCCTCGCTTTTTAATGGAAAAAAAAAGTAAACTATCTCATCAAAAAAACACGACTGTCAACCATGGAAAACAACACTGCAAACCCCATGCCGAGAATCGGCGATCCCGCCCCGTCCTTCACCGCCAAGACCACGCAAGGACCCATCAACTTCCCGTCGGACTACAAAGGCAAGTGGAAGATCCTCTTCAGCCACCCGGCCGACTTTACCCCGGTGTGCACCTCCGAATTCATGACCTTCGCCTCGATGGCTTCGGAATTCGAAGCGCTCAACTGCCAGCTGGTAGGCCTGTCGGTGGACGGACTTTACAGCCACATCGCCTGGTTGCGCACCATCCAGAACAAGATCGAGTACAAAGGCATGAAGAACGTGGAGGTGAAGTTCCCCCTCATCGAGGACATCACGATGGAAGTCGCCAAACTCTACGGCATGATCCAGCCGGGCGAAAGCCAAACCTCGGCCGTACGCGCCGTATTCTTCATCGACCCGCAGGACAAGATCCGTACCATCCTTTATTACCCCCTCTCTTTGGGGCGCAATTTCGATGAGATCAAGCGCGTGCTCATCGGCCTGCAGACCTCCGACCACTTCGGGGTAGCCCTTCCGGCCGACTGGCGCCCGGGCGACGAGGTCATCGTGCCCACCGCCGGATCGTGCGGAGTGGCCAAGGCCCGCATGAACGGCGAAGAAGGGCAGATGAAGTGCTACGACTGGTTCTTCTGCACCAAACCCCTGAGCAAGGAAGAAGTGGAAAGCAACCTGGGATAAACCGCCGGAAGGACCTCTTCCGCATTCGGCCCGGAGCTTGTGCCTGAAAAGGCGCAAGCTCCGGGCTTTTTTCCCGCCCGGCAAAACGGAAATGTCCGGGAAGCCTTGCGCGAAAAGGCTTCGCAGGAAACGATTTTTTCCGTACTTTCGTCGCGTAAAACCCTTGTTTGCATGAAAAAAACAACGCTCCGGATGCTGCTGGCCGTGATGGGTGTCGCCGTGATCGTATATGGCCTGATCTCGGGACGCCTGGCGGAAAGTTTTCACCAGACCCCTTATTCCACCGGCTTTATCGTCGTGATCCTGCTCATCTATGCCGTGGTGAATTTCTGGAATTTTTTCAAAGGAAATCGTTGATCGAATCCACCCCTGCTTCTCCCACCAAAAAAACGAACGATCATGAAAGCTACCCCGTTACTCCTTTCCCTGACGGCCTGCGGGCTGTGCGCCTGCACGCCTTCTGCACCCAAGAACACCATCGAAGGCCAAATCGATGGCTTGAAAACCGGCGACCGCATCGTCCTGACCACCGGTACATTGACCCAAACTCCCATCCCCACGGACAGTGTCACGGTAACCCAGGACGGATATTTTTCCTTGACAACTTCGGCGACCGACACCTATGCCAACCTGTTGCTGGTAAAGGAAGGCGAAACGCTCGATGTAAACAACAACCCCTCGGCTGGACTCTTTCTGGAAGGATACTCCCAACTACATGTCCAGGGAGATGTCCAGCAATGGCGGTATCTGAAGATTTCCGGAGGTCTGTACGACCTGCCCCAGATGAAAACCATTAACGAGTTGGTAGATAGTGCCAAAGCCATCCAAAAGCAAGGACACATCCTGCTGGAATCCCTGCAGCAATCCCAGGGGAAATACGACAAGGACAGCTTGAAAATCCTGCAGGACAGCGCCCTTTCCTTCATTCGATCCGCCAACGAAATATTTGACCAATGTGACCCTATGGAGCGCGAACTGGTCAAAAACAACCCCGACCTGGCCTACTCCGCCGAACTGCTGCACTACGATTACAAAACGATGAAGGACTTCGACCGGTACGACTCTGCCTTCCGCGCCCTCTCCCCACGCGTGCAGGCCAGCCCTGCCGGGAAAGCTGTCGCCGACTACATAGCGGCCGTACGCGCAACCCAAGTCGGGAACGCTGCACCGGATTTTGCACTGGAGGACATCGACGGACAGATGCTCCGCCTCTCGGACCTGCGCGGCCAGTACGTCCTGCTGGACTTTTGGGGCACCTGGTGCGGTGGATGCCGGGCGTCAATCCCCTCCTTGGTCGCTCTTTATGACCAGTTGAAAGACAAGAATTTCGAGATCGTCGGCATTGCCGTAAACGAATACAACGATTCGTACTGGCAGAAAGTCATCGCCGACGAGAAAATGGCCTGGAGACACGTCAACGACAGTCATTCGGCACTCGGACAGGAGATCCAACCGGCCTACGGCGTAATGGGCGTCCCTACTTGCTTTTTGATCGACCCGGAAGGGAACATCGCCCTGAAAGGATATCCGTGGGACATCCTCTCCCAAGTAAAGGAAACGGTCGAGAAAGCTTATCAAGATAGCGGAAAGTAAAAACCTTATCCCGCTCTATACGATTCGCTCTGCCAAACGACCGCTCCCGAGGTGTCGGCCAGAGAGAAAAATCGACGAAAAGAAGCGAAAAACAGAAATATTCGGGAAATTCTGCGCCTCCGTGCGGAACGATCGTTCCGCACGGAGGCATTTTCATGTACAAAATACGCGAAAAAGGCTTTCCAATGTTAAAATACGATTGACAGAAAACCGCTATTTTCTGATTTTTCATCAAAAATATTTTGTCTTTATTAAAAATATATTTGACAAAAAGAAATAAAACTGACTATAATTAAAAAATGAACGTTCATTCCGTTAAACTGGGGGAAGCCTGTACCCCAGTGACGGAAGAACCCGTACTTTTACCACCGAAAATCGATCACGATACAGCGACACATATATGGAACCACTCAAAATAGGAAATCTGTGCGCCGCCGTACCCATCGTTCAGGGAGGAATGGGGGTAGGTATCTCCCTTTCCGGACTAGCCTCGGCCGTAGCTGACCAGGGAGGCGTGGGAGTGATCTCCTGCGCCGGACTGGGACTGCTGTACCGCCGGGAACACCCTGACTATTTCAAAGCCTCGATCCTGGGACTGAAGGAAGAATTGCGCAAAGCCCGGGAAAAGACCTCCGGTATCATCGGAGTGAACATCATGGTGGCTTTGACCAACTTCGCCGACATGGTGCGCACGGCCATCGCCGAAAAAGCTCACGTCATCTTTTCCGGAGCGGGACTCCCGCTGGAACTCCCTTCTTTTCTCAAGAAAGACAGCACGACCCGCCTGGTACCTATCGTTTCCTCCGCACGCGCCGCACGGGTGATCTGCGAGAAATGGAAAAATGCCTACGACTACCTTCCGGATGCCATCGTGGTGGAAGGCCCGAAAGCCGGAGGACACCTGGGCTACAAGGAAAACCAACTCAACGACGAGAATTTCTCCCTTGAAAAAGTCCTTCCCGAAGTAGTGGCACAGGCTGATGCTTTCGGAAAGGCTTCGGACAAAAAGATCCCCGTGATCGCCGCCGGAGGTATCTACACCGGAGAAGACATGTACCGAATGATGTCCTTGGGTGCTTCGGGAGTACAACTGGGCACGCGGTTCGTTACCACGGAGGAATGCGATGCCGACCTGCGTTTCAAACAGGCTTATCTCGATGCACAAGCCGAGGACATCGAAATCATCAAAAGTCCGGTGGGAATGCCGGGAAGAGCTATCTCCGGGGAATTTCTCCGCGAAGTCGAGCAAGGACACACGCGGCCGAAAGCTTGCCGATTTCATTGCATCAAAACGTGCGATCCGGCCAAAACGCCTTACTGCATCATCACCGCGCTGTTCAATGCCTTTCGCGGCAATCTGAAAAAGGGATATGCCTTTGCCGGAAGCAATGCCTACCGTGAAACGCGCATCTCATCCGTCCGGGAAGTGATCGGCGAACTGGTGGACGGTTTCAAAAAAGCACTTGAAGAACGAAAAACGAAACATCATCCATAAAAACAAAAATACGACAAGAAATATGCTTGAACGTTTTCTCAAACAGACCACTTTTTCCTCGCAGGAGGATTTCATGAAAAATTTCCGGGTGGAAGTACCGGAAAACTTCAACTTCGGATACGACGTGGTGGACGCCTGGGCCGAAGAACAACCGGACAAGAAAGCCCTGCTGTGGGTAGGGAAAGACAAGGAAAAGATCGACTTCACTTTTGCCGACATCAAACGCGAAAGCGACCGGGCTGCTTCGTACTTTACCAGTCTGGGCATTGAAAAAGGCGACCGGGTGATGCTGATCCTCAAGCGCCACTACGAATTCTGGTTTTCGATCATCGCCCTGCACAAGATCGGAGCCGTATGTATCCCGGCCACACATCTGCTGATGCCGCACGACATCGTGTACCGCAACAATGCCGCCGGAGTGAAAATGATCGTGGCCTGCGGCGACAAGGAAGTCACCGACCGGATCGACGAAGCCATGCCGCTTTCCTCCACCGTCAAACTGCGCGTTTCGGTAGGCCCATACGTACCGCAAGGATGGGAAGATTTCCACAAAGGACTTCGGGAAGCTGCGCCGTTTGTCCGCCCGGAACACGTGAACACCAACGACGACATCTCGCTCATGTACTTCACTTCGGGTACCACCGGCAATCCCAAGATGGTAGCGCACGACTTTACCTATCCTCTGGCGCACATCATCACCGGAAAGTATTGGCACAACCTCGATGAAAACAGCCTGCATTTCACCCTGGCCGATACCGGGTGGGGCAAAGCCGTATGGGGAAAACTCTACGGACAGTGGATCGCCGGAGCCAACGTATTTGTCTATGACTTCGAAAAATTCGTCCCGGCCGAAATCCTGGAAATGATCGAAAAATACCACATCACTTCTTTTTGCGCTCCTCCGACCGTATTCCGGTTCCTGCTGCACGACGAAGCAATGGGAAAATACGATATTTCTTCGCTCAAGTACTGCACCATCGCCGGCGAAGCGCTCAATCCGGAGGTGTACAAACAGTGGCTCGAACGCACGGGGATCAAACTGATGGAAGGATACGGACAAACGGAGACCACGCTGATCATCGCTTCCTATCCCTGGATCGAACCCAAGAGCGGTTCGATGGGTATTCGCAACCCGCAATACGACATCGACCTGGTCGATGCCGAGGGAAACAGCGTTCCCGACGGTGAGGAAGGACAGATCGTCATCCGCACCCACGGCAAGAAAGTCCTGGGTCTTTTCAAGGAATATTACAAAAATCCGGAAATGACCATCCGCTCGATCAAGGACGGTGTGTACTACACGGGCGATGTGGCCACACGGGACAAGGACGGATATTACTGGTTTGTCAGCCGGGCGGACGACGTGATCAAGAGCTCGGGTTACCGCATCGGACCTTTCGAGGTGGAAAGCGCACTGATGACCCATCCGGCCGTAGTGGAATGCGCCATTACGGGTGTACCGGACGAAATCCGCGGACAGGTGGTCAAGGCGACCATCGTTCTGGCCAGCGCTTACAAGGCCATTGCCGATGAAAACCTCATCAAACAAATCCAGGATTACGTCAAACACATCACCGCTCCGTACAAGTATCCGCGCATCATCGAATTCGTGGACGAACTGCCCAAGACCATCAGCGGAAAAATACGCCGGGTAGAAATCCGGGAAAAAGACCAGAACAAGGCAGCAGCCAACGGAAAAGTCTCGGAAAAATAACCCGACACTCTCCCGCTGTCTTTTCTCTTTCCCTACTGCGGGAACGGCTTTTCCCGAAAAAGGAAAGCAGGTAGAAAGCCGGAAAAACGCGAAACTTCGCGTTTTTCCGGCTTTTCGTTTGTCCCCCCCGGGGATTTGGATTACATTTGCTTCGAGATAGTATCTTCGAACGTCTGCCGAAATGCCATTCTTGCAAGAAAACTTCATCCGCCGCCTGCGCAACCTGCGGGAAAGCATCAATATCCTGCTCTACGACTCGAAAAATGTCGTTACACGTACGCTCAACCTGTTGAGTATTCTGGCAGCACTGGCCGGCATTGCAGGTCTGATCCTAGCATACGGTTTTGAAAATACCCCGCAACTCTCCCTCTGGATCAAAAACATTTTCCAAGGTATCATCCTGTTTTATTATCTCAAGTTTTTCATCGGGTATCTCTACTCGTTCTCACCCCGAAAATATTTCAAAGAATACCAGGTCAACGCCATCCTGCTGGCTATCCTGCTCTGCGTATTCCTCTACAAGTCGTTCCTTGCCCAGCCACCCGACCCGCTGACAGGAAAAAGTGAATACGGCATGCTGTCCTCTATCGTGGAACAGGTAGCCTTTCTGGTACTGCTGGTAGTCGAAATAGGCCGTGCTTCGGCTCTGTTGCCTGCTACACGACTCTCCCCGCAAAAACTGTTCGTACTGTCCTTCCTGCTGCTCATCCTGGCAGGTGCTGCCTTGCTGATGCTCCCGCAAATGAGTGCCGAAGGGACAAAAGTATCGTTCATCGACGCACTGTTTACCTCCACCTCGGCCAGTTGCGTAACCGGGCTTTCCACGGTGGACATCGCTGCGACATTTTCCCTTCGCGGACAGATCATCATCATGCTGCTGGTACAATTCGGAGGATTGGGCATCCTGACCTTTGCCACGTTTTTCCTGATCCTGGCCAAACGCAACATCGGCATCAGCAACCAGGCATTGATCAAGGATTCGCTCGATGCGCGCAATTTCAAGGAAAGTATCTTTCTGCTCAAGGATATTTTCATCGCCACCCTGGCCATCGAAACCATCGGCGCCATTCTCATCTTTTTCAACTGGAGCAATTCGACACCTTTTCTGGATGTTTACCAGAAAGCCTACTACTCGGTTTTCCATTCCATCGCGGCCTTCAATAATGCAGGTTTTTCGCTCTTCGAGGGGAACCTGTTCAATTATTTCTGCCGCAATGCCTACATGCTCCAGATCATCATCGCTGTGTTGGCCATCCTGGGAGGTATCGGATTCCCGGTACTGAAGGATATCTTTTCCGACTCACGCAAAAGGTTTCTCCCTTCGGTAAAAAGAAGATGGAGCCTCAATACACGGATCGTAGTCTTCACCTCCTGTTTTCTGATCGTACTGGGAACGGTACTTTTCATGGTCTTCGAATGGAACCATTCACTGCAAGAACATTCTTTGGGGGGTAAGATCGTCGTTTCGTTTTTCCAGTCGGCTTCCTCGCGCACCTCGGGATTCAATTCGGTCGATTTCGGTCAGGTGCTCAACCCTACCTTGCTCCTGCTGATCATTCTGATGTTCATCGGCGCTTCTCCGGCTTCTACCGGAGGAGGTATCAAGACGACAACCTTCTTTATCCTCTTCGTCTCGGCCATCAACACCGTACGGGGCAAACAGCGGGTCAATATCGAGCATTCGCAGATCCCGGACAGCACGATCTTCCGGGCGATGACCATTCTGCTTTTCTCCATGCTATTTGTCACCATCGGAACCATCGTACTGACCTTTACGGACTCGTCGCACGATCTGATAGAACTGGTCTTTGAAGAGATTTCAGCCTTTACCACCACGGGGCTTTCCACGGGCATCACTTCCGTTTTGTCGGACGGAGGGAAGATCACCTTGATCGTTTCGATGTTCATGGGCCGTATCGGACTGTTGACCTTCGGATTTGCATTGACCCGTCGGATGAAACCCGAACCGGCCTACAAGTATCCGGAGGCGCACGTGATCCTCGGCTGATCCTTTTTCTTGATTTTCTCCGTCTTTTAAAAGCTTAAAAAACAGGGAAGTTACCCCTTTGTTCCCTCTGGCTTTCCTCTTCTTTTTTAATTCAAGAAAAATTTCTCGTTTTTTATTTAAGGAGGGAAGGTATCTTTTCTTTCTTCTTCCTCTTTTAGTTTTGTTATGAAATAAAAAATAGAAGAAGAGGAATATACCCGGGGATCGTGTTGGGAAAAAAACAGGGAAGTATTTTGATATTTTATCTTCCGGGAGTTGTTTTGTTTTTATCCACAAAGGGATTTCGTATAAATGATTGATAAATAAACAATAAGATAGAGTTTGAACAAGCGGTGGAAAATACGTTTCCACTTTTTTTGTGGATATATATTTTTCTGAAATAGTCTTTTTTTGTGAAAAAGATTTTGGCAACTGCCTTTCCCTCCCGGAGGGAACGTGGAGAAACAGTTGCCCTGTTTTTTCTCGAAGGGAAAAAGGAAATCCTGTTTGTGGATAACTCGTAATTTATTCACTGTTGTCCACAGGTTATTCACTTTTCCTGTTGCTTTCTTTTTGGCAAGGGAAAAACGAAGCACATCGGCGCCCGGGAGAAGAAACACAGGCAAGACTTTTCAAACAAAAAAAACCTCCCCGGTGAAGGGGAGGCCTTGTTTTGATCGTCTGCATCCGAAAATGCGGGAAGAACAGGATTACAGCTTTATTTTGAAAGCTTTGGTCTGTGCGGTGAGTACTTTCCCGCGTTCGTTCTGGTAGGTGATGGTAAAGACATGGGTAGCGGTCTTTGCCGGCGCCTTGGTCGGTTTGAAGGTCAAGACCCGCCCCAACAGGTGAGGTCCTCCCTCGGCCGGGAAGTCGGAAGAGGGATCGTAAACCGTTTCCTTGAATACGTACGCGGGGATACCGTCCGCTGCGCCTTTGACAACTTCCTGGATCGTAAGGGTAAAGATGTCCTTAAGGGAAGTCCCGGCCGGATGCTGTGCGTCGTAGTCCGTATCGGAAACGATGTCGATGGCCGTGATGCCTTTGAAAACGACGTCATAGGCCGAAAGAGCGGGGTTGCCCCAGTAGTCGTAATCCTGGTGCGCACGGGTGAGCGAGTCGTACCGCTCGGGAGCGCTTCGCGGGGTGATGCGTTGTGCAAAGTCGGGAAACGCCTGTTCGGGGTAAAGTCCTCCGGCGTAAAACTCGATTTGCATCTGGTCGTAGGTTGCCTGTCCGTCGCCGGCGATACCGGTGGCTTCGTGCCAATACCGGATGGAAGCCTCGGCCAACATCGGGTCCATGTACGAACCGATGCTGTTCTCGGCCGGCGTATAGCCCGGTTCGAAAGGCAACGCTTCGGAAGAACAACCGGCCGCCAGCAGGCCGGCTGCTGCGATGAAAAAGGTGTCTCTGTATCTCATGGCCGTCAAAAAAAGTTTCGTGTGCAAGATAGCCAATTCCCTGGCCAGGAAATCACAACATTTTGCTAATTAACACGCTTGTACCTCGATTTTATCGTCGTTCAAATAAATTAAAAGGCATTTTTCTACTTTATATCCCATGTTTTGGAGTACCAGGGCGTATTCGGCCACCTGTGCGCTGTGTTCTGCCCGGGGCGCTCCCGTCTTGTAGTCCAGAACCACGGCCCGATCCCCGTCTATGCACACCCGGTCGGGGCGCAATACCTTGCCTTGGGCGGTTTTCAGCTCTCTTTCAGCTTCGCCCTGCCAAGGGGCGGCGTAATACTGGGAAAGGGACGGATGGGCGACTACTGCGTGTACTGCCCGGGAAATGCGCTCGGCTTCTTCCCAAGGGAAAAGACCCGTGCGCAGCGCGCGCGAAACGGCAGCGTCCACTCCTTGGGCGTCCGTTACGTCGGAAAGCACCCGGTGTATCCGGTTGCCGCGCTCCACCGCTTCGGCGGCCGGGGTAGCCCAGACTTTTTTCCAGTCGAGGTTTACCCGAAGGCGCTCGCGCCAAGGGCTGCCGTTCCATCGCTCCACCGGGAAGAGATCGGTTGTTTCCTCCCGTTCGTGCGCCGGGGTGCGTTGTCCTATGCTGTATGTGTAGATACCTTGCGGATCGTCCTGGTTTACGATATCGACATTTCCCAGGAAATAACCGAAATATTCGCCCACGGTGCGGCCCGGAACGTCCGTACTGGTAAGGATGTGGAGTTGTCTCTTGGCCCGGGTGAGGGCGACGTACAACAGGTTGAGGTTGTCGGCCAGGATGCGTCCCTGGTACTGGGCGTAGATTTGGTCCAGTCCGTTCTTTTTCACACCCGAAAGGGGAACCAAGGCCACCGGCAGGCCTTCGAGGGGTTTTTCTTCTTCCGGAATATCGATCCATACCTCTTCGCGGTCGCTGATCGACCAGCTGGCGAACGGGACGATGGTTACCGGAAATTCCAATCCTTTCGCCTTGTGGATGGTCATCAGTGAGACGGCATTGCCTGCCTCGCCCGAAGGGATGCTGGCTGTGGCGCGGCGGGTATCCCACTCTTCGAGCAGGGCTACCGGCGAGGCCGAGGTATCGCGGACGAATTGCCCCGCGAGGTCCAAGAAAGCCGTCAGGTAGGCATCCTGTCCCTGTCCCCACAGGGAAAGTCCCGAGGCGAGGTATTCCACGCATTCGTACAGGGGAAGCTGTTGGGCTTCCCGGTGGAAGAACTTCCCGGCGGAGAACTTTTCGAGGGCTTCGAAGAAAGCCGCTGCAGGGGAGGTGATGATCCGGCTTTTTTCTGCATCGGGGTCTTGGGCCGAAAAAGCGCCTTTTTCTTCCAGGTAGTTGGCCAGGGTGGCGCGTGCCTGCAGGTCGTCCGGAAAAGCGAGGGTGCGCAGGGCGGCCACCAATACCCGCACGGCGCGGGAGGAGTCGATCAGCAGGCTTTCCGACGATTGTACCGGTATCCCGTGGGCGGAGAGGTATTCGGCGATCTGGCTTCCGTCGCGGTTGGAACGGTAGATCACGGCGATGTCGCGGTAGGAATATCCGTCCAGGCGGGTAACGCGGTCGATTTCCTCCAGGATGGCGAGCAGGGTGGGTTCCCTGCGGTCTTCGACCGTACGGCCTTCGAGGGTGCGGATGGATACAAAGCCTTCTCCGGGGGCTTTGGACGCCTGATGGTTGCCTTCCTCGTATACCCGGCGGAAGGTTTCGTCGAGGGCAACGGGGGCGATGAGGGTGAAAAATTCGTTGGTAAAATCGACGATCACTCCTCCGCTGCGGTAGTTGGTGGTCAGGTTTTCTACCCGGTACTGTTCGGCAGGAAGTCCTCCGCCCCGCTGGTACAGGTCGATGAACTGCCGGGTGTCCCCGCCCCGCCAGCGGTAGATGGCCTGTTTGGCATCGCCTACGACCAGTCCGCTGCCGTCCTGGGCCAGTTGGTTGTACACCAGGGCGCGGATGTTGTCCCATTGGAGGGTGGAGGTATCCTGGAATTCGTCGATAAAGTAATGCTTGTAGCGTTCGCCCAGTTTTTCGTAGATGAACGGGACGGGTTCCTGGCGCAGGTGGCGGCTGACGATCTGGTTGAATTCCGAGAGGAGCATCACCCCGCTGCGCTGTTTGATGGCATCCACCTGCGAGCCGATCTGGGAAGCAACGCCCATCTTGCTCAAGGGGGCAAGGACCATCTGGGCGTATCCATAGGATTTTTTGTGCGTTTCCAGCAGGGAGGCGATCTCTTCGGCCAAAGCGCACAAGGGTTGGTACTGCGCGCCTACGGCGATCTTTTGTTCCGCGGTGGCCGTCGAAGAGGCGTACTTGCCGGCCAGGAACTTTTCCACAGCCGAGGCGTTGGGGTCCAGGGCGGAGACGTTGCCGGCGGCCGCCTTGCGGAAAAAGCCGGCGATGCCGGTGGCTCCTCCGGCCAGGATCTTGTCCGAGCCGAGTTCCTGATAGATGATCCGGCAAGCCTTCTGGCCTACTTCGGATACTTTTTTCTCGACATCGGCCAGGTAGCGCAGCAGGCGGCGGCGCAGCGTCAGGTAGTCGCCTATTTTTTTGTCGGCCAGTTTCTCCAGAGCTTCGTCGGCGGCTTTTTCCTGTCCCATCCGCGCCCCGGAAAGGAGCAGGGAGGTGATGTCCCAGCTGTTGCCGTTGTCCACGTTGTGCAGCACGAAGTCCAGGAGCATTTCGGAAAGTTCTCCGTCGCTGCCGGCGCGTAGCAGCAGCAGATCGACGGCCTGGCGCAGGATTTGGTCGGCATCCACCACGATGTCGAAGCCTACCGGCAGGTGCAGTTCGTGGGAAAAGCTCCGTACCAGCCGTGTGGTAAACGAGTCGATCGTCCCGACGGAAAAGGCCGAATAGTCGTTGAAGATCGCTTCGAGGATCTCTCCGGCGCGCTGCCAAAGCACTTGCGGGGGAAGGCCTGTCTTTTCGAGGATTTGTTCCCCCATGCCGCTTGCGCTCTGCCCCCGGGAGAGGCTTTCGAGGGTGGAGAGGATGCGGTGCTTCATCTCCCAGGCCGCTTTGTTGGTAAAGGTGATGGCCAGGATCTCGCGGTACGCATCCGGGCGGGGAGAGGACAGGAGCAGGACGAGGTACTCCCGCACCAGGGAAAAGGTCTTTCCCGATCCGGCCGAAGCGTTATAGACTTGCAGTTGTCCCATCGTTTGCTCGTTTGTCCCAAAGGTACGCAAATCTTTCGACCTTCGTTTTTTCTCGGGATTTTTCCTCTGTTTTCGTTCCCTCATAAGCGCACAAGCGTGCAGGCGGGCGCCCGTANNCCTGCATGCTTGTACGCCGGAAGTACGACTTACAGCTCGTAATCCACCACCGTGCGGATGGTGATCAGCGGCTTGAACCAGGCCAGAAAAGCCAAGTGCACCGGATCTACCGCATAAGCCGCCAGACCTTCCCGGTCGTCGAACGTGGCGGTAAGCACCAGATCGGCCGAAGGATTGTTTTCGGCAAAGTCGATCCCCACTTCCATCGAACGCAGGGTGGGAGCCACCCCTACCATAGCTTCCAGTTCCTTCTTTGCCCGTTCCGGAGCGTCCTTTTTGGCCTCCGGTTTCAGTTTGAACATTACGATGTGTTTTACCATTGTCTTTGTTTTATCGAAAGTTAGAAATTGTCGTTAGTCAAGGGAGGAAAGGGCGGGGGAGCGCGGTCAGTAACGCCGAGCGGCCATGCTCTCCTTGGCATAGTCTTCCCACAGGCGCAGCGCCGTGCGGAAATCTTCCGGCAGCGGGCTGGTGAATTCCAGGTATTGGCCCGTAGTGGGGTGGACGAAGCCCAGAAGTTCTGCGTGGAGCGCCTGCCGGGGAAGGGCCTCCATCGTCCTGCGGATAAACAGTTTGTAGGCGCCCGAGATGGTTCCTTTCAAGATCTGGTCGCCCCCGTAGCGCGCATCGGAGAACAGCGGATGGCGGTGGAACGAAAAGTGGGCGCGGATCTGGTGCGTGCGGCCTGTTTCCAGCCGGCATTCCACCAGGGTAACGTATCCGAACCGCTGTACTACCCGGAAATGCGTCACGGCCGGCTTGCCGGCTTCTCCGTCGGGGAAGACTGCCATCTGCAGGCGGTTGGAAGGGTTGCGCCCGATGTTTCCCCGGTAGGTGCCTTCGTCCTCCACAAAATCGCCCCACACCAGAGCCTTGTAGCGCCGGGAGATGCTGTGTTCGAAAAACTGGCGGGCCAGGTGGTTCATGGCAAGTTCCGTCTTGGCCACCACCAGCAACCCGCTGGTATCCTTGTCGATCCGGTGGACCAGCCCCGGACGGTCCATCGCCCCGGTGGAGGGAAGCTGCTGGAACCGGTAGGCCAGGGCATTGACCAGCGTACCGGTGTAGTTTCCGTGTCCGGGATGCACTACCATGCCGGCCGGCTTGTCCACCACCAGCAGATCGTCGTCTTCGTAGACGATGTTCAGGGGTATGTTTTCGGGGATCAGGACATCTTCGCGCACCGGAGTGGGCATCACCACGCGGATTACATCCCCCGGGCGGACTTTGTAGTTGGGTTTGACGGGGGCGTCGTTCACCAGTACGTTTTGGGCGCGGATGGCGTTCTGCACCCGGTTGCGGGTGGCGTTTTGGATGAATTGTACCAGGAATTTGTCGATCCGCAGCGGCTCCTGGCCTTTGTCGGCCGTAAAACGGTAGTGTTCGTACAGTTCGTCCTGAACTTCGCCGCTGAGCGAACCGTTGTCCAGAAAATCCTCTTCCTGTATCTCCATAGAAAGTCTTCGTTTGTTTTGGAGGCTCCGTATCCCGATATTTTGCCCTTTTTTTCCCCCCCTCCTTTTTTCTCGTTTGTTTTTTCAATTTCCCCCGGGAAACTAACCGGCAGAGACCTCCTGTGTGGGTAAGAAGGCGAGAAAATGCTTTTTCCGGCAAATCTTCCACCGGGGAGCGAGGCTCGCGGAGGAAGGGGGAGTGCCGGGGGGGTTAGAAATCTTCGATGCTCAAGGTGTCCTCGGCGAGGAGGGGTTGGTCGCCTTCGCCTGCGATCAGGTCGATGACGGTCGCTTTGGGGAATTGGTCACCCGGGTGGATTTCGACGCCGTCCACCGAGAGGCCCAGTACGACATCGCGGCCGATGTGCGGACGGTAAATGGTGTCGCCCACGATAAACCCGACGGCTTGCAGACGTTTGGCGACGTTTTCGATCTTGTCGTTTTCAAAATCGACCGCCGGTACCGAAACGGTTTCCCACGAAGACCGGTTGATCTTCAGGTAGATCTTCCGTCCTTCCTTTACGGCCGTACCGGCCGAAGGATCTTGCGAGAGCACGGCACGCGGACGTTTGTCCGGTTCGTAGCGCGAGGAGTCGATGATCGTCCAGCGAAATCCCATCGCTTCGAGGGTTTGTACCGCCAGCGTGGCGTCCATGCCTTGCAGGTCGGGGGTCGGCGTAGTCTGGTCGTGGCGCGTATAGCCCTTGAGCCAGAAGAGAAATCCGGCCACCAGTACCACGATCACGGCAATGGCTCCCAAGCTGTGGAGCACGTATTGATTTTTGAAAAAGTCCCTCATACGGCCTTTGGCGTTAGTTGATCTTTCGGGCAAACTGCGGGAGAAATCATGCGCGCAGAGTAGCTCCGAACTGTTTTTCGAAGGCACCCATCAGTTTCTTCATCGCGGCTTCGATGCGTTTTTCGTCCAGCGTCTTTTCCGCATCGGCCAGGGTAAAGCTCAATGCGTAGGATTTCTTGCCTTCCGGCAGGTTTTTCCCTTGATATACGTCGAACAGGTTTACGCCTTTCAGAATGTGGCGCTCGGCAGCGAAAGCCGTGTTGTGGAGTTGCTGGTAGGTAACGTTTTCATCGACCAGCAGCGCCAGGTCGCGGCGTACGGACGGGTATTTGGGCAGGTCCTGGCACGTGATGGAGGTCTTGCGGGCCAGTTCCAGCACTTTTTCCCACAGGATGTCGCAGTAGTACACGTCCTGTGCGATGTCGAAGGCCTTGAGGATGCGGCGGGAAACCTTGCCGATGCGCGCGATGACCGTCTTTCCGCTGGCGATGTCCGCCCCTTCGGACAGCAGGTCGCTCTCGCAAGGGATCGTATTCAGTTCGCCGATGCCCAGACGCGCCATTACGCGGTCGAAATCCGCCCGTAGGTCGTAGTAGTTGGCCTCGCGCTGCGGACCCCGCCAAGACTCCTCGTTGGCCTTTCCGGTGAGGGTCATGGCCAGGTGGTTTTCTTCGACATACCGGTCGCCGTAATGGTTGTAGGTCTTGCCCAGTTCGAACAGACGCAGGTCACAGCGACGGTGGCTGATGTTGCGGGCCACGGCTTCCAGGGCGCAGAACAGCAGGTTCTGGCGCAATACGTCCAGGTCGGAGCTTAGAGGATTGAGCAGGCGGACGGTCGTCTGTGGGTCGATCTCTTTGGTAAGTGCGGTGTAGGCGCTTCGCGTCAGGGAGTTGGACATGATCTCATGGTATCCCCGGGCAGCCAGCAGATCGCCGCAGAGGTTGAACAACCGCTCCGGACTGCGTTTGTCGTCCGATACGATGGAGGTGTGCAGCACCGGGCTTACTTCGATGTGGTTGTATCCGTACACTCGCAGCAGGTCTTCGGCTACGTCGGCCTCGCGCTGCACGTCCACCCGGTAAGCGGGAACTTCGAGGCGGAGGGCCTCCGGGGTCTGCTCCACGATCTTTATTTCGAGTGCTTCGAGGATCTTCCGGATGTCCTGGTGTGGGATGTCCTTGCCCAGCAGCCGGGCTACGTGGTCGTAGCGGAAGGTAACAGGGAAGGGAGCCTTGACCGCCGGATCGGAGCAGATGTCGGTAATGCCCGAGGCGATATGTCCTCCGGCCAGCGTGCACATGAGCCGTGCCGCTAGGCAAAGCGCATCGAGGGTGATGTTCGGGTCAATGCCCCGCTCGTAGCGGAACGAAGCGTCGGTTTGCAGACCGTGGCGTTTGGCGGTGCGGCGGATGGTAACGGGGTCGAAATAGGCGCTTTCGATGAAGACGTCGGTGGTGTCGTCCTTGATGCCGGATTCCAGACCACCGTACACGCCTGCGATGCACATCGGCGCGGTAGCCGAGCAGATCATCAGGTCTTCCTGCGAGAGTTTGCGCTGCTCACCGTCCAGGGTAACGAACGGCGTGCCTTCCGGGCAGGTCTTCACGTGGATTTCTCCGCCTACCTGCCGCAGGTCGAACGCATGCAGGGGTTGCCCCAGGGATTGCAGCACGTAGTTGGTGATGTCCACCACGTTGTTGATGGAATTTACCCCGACGGCTTTCAGGCGGTTGGCCAGCCAGGCGGGCGACGGGGCGATCTTGACGCCTTTGATCACGATGCCGCAGTAGCGCGGGGCCCGTTTGGGGTCTTCCACCACGACCTTGACGGGGAACTCGTCCGTGGGTTGTATTTCCCGCTGGGGAAGGGTGATTTCGAGCGGTTCTCCCTGATATTTCAACCGGGCGGCCAGATCGCGTGCCACTCCCAGGTGGCTCATGGCGTCGGCGCGGTTGGGGGTCAGTCCGATTTCGAATACGGTGTCGGTTTCCACGTGGAAAACTTCGCTGGCCGGCGTGCCGGCCGGGATGTTGTCCGGGAGCACCATGATGCCTTCGTGCGAGTCGCCCAGGCCGAGTTCGTCCTCGGCGCAGATCATCCCTTTGGAGACTTCTCCGCGGAGTTTGCTTTCCTTGATGCGGAATTCGCTGCCGTCCTTGTCATACAGGACGGCTCCGAGGGTGGCTACCGGGACGGTTTGTCCGGCGGCTACGTTCGGGGCGCCGCAGACGATCTGTACCGACGAGCCGTCGCCCAGATCGACGGTGGTGATATGCAGGTGATCCGAATTGGGGTGGGGTACGCAGGTGAGGACTTTGCCGATGACGATCCCGCGAAGCCCTCCGCGAACGCTTTCCCAGCGTTCCATTCCTTCGATTTCCAGTCCGAGGTCGGTGAGGATTTCCGCTGCCTTTTCTTCCTCCAGGGTAAAGGGTGCGAACTCTTTCAGCCAGTTGTAAGATATTTTCATTTTCCTTCTGTTTTTTCAGACCGATGTATATTCTGCACAAAGGTAGCAATTCGGGGCGGGATTTCCACAAAAAATTGCACCCGAGGCATCTCGCTCCGGGGCGTGCGGGCAAGCAAAAGGCGAGCGGCC
>DCEW01000028.1:0-787 GCA_002314265.1 Flavobacteriales bacterium UBA1820
CCGCTTGCCGCCTCTTCGAGAGAATCGAAAACAAGGCTTATTCGCCGTCTTCGAGTTTCTCAAGCACATAGCGCATATCGACTTCCTTGGCGATCAGATCGCGCAAGTTCTCGATCGGCACGCGCACCTGTTGCATCGTATCCCGATGACGGATCGTTACCTGCCCGTCCTTGAGGGTCTCGTGATCCACCGTTACGCAGATCGGGGTACCGATGGCATCCTGACGGCGATAACGACGGCCGATGGCATCCTTCTCGTCATAGGCGACATGGAAGTCGTACTTGAGCATCCGGACGATCTTCTGCGCCTCTTCGGGCAGGCCGTCCTTTTTCAACAAAGGCAACACCGCCACCTTGATCGGTGCCAGCACATACGGCAGGCGCAGTACCGTGCGGGTAGAACCGTCCGGCAGGGTCTCCTCCACGAGCGAATGCGAGAACACGGCCAGGAACATCCGGTCCAGTCCGATGGAAGTCTCGATCACGTACGGCGTGTAGCTCTCGTTGGTCTCCGGGTCGAAGTACTGCATCTTGCGGCCGGAATACTTCTCGTGGTTCGAAAGGTCGAAATTGGTTCGCGAATGGATTCCCTCCAATTCCTTGAACCCGAAGGGAAAACGGAACTCGATGTCTGTCGCCGCATTGGCATAGTGCGCCAGTTTGTCGTGGTCGTGGAAACGGTAGTTCTCCGCGCCCATGCCCAGCGTGGTATGCCACTTCATCCGGCGTTTCTTCCACGTCGCGAACCACTCCATCTCGGTGTGGGGACGTACGAAGAACTGCATCTC
>DCEW01000028.1:843-4239 GCA_002314265.1 Flavobacteriales bacterium UBA1820
TTTCTGGACATTGAGGAAATTGACAAAGATCCCCTGCGCTGTCTCGGGACGCAGATACAGGTCGGTCGTCCCTTCCGAAACCGAGCCCAATTTGGTGCTGAACATCAAGTTGAACTGGCGTACATCGGTCCAGTTGCGCGAACCGGTGTCGGGATCGGCGATCTCCAACTCCTCGATCAACGCCTTGACATCGGCCAAGTCGTTCTTTTCCAGCGAATGCGACAAGCGCTGGATGATCTCGCGCTGACGGTTACGGTTCTGGATGATGTGTTCATTGGTAGCTACGAATTTCTCCGGATCGAAAGCCGCTCCGAAACGTTTGGCTGCCTTGGCGATCTCCTTCTGCACCTTGTCCTCCATCTTGGCCACGTAATCCTCCACCAGGACATCGGCACGATAGCGGCGCTTGGAATCCTTGTTGTCGATCAGCGGGTCGTTGAACGCATCCACGTGTCCCGAAGCCTTCCAGGTGGTCGGGTGCATGAAGATGGCGGCATCCAGCCCTACAATGTTCTCGTGCATCTGCACCATGGCCCGCCACCAGTATTCCTTGATGTTGTTTTTCAGCAGGCAACCGTAGGGGCCGTAATCGTACACCGCGCTCAGTCCGTCGTATATTTCACTCGAAGGAAATACGAATCCGTATTCCTTGGCATGGGAAACCACTTTTTTGAATTGATCTTCGTTGTTTGCCATTGCGTCTGTTGTTTTTCGTTCTCTATTCTTTGCGAGACTGCAAATTTAGCCTTTTACCGCGAGACACTGCATCATTTTTCGCAAAAATCCATCTCCCCCCTACCCGATTTCTCTCCGTCTCCGAAGGAGCCTTCCCCAATCAAAGCAACCGATCTCTACTGCGACCTCCCCGGACGGAAACGCCTCCACGTTTTTTTTCAAAAAAATTTCGCTTCCCCGCACCGGAATATGAAAACGTTTTGTAACTTTGCACTGCAAAGTGCTTTTAAAATGAACAAAAACGAAGCCGCCCAAACCCTCGACCAGATCAAGGATCTGATGACCCGCTCGAGAAAATTCCTCACACTCAGCGGCACCACGGCCATCCTCATCGGTCTGTATGCCTGCGTGAGTGCCGGCATCGCCTTCTCCCTGCTCGACAACGGACAACCCTTCCGCTGGGACCGCTTTCCGGAACTGCTGGATCACACCCCGGGACACCTCACCGAACTGCTGATCCTGGCCGTCGCGCTCATCGCCCTGTGCATCGCCACCGCCGTGGCTCTGTGCTGGCATCAGGCGCGCAAAAACGGACAACGCTTGGTTTTCGACGCCCCGGCACGACGCCTGGCAGGCAGCTTCGCCCTTCCGCTGGTGGTAGGAGGACTGCTGTGCCTTTCCCTGTTCCGGCACGGTTTCTACGGGTTGAGTTCCTCGATCATGCTCATCTTTTACGGGCTGTCACTGGTCTGGGCTGCCAGCCACACCTATTCGTCCGTCCGGTGGTTGGGCTACGCAGAGATCGTACTCGGACTGGTGGACAGCTGCATGGAAGGCTACGGGCTGGTGTTCTGGACCCTCGGTTTCGGCGTGCTGCACATCGTGTACGGTATCGCTTTCTGTCTCTTAAACCCGAAGAAATGAACCTGGAAGGCATCGACAAAACCCTGGAAAGCAAAGTACGGCTGGGGATCATGTCCGTGCTGGCGGTGAACGATTCGGTGGACTTCGTTACGCTCAAGTCGCTGCTGGAGCTCACCGATGGCAACCTGGTCACCCACCTGCGCAACCTCGAAACCGCCGGATACCTCACCGTTCACAAACAATTTCTGGGGCGCAAACCTCATACAGCCTACACTGCTACTCCGAAAGGACTGGAGGCTTTCCGCCGTCACCTGGATGCCCTGGAGACATTCATCCGCGAAAACAAACGCTGAGTTTTTTTTCGCCTTAAACTTTGAATCACAAAGTACTTTTAATAGTCGTAAAAAACAAAACCAACAAAACCAACAAACCATGACACAATCTACCTTCCCTTCGCAGCCCGAAGAATCCCCGCAGGAGAAAAAAGGTTTTTTCCAGCGGAACGCTTTCGCCATCAAACTCGCGCTGATCGGCACGCTGGTACTCCTGCTGCTAATCCCCCTGGCCATGGTCGATTCGCTGGTGTATCAACGGGAATCCCTGGCCCAGCAAACCCGCCAGGAGATCACCTCCCGGTGGAGCGGCCCCCAAACCCTCACCGGCCCCGTACTGACACTCTCCTACCGTGAGAAGGAAGACAAGACCTCCCCGGCCAAGGCTTCCCACGTGGAGATCCGGCAGATCGACCTGCTACCCGACGAACTTTCCGTGCAGGGCGAAGTCCGTACCCAGACTCTGCGGAGAAGCATCTACGAGGCCATCGTGTACCGCTCGCACATCACCTTGGAAGGGACATTCCGTTTGAACGAGGACGAGGCGGCGTTCGTGCATTCCCTGTCGCCCGAGACGGCCGATGCCCGGGTGTCGGTCGGCATTACCGACCTGCGCGGACTGGAAAAACCCCTCGAACTGTCATGGAACGGGGATAGCCTGACGTTTGCTTCGGGAGAAGGCCGCGGTTCGGGTCTTCTCTCGGGAGTGGCCGCCGCAGTCGATGCTACGCCGCTGCTGCAGGCGGATACGACGGTGCGCTTTCGCATCGAGATGGAACTCAAGGGCTCGGACGCGCTGTACTTCGCTCCCATAGGACGCACCACGAGCATACGGATCGAGTCGGACTGCCCCACACCGAGTTTTACCGGCAATTTCCTGCCTTCGCACCGGGAGGTACGCTCCGATGGTTTCTCCGCCCAATGGGACGTGATCGGGATGAACCGCAACTATCCGCAGGTGTTCGATTTCACCGCGGCCGAAGCGCGGGTGCAGGATTCCGTCTTCGGGGTGGAACTGCTGGTGCCGGTAGCCCAGTACCAAATGACGGAACGCGCCGTGAAATACGCCATCCTGATCCTGCTGCTCACCTTCGTGGTGGTGCTGTTTGCCGAAACGCTCCTGCGCAAGCCGCTGGGCATCTTCCACTATCTGCTGGTAGGACTGGCGCTGATCCTGTTCTACTCGCTGCTGATCGCGCTGTCCGAACACTTGCGCTTCGGCTGGTCCTATGCGATAGCCAGCGTGATGATCGTCGGGATGCTCTTCCTGTACACGTACGCCCTGCTGCGGGAAAAGAAAGCCGCACTGGGTGTGGGCGGCATGTTGGCCGGGCTGTACCTCTATATCTACATCCTGCTGCAGATGGAAACATACGCGCTGCTGGCCGGAAGCCTCGGACTGTTCGTCATTCTGGCAGGAGTGATGTTCGTCTCACAAAAGATAAACCGACCCAAAGGGCTTTCCGGGGGCAAACACTGACCGGGCAAGCGACAAAAAAAGCTCCGTGCCGACGGCACGGAGCTG
>DCEW01000039.1 GCA_002314265.1 Flavobacteriales bacterium UBA1820
CTACGGCGCACCGCTTGCCCGCCCCCTTCGGGTTTGTGAGTCTGCTAAAAATCAGCTCAAAGCGATCTGAATCGCATCGATGTGGCCATCCTTGACGATAAAGGTGATCTTTCCCTTCTGGCGCAACACACCGCTGCCCGCCTCGACCTTTACCGGTACGAAGAACACCTGCTTCTTGGTCGATTTGCGCAGCGCCTTGTTGTACTCGTCCGGGAACACCCCCGCCAACGACTCGAACGCATCGCCCACCCGGATCGGCGTATTGCCGTAATAGAGCGGATAGTTCGACGTATAGGTATTGGCATTGGTCAGGAACGCCTCCCCGCGCTCCCTTTCCTGGTCGAAATAGATAACCATCTGGTCGTAGATCAAGACCATCGTCCCCAGGAGCTCCGGACGGCCGTAATACGGGGCATAAAACCCGAAAGCCGGTCCCCAGGGACCCCACCAGGGCGAAAAGTAAGGATACACCGCATATCCCCCCCGGGCGTTGAGATAACCCTCCCGGGTCAGCGGTTTGCCCAACAGTTCCCGTGCACGGTCCGGAGTAGCCCGATAGATCGGCATATCGCCCAGGTAAAAACTCCGCAAATCGTACACATTGGTCCGTGCCGAAGCCGAAAGTCCGACGAACAGGCACAGGAAAAAGAATATGTATTTTTTCATCGTTTTCTCCTTTTGGTTACACAAGCACTAAAGTACGCATTTTTCCTCATCTTCCTACAAGGTGTCCCCGCCAAGGGCCGCTAAATTTTTCCTAAAGTCCCCTTTTCGTTATCAAAAAACCTCTTGCTTCTCTGGATGTTCCTAGCCCCCTTGTTGTCGCTCCAAGCTGCCCCGGAACGCGCCGGGGACGAGCCTGTCCGGAAAAATTACCTCATGGCACACGTCGGTCTGTTTCCTACCGACTACGGGATTTACCACTCGATCCCCGATTCGGACCAATGGAACTTCGTGGGGTCTTTCCGGTATTTCGGACCGGTCTTCGGGATCACCTACGGGCGGCAGTTCAACGACTTCCTGGCGGCGGAAGGGTACCTGTTTCTTTCCTTTATCACCCGCACCGACATGCCGGATGAGCTGACCGTCTATGACTACCTCACCACCCGCTACGGAGCAGGCGCCGGGCTGATCGTTACCCCCCTGGGGCGCTGGTTCCGCTTCCTGAAAGTAGGGGCTGTCCTGGGATACGTGCGGGAAGATACGCGCTCCGAATGGAACAACGGGCAAACGGATTTCCGACAAACCATCAGCAGTAACAACTTCGCCATCAACTATCCCCTGCGGCTTTACGCCCTGGACGGCCCGCGCTATGCCCTTTGCGCCGAGGCCAATCTCCAATGCCAATACGAGAACGGCGTCTACCGGCGCAGAACGGTGAACTACACGGTAAACTTCGCCTATAAGTTTTAACATTTCTTTTTCTTCAGAAAACCAAACGCACGGGGCCTCCGCGAGGCCCCGTGCGTTTTTTATACAACATAAAACGAATTTATCGCCCGGCTGTTAGGTCATCCCGTTTTATTTGACTAAATTGCGGTGCTTTTCGGAAAAGTCTTAAAGAAGACTTAAAAAACAAACAGTCTGTGACTTAATAGTAAGATCATGAGCCTTAATGACCAACCGACCACTCTTCTGAAGACCATCGGCAACACTCCGATGATCCCTTTGGACAAGTTTTTTCACGCTTCCCCGATAAGAATCTACGCAAAAGTCGAATCGTACAACCCCGGCCATTCCATGAAAGACCGCGTGGCGCTGCACATTATCGAAGAAGCCGAACGCCGCGGCGAACTCCGTCCCGGAGCGACCATCGTGGAAACCACATCGGGCAATACCGGATACAGCATTGCCATGATATGCGCCATCAAAGGATACAAGTGTATCGTGGCCGTCAATTCCAAATGCGCTCAGGAAAAACTGAACGTCCTGCGCGCCATGGGGGCCGAAGTGCACGTCTGCCCGGCCAACGTTCCGCCGGAGCACCCCGATTCGTACTACTCCACCGGTGCCCGCCTGGCCAAGGAACATCCCGGGTCGATCTACATCAACCAGTATTTCAACCCCAAAAACGCCGAGTCGTACTACCTGACGGCCGGTCCTGAAATCTGGAAACAGACCAACGGGAAAGTTACCCACTTCTTTGCCTGCTCCGGCACGGGCGGTACCATCTCCGGGATCGGCAAATACCTCAAGGAACAGAACCCGGCCGTGGAGGTCATCGGCGTGGATGCCGTAGGAAGCATCCTGAAGAAATACAAGGAGACGGGCATCATCGACCCCAACGAACTCCAGCCTTACCGGATGGAAGGCGTGGGGAAAAACATGATCCCTTCAGCGACGGACTTCTCGGTGATCGACCGTTTTGTCAAAGTAAACGACTTCGAGAGTGCACATGTAGCCCGGATGCTTCCCCTGATCGAAGGGCTCATGTGCGGATATTCCAGCGGAGCGGCTCTGGCGGCCGTCATCAAGGAACTGGAACACTTGCCAGCGGACGCCGTACCGGTGGTGCTGTTGCCCGACCACGGTGAACGCTACATGACCAAAGTATTCGACGACCGCTGGATGCAGGCGCAGGAATGGCTCAACGGGTTCACCCCGGTAGTGAAGGACTTCCTGCTGGAGTTGAAAAACACCTACGGGGTAAGCCCCACCCTGCTGTAATCCGGGGCATCGTTCAACCGAAAAACAAGCATTAGACCGCCATGATGAAAAACGCAGTCATCACGGGAGTAAGTTCCGGCATAGGACTTGCCACCGCGCGGGAACTGGCCAAGGCTGGTTTCAAAGTATTCGGGAGCGTCCGCAAAAAGGAAGACGCCCTGCGGCTCAAGGAAGAATTGGGCGACAACTACGAACCCCTCTTCTTCGACCTGACGGACGACCAGGCCATCGCCGCCGAGGCTGCCCGCGTAGGGCAACTGGTCGGTGCACAAGGCATCCAGCTGCTGGTCAACAACGGCGGTATCTCGGGCGGAGACGCCATCATGCACGTATCGATCGAGTACATGAAGTACATCTACGATGTCAATACACTCGGCATGCTGCGTGTCTCGCAGGCGTTCTTTCCCCTGTTGAAGATCTCCTCGGCCAACCGGACGGTACAGACCAAGATCGTCAACATCTCTTCGGGAGCCGGACGGGCAGTACGTCCATATCTGGGACCGTATGCCGCCACCAAACATGCGGTGGAAGCCATCTCGGATGCCATGCGGCGCGAACTGATGCGCTACGGGATCGACGTGATCATCATCGAACCGGGCCCCATCCAGACCGAGATCTGGAACAAAAACAAATCCAAAGACGGGGTGTACAAATACCAGGATACGGATTATGCCGTTCTGTTCCAAAAGATCGACAAAGGCGTCGAGCAGATGGAACACAACGCCCTTCCGGCCGAAAAGGTAGCGCGGCTTATCCTGAAGGCTTACACCAATCCTCATCCCGACACGCGTTACCTGATCGCTCCTTCGCGCTGGATGTTCTGGCTGGCCATCCACGTGCTGCCGGACCGTTTCCTGGACCGGATGTTCAAAAAGCAATTCGACAAGATAGAAAACTCATAACAGAAATCAACCCGGGGCGTGCTGCGCCCTTTTCAACACGACTTATCAAATTATGGCAATGGTAGATTTATTCGACAAGATCAAAGGCAAACCCGGCCCGCTGGAAATGTGGCACGAACAGGGCGAGGGCTATTATCTGTTCCCCGAGCTGGAAGGCGAGATCGGTTCCCGCATGATGTTCCACGGCAAAGAAGTGCTGTGCTGGAGTCTGAACAACTACCTCGGACTGGCCAATCACCCCGAGGTGCGCAAAGCCGACGCGGAAGCCGCTGCCAAATACGGCATGGCTTACCCGATGGGCGCACGCGTAATGTCCGGACAGACCAAATATCACAAACAACTGGAACAGGAACTGGCCGAGTTCGTACACAAGAAATACGGTTGCGTGATCAACTACGGTTACCAGGGCATCATGTCGGCCATCGACTGCCTGCTGGACCGCCACGACGTGGTGGTGTACGACGCCGACTGCCATGCTTCGATCATGGACGCCATCCGCATGACGGACGCCGAACGCCTGAAATTCCGCCACAACGACCCCAAGGACTGCGAAAAGAAACTGGAAGTAGCTACCCGGAAAGCCAACGAACTGGGCGGCGGTATCCTGGTGATTACCGAAGGCGTATTCGGTATGCGCGGCATGCAGGGCAAGGTGCGTGAAATCGCCGACCTGAAAAAGAAATTCAACTTCCGCCTGCTGATCGACGACGCACACGGATTCGGCACGCAGGGACCCAACGGAGACGGTACGCACTCCGAACAGAACTGCGTAAAGGAAGTGGACGTTTACTGCGCTACCTTTGCCAAGTCGATGGCTTCCACCGGAGGTTTCGTCGCTACGGACGACAAACAGATCATCATTCATCTGCGCTACAACATGCGCTCGCAGATCTTCGCCAAATCCCTGCCGATGGTCAATGTGCTGGGGGCCCTCAAACGTCTGGAGATCATCCGCACCCATCCGGAACTGCGCGAAAAACTGTGGGAAAACGTACACATGCTCCAAAACGGTCTGCGCGAGCGCGGCTTCGACATCGGCGATCTGACCTCGTGCGTAACGCCGGTTTACATGAAAGGCTCGCTGGAGGAGGCTTCGCAGGTCGTAGCCGACATGCGTGAAAACTACCGCATCTTCTGCTCGATCGTGATCCCGCCGGTAATCCCCAAGGGACTCATCCTGTTGCGCCTGATCCCCACCAACTACCACACCAAGGAGGAGATCCAGTACACGCTCAACGCATTCGCCGACGTGCGCGACAAACTGGCTCGCCACGCCTACGACACCGAACACGTAGCCAAAGTCCAGCTCGATCTGGATTGATCGCGTCTGTTGCGTGCAAGCAAAAAAGCCGGGGGCAATGCCCCCGGCTTTTTTTGCTTGCACGCCCGCTTGCCCCGCCCCTTATCGGCCCGCGCGAACTTCCCGCCCACGGCGCTCGTCCGGCAGAAGAAACGCCACGAAACCCAGCAAAGGCAAGTAGGAACATATCCGGAAAACCTCCTCGATCCCATGCGTATCGGCCATCTGCCCCAGCACCGCTGCCGCAATGCCCCCGATACCGAACATCACCCCGAAAAAGAAACCGGAAACCAGCCCCAGTTTCGTCGGCAGAAGCTCCTGCGCATAAACCAGTATCGCCGAAAAAGCGGAAGACAACACCAGACCGATCACCACGCTCAGCGCGCACGTACCCGCCAGGCCCGCATAGGGCATCCACAAGGCGAACGGCGCCGCGCCGAGGATCGAAGCCCAGATGACGAATTTCCTCCCGAAGCGGTCGCCCACCGGCCCGCCGAACAGCGTTCCCAACGCCACGGAAAAGAGAAAGGCGAAGAGGTAAAACTGCGACTGACGCGCCGTTACATCAAACTTGTCCATCAGGTAAAACGTGTAGAAATTGGTCAAGCAAGCCATATACACGTACTTGGAAAAGACCAGCAGCAACAGCACTGAAAAGACAAAGACGATTTTCCCGCGCGAAAAGCCGCTTCGGGGAAGTTCGACCCGAAGTTTCTCCCTCTGCCCCCTTCCCGCGATCACCTGCCCGTACCACCGCACCAGCGGCCGCTTGAGCACCATCGCCACCAGAGCCGCCCCGGCGAATACCACGATGTAATGCTGACCATAAGGAGCAATGATCAGCGCCGCCAACAACGGTCCGAACGAACTGCCCAGATTGCCCCCCACCTGAAAGATGGACTGCGCCAGGCCATGCCGTCCCCCGGAAGCGAAATGTGTCATCCGCGAGGCCTCGGGGTGCAGCACCGACGAGCCCAACCCTACCAGTGCCACCGCCACCAATACCACCGGGAACGACCCGGCGTAGGCCAGCAGAAACAAACCCGCCGCCGTAGAAAGCGAACTCAAGGGCAAATACCACACGCTGGGACGCTTGTCGAACACCACCCCGAAAACCGGCTGGAACACCGAAGCACAGATCTGGTACACCAGCGTGATCATCCCCACCTGGGCAAAAGTAAGGGCCAGGTTGTCCTTCAAAAGAGGATACACCGCCGGGATGACCGACTGGAATGCATCGTTGCACAAATGCGCCAGGCACAGCGACCACAGGATTCCCATCGCCGTGGTGTATTCGGCCGCACCTTTTTCCCTATCTGTTACCATCATTTTCATCGCAGGGGCAAAGATACGCATCGGGACGGTTCCGGCCTACGGAAAGCCCGCCGCATTTTCCTCCCGCACCCGGGGAAATGTTCCATAAAAAAAGAGCGTTCGCCGCGGGAAGCCTCCCGCAGCGAACGCTCCGTCGTTCACAAAATTCTAAAAAACAATCATGAGTTATTTTCTCTTGCAAAAGCCCGGTTACAACAGCAAAAAGAGCGTCAGCGGGACGGCTATCCCCACGAGCAACTCCACTCCCCCGCGACCCCAAAGCCCCTTGGGTCCCTTGACCATGACGATGCCTGTCAAAGTGATCACCAGCAGCGCCCCGGCAAACACATCGGAAAAGATCGTCCAAGCGCGCGACGGGTTGTAATGCAAACGATTGAGCGCCGGGAGAAGCGGACGTTTTCGCAAGGACTCGTACCGGGCCTGCCCGCTGCGGATATCCACCTGGAGGGACGACCCGCCCTTGAGAAACACCTTGACCGTATGTTCATCGGGGAAATAATGCTGGGTATAGTTCTCCCGCTCGCCCAAAGGCTCGAGCAGTCCCAGTACATAGTCCTTGTCCCAGCCATCCTTCTCGGCGGGCAAGGGGCTCTCCAGGGTGTATTCGGTCAGGCGAATGCTGTAATCCGAGTTGAAGTCCCGCTTGTGGTTCAGGCAAATCCCGGAGATGGCATAGACCAGCAGCGCCCCGGCGAAAAGGTAGGACAGATCGCGGTGCAACCAGCGGCTCACCCGGCGCACGCGCCCCATTCGTGTGGTTTTTTCACTCATTTTTTAAGGGTAGTATTTCCCCCTCTCTTTCCGCCGCCGAAGATCTGTTTTTCCCTGCGCCCAAAACCGGGTGGAGAGCTCGCTCGGGGAAAAAGATCCCTCTCGCAAAGAAGAAGAAGGGAGAAAGCGGCGGTTATTTGATCCGGTAGGCAGAGGCTTCGGCGTGATAGAACGAGAGGTAGTCCTTGCCCTGCTGCTGCTTGCGCTGAGCGATCTTCTGGCGGTAGTTTTCGATGCGCGTCCGGGCGGTAGCGGTGGCGGATTCGCCCCGTGCCTGTTGTTCGACGCTGCATCCCTGGGTTGCATGCTCCTGGGCGGAAGATTGGGCGGCGGCCTCGAGCTGCTGTTCCCATTGGCGCAGGTAAGCCTCGTCGATGCGATCCTCGACGATCACGCCTTCGACCGCCACGATACTATTGACCGTTTCCTTGGGGAAGGACCCAAGCTGCTTGGAGGCTTCCACACGCAGCATCTGCGTATCGTCCGAGCCCATCAGGAAGATTTTCTGCCCGCCGTGTTCACAGATGTGGGTGCAGACTCCTTCCAGGATGACAGCCTGTCCCACCAGCGAATCCGCCCGGGAAAGGACCTCGTCGATGGTGAGCGTATCGCCGGAAGTGGTCATCGAAACGGGTTCCGAGGCCGGCTGTGAAGAGTTTTTGCAGGAGGCTGCTGCGAGCAGCATAAACGCCGCGAAAGACCACACGGCGATCTGTTTGAGGGTTTTCATGGGAGTGTTCCAGTTTTTTTTCGATTACGTGGGCAAAAGTAGCCTGCCCTCTCCCGGAGAGCAATCCCCAATACCGGCTAAAAGCCGATCGGCCCGTACCAACAAGTTGGTACGGGCCGATCGGTAGTGCGGGAGGGGAAACGCCCCCGTTCCCGTTGTTTTCTTTTTCCCGAAGAGATCAGTTGAACAGAACCATGGTGGGGAAAAGGTACTCCTGATACTCCAAACGCGATTTCTCGGCGCCGGTCTTTCCGTCGAATACCACCAGTTTGTTCTGGTCGTCTCCCCAGCTAACTCCCACAAAGGTGGCTACCAAGTCGCCGCTCACGGGATCGACCCGGAAACCGCCACCGTAGAGGTAATCGTTCGCACCCCCCGAAGCAAACGGCTGGGCGAGCGACGAAGCGTCGCCGATCTGATAACGGTAGATATTCTGTACGGCATAGTTGTCTCCTGCGCTGGCAAAGTACAAGACGTTTTCCGTGGCGGAAGCATCGAACATGGCCGGCTTCCACGCCCACTGATCGGAATATACCTCAAGACCGTCGGGAAGGTCGGTCTTGGTGACGGCCAGGGTCTTGGGATTGATGCAGTAGAGCGAAGGACCGTCCGAAGCCCAGATGTTTCCGTCCTTGGACTGTACGAAACCGATGTGCGCCGGGCAGAGCACCTCGCTGCGCACCAGCGAACGATCGGCTTTGGAGTACACATACACGCCGTCCTTGACATTGATGACAAAGATGTAGTCACCCGCCGTGATCGCACCCCCGCACTGGGCCGACATACCGGTAGAGCCTACGCCCCGCGAACCCTCCAGGTAAGATACCGACTTGAACGTGTTGAGATCGACCACGTAAGCCCCGTTGGAAGTCGTGTACACCCCGTAGTTTTCGTCGATACCGGCAAAGGAACGCCCATCGGCATCCGAACCGGCTACTGCAGCGGAATACTCCCCGCCATCGACAAAATCGGTAGCCGAGGCCTTGACCAGAGTGCGGTCCTGTTTGGAGACAAAGTAATAGTTCCCGTTCCATTTCGTACCGAATTCGGTCGTATTGCCCAGTTCTTTTCCCGGGTTGGCCGTCTGATAGACGTGCGGAGTACGGGTGGATGCGTCGGCAAAATAATCGACCGAACCCATCGTCCGACCGAACGAGCCTTCGTTGATGACGAAAAATCCGCCCTTATACAGCACTACGCTTACGGTAAATTCACGCGAATCGGTACCGGAAACATTCGTGGCGGTAAATTTCAGGATGTACTCCCCGGTCTGCTTGGGAGCAAAGGTGTACGCCAACTCGGTGGATACTTCCTGCCCGTCGAGCGTCCACTGGTATTCGGTCTGCTCGGTAGGGGTTACCGATGCGGTGAAAGTGATGCTTTCCCCGACAGCCATCGAAAGGTTGTCTTCGGCATTTTCGATCCCGGCGATGGCTGGGATATCCGGATCGTCCTCCTTCGAACAGGACATAAATCCTACTGCCAAAGCGGCAGCGAGGATCATGGTGTAAAAAAATCTTTTCATTCGTTTGTGATTTTTACTATGGATTTTGAGTTGCCGCAAATTTACTCATTTTTCTTTTTCCCTATCTGCAAAACGCAGAATATCCAACGGGCTTTTTCCCTACCTTTGAACACGAGGGGACCCTCCCGGCTTTTTCCCGCCGCGGACAAATCCGCCTTCGATGTGCCTGTTACAAACAAACCCAAATCGTCCTGTACCATGATCGACCCGGAAAAATACGCCGCTCTGCACCAAAAGCAACGAACGTTTTTCGACAAACACCTCACTCGCGAGATCCCTTATCGCCTTTCCGCGTTACGCCGCTTGCGCGAAAGCATTGAAAAACACGAAGCAGACCTCACCCGAGCCTTGCAGGCCGACCTGGGAAAAGCTCCGTTCGAGAGTTATACCTCGGAGATAGGCCTGGTGTTGAAGGAGATCGGCTACCTCCAACGACATCTCGCACGGTGGGCCACCGACCGCCGTCGTGCAACTCCTCTGCTGCTGTTGGGTTCGCGCAGCCGCCTCCACTACGAACCGCGCGGAACGGTGCTGATCATCGCTCCATGGAATTACCCGTTCAATCTCTCCCTGATGCCTCTGGTGGGAGCCATTGCAGCGGGAAATTGCGCCGTAGTAAAACCTTCGGGCGAAGCCCCGCACACTGCCGCCTGCCTGCAGCAACTGATCGGGGAATGCTTCGAAGAGTCCTACATCGCGGTAACGGAACCCGACCTGGAGGTAACCGACGCCCTGTTGTCGCTTCCCTGGGACTACATATTCTACACCGGTAGCCAAAGTTACGGCCGTCACGTAATGGAAGCGGCCAGCCGACACCTTACTCCCCTTACACTCGAACTGGGCGGGAAAAGCCCTTGCATCGTCGACAACGACGCCGACTTGCGCGTGGCCGCCCAACGCATCGTGTGGGGCAAGTTGCTCAATGCCGGACAAACCTGCGTGGCACCCGACACCCTTTTTGTACACAAGGAGGTAAAAAACTCCCTGGTGGAAGCACTCATAAAGGAGATCAAAACACAATACGGACCCGATCCCCGTCGCAGCCCCGACTATCCGCACATCGTCAATCCCCGCCATTTCGATCGGCTCGCCGCTCTTTTGCCGTACGGCGACATACTGCACGGGGGCTCTACGGACCGCGACCGGTTGTATATCGAACCCACTTTGATAGAAAACGCCCCAAGCGACTCGCCCCTGATGACCGACGAGATTTTCGGTCCCATCCTCCCCATCGTGCCTTTTGAGCGGATCGACCTCTGCCTCGAATACATCCGGAAACGCCCCACGCCATTGGCGCTCTATTACTTTACCTCGAGCCGAAAACGGGCTCGCCACGTGGTAAACCATACGGCATCGGGCGGAGTATGCATCAACGACACCGTCATACACGTGGTCAACTCTCATCTCCCCTTCGGAGGAGTGGGACAAAGCGGGATGGGTGCCTACCACGGACGGTACAGTTTCGAATTGTTCAGCCACGCCAAACCCGTAATGAGTTCCCCTGCCCATCTGCTTCCCAATCTGAAATGCGCCCCTTACGGCGATCGCCTGCGGTGGATCAAATGGCTTTTCCGGTAGGCTACAGATCCGCGCGGGAAATTCCGAGGGGGAAAAACTTCGTCTTTCCCTCTCCGCTGCACCCGGCTTTCCCTCTCTTTTCATAAGACAGGAGGCGCCTCGGCAAACCCGAGGGGGAAAAACTTCGGTTTCCCCCTCGGGTTTGCTCTTGGCTTTGCGTATCTTTGCACCAGCGAAAACAGCGAGAAGAATATGGACAGACTCGAACAATTCAAACGATACCAGGCTCAAACTACCCCCTATCCGCTGGGACTGGACATCGACCGGGCGGAAGGTTCGTGGATATACGACAAATCCGGCCGGGCTTACCTCGATCTGGAAGCCGGCGTATCGGCCAACGTCATCGGCCATTCCAATCCCCGGGTGATCCGTGCCATCAAGGATCAGGTAGACCGCTACATGCACGTGATGGTTTACGGGGAATTCATCCAGGATGCGCCGCTGGAATACGCCCGAATGCTCACCGAACTGCTGGAACCGGGGCTGGACTGCCTCTACATGGTCAATTCCGGAACGGAAGCCATCGAAGCGAGCATCAAACTGGCCAAACGCGTTACGGGACGCACGGAAATGATCGGGGCCCGGTGGGCCTATCACGGCAATACGCAAGGGTCGCTCAGCATGCTCGGCGTGGAGGAGCAGAAACGCGCATTCCGTCCCTTGATCCCCGATGTCCGTTTTCTGGAATTCAACAACTTCGACGACATCGAGATGATCACCGAGCGTACGGCAGGCGTTCTGCTGGAGTCCATCCAGGGCGGAGCGGGCTTTGTCGTACCGAAAGACGGCTGGCTGAAAGCCGTACGGGAGCGCTGCACCCAGACCGGTACCCAACTGATCATCGACGAGATCCAACCGGGATTTGGCCGCACCGGGCGTTTGTTCGGCTACCAGAATTTCGACATCGTGCCGGATATCCTGGCCATCGGCAAGGCGATGGGCGGAGGGCTTCCGGTGGGAGGATTCGTTTCCTCGCTCGAAAAGATGCAGATGCTGCTCGACCATCCTAAGATGGGGCACGTAACAACCTTCGGGGGCAATCCGGTCATCGCGGCCTCATGCCTGGAGACACTCCGTATCCTCACCGAAGGCGACATCATCCCCCGCACTTTGGAAAAAGAAAAACTGTTCCGCTCGCTGCTGGTACATCCGGCCATCCAGGAGATCCGGGGCATGGGGCTGATGCTGGCTCCGATGTTCGAGCGGGACGATGTGGCTCCGAAACTGGTAACCCGTCTGCTGAACAAAGGCGTGATCACCTTCCTGCTGCTGTACGAGCACCGGGCCTTGCGTCTGTCCCCGCCGCTGACCATCTCGGAGGACGAGATCGCTTTCGGCTGCAAGAAAATCCTGGAAACCTTGGACGAAATGCAGTCCGAAGGAGAATTGTGAGTTAAAAAAGCCTTAAAACAATCGCTGTTTTAAGGCTTTTTTCAGAAGAACAATTTATCAAAAAGGCTTCCACACAACAATATACGCAATAATCCGTTTTGCCTTAAAAAATATCTCATTTAACATACATCTAACAAAATATATTTTATATCTTTGTCGGGTCAAAAGGAACAAGAGGCCTTTTGAACGAAAATCGTTTGAATATCAGGTATTATAAACAATTTTAAGTCGTTAGCAAAATGAAAAAAGTTGTAGTTCTTATGTCGTTTGCAGTAGTAGCCCTGTTCGCTGCCTGCAAATCTTCCGAAGCAGAGGCTCCTGTAGAGGTTGAGGCTACGGTTGAAGAGGCTGTCGTTGTTGATTCTGCAGCAGTTGATTCCGCTGCCGTTGACACGGTTGCCGTTGACACCGCCGCTGCTGAATAAGCAAGGAGAACAGGATCCCGGAAAGGGATCTGAAGGAAAAAATATTGCCGGCCTTTAGGCCGGCAATATTTTTCTTTTTCGGATACGACTCATTTCCCTCTATCGATCATGAAACCTGAAAAAAAACAAACGGAAAATTCCCGCGAACGGAAAATATACCGGGTAACCCTCGTTGGCAGCGCGGTAAACCTGCTACTGGTCATCTTCAAATTCGCAGCCGGTATCCTGGGACACAGCGCCGCCATGATTGCCGATGCCGTCCACTCGCTCTCGGACTTTGCCACCGACATCGTCGTACTGGCCTTTGTGCGCGTCTCGGGCAAACCTCGGGACGACGACCACGACTACGGACACGGAAAATACGAAACCCTCGCCACGGCCATCATCGGTATCGTGCTGCTGCTGGTGGGGGTCGGGATCTTTTACAACGGGTGCCTTTCGATCGTCCACTTTCTCCAAGGCGAGCCGCTCAAACGGCCGGATCGCCTGGCACTCATAGCTGCTCTGATCTCGATCGTGGTCAAAGAAGCGCTTTATCGTTATACGGTAGCCGAAGGGCGCAAACTCGATTCGCAAGCCGTCATGGCCAATGCCTGGCACCACCGCAGCGACGCCCTCTCCTCGATCGGAGCGGCCGTGGGCATCGGCGGGGCTGTCCTACTGGGGGAACGATGGGCCATTCTCGACCCCTTGGCGGCCATCCTGGTGAGCTACTTCATCGTCCGGGTAGCGATCAAACTATCGCTGCCCAGTATCGGGGAACTGCTGGAAAAATCCCTGCCGGAGGAAACGGAAAAGGAAATCGAAAGCATCGTCCTGGGATTCGATGGCGTGTCCGACCTGCACAACCTGCGCACCCGCAAGATAGGCAATTACTTCGCCATCGAGATGCACATCCGGATGGACGGCAAACTCTCTCTGGAACATACGCACCACACCACAACCGAGATCGAACATGCGCTTAAAAACCGCTTCGGTGCGCAAACATTTGTCAACATCCATGTGGAGCCGTTGAAAGGTATCTGCTGCAAGCAGGCTTAGGAAAAAGCGTATGTCCCCAAGCGAGCC
>DCEW01000081.1 GCA_002314265.1 Flavobacteriales bacterium UBA1820
CGGAGAAAAACTTCGTTTTCCCCCTCGGCTTTGCCCTCGCCTTTCACTACCTTTGTCCCTTTGACGCGGGAAGGGATGGAAAAGAAAATATTGGGCATCCCCAAGGCTTATCTGGGGGCGGTAGCGGTCTTGGCGGCGATCATGATGTCCGTGATCGACGGGACGATCATGAACGTGGCTTTGCCGACCCTTTCCGACCATTTCGGGGCTTCTCCGTCCCAGACTACCTGGGTGGTCAATGCCTATCAGTTGGTGATCACCGTTTCCTTGCTTTCGTTCGCTTCGCTGGGGGATATTCATGGGTATCGGCGGGTGTTCCTCTTCGGTGTGGCGGTCTTTGGGGTGGCTTCGCTGGTGTGCGCTTTGGCCGATTCGTTGTGGACTTTGGTAGGGGCCCGGGTGGTGCAGGGCATCGGCGCGGCGGCGGTGATGAGCGTCAATACGGCTTTGATCCGGCTTATTTACCCGCCTGAATTCCTCGGTCGGGGGATGGGGGTCAATGCAATGATCGTTTCGGTGTCGGTAGCGGCCGGTCCTTCCCTGGCCGGAGCGATCCTTTCGGTGGCTTCGTGGCATTGGCTTTTTGTGATCAACATTCCGATTGCGGCGATCGCTTTCTTTACCGGAAGGGCTTTCCTGCCGCAAAACCCGGCGCGGGAACGCTCGTATCGTTTCGACAAGATCAGTGCGGTGGCCAATGCGCTGACTTTCGGTCTTTTGATCTATACGCTTGAGGGCTTGGCCCACGACGAAAACCGGCGTTTGATCGCGGTGCAGGTGGTGTTGCTGCTGACGATCGGATATTTTTTCATCCGTCGGCAAAGGATGCTTCAGGCGCCCATTCTGCCGGTGGATCTGCTGAAGATCCCCATTTTTTCGCTTTCGGTCGGGACGTCCGTATGTTCTTTTACGGCGCAGATGCTGGCGATGGTGTCGTTGCCTTTTTTGTTTCAGGATGTGCTGGCGCGGAGTGTAGCCGAGACGGGCTTGCTGCTTACCCCGTGGCCTTTGGCTACGATCGTGGCGGCGCCGTTGGCCGGGAGGCTGGTGGAAAAGATCCATCCGGGACTGCTGGGAGGCGTGGGAATGGCGGTATTCGCATTGGGGTTGTTCCTGCTTGTGGAACTGCCTCCCCAGCCGGAAAACAGCCAGATAATCTGGAGGATGGCGGTGTGCGGCGCGGGTTTCGGATTGTTCCAGACGCCCAATAATGTGACGATCATCTCCTCGGCACCGACTTCGCGCAGCGGTGGGGCGAGCGGGATGCAGGGGACGGCGCGTCTGTTCGGGCAGACGCTCGGGACGACGTTGGTAGCCTTGATCTTTCGCGTGACGGCGCCCGAGGTTTCGCCCTTGCGCTGTCTGATGGCGGCCATCGGCTTTGCGCTGACGGCGGCGGTGGTGAGCAGTCTGCGTCTCTCCCAGGCTACTCCGGTAAAAAAGCGGGGGTAGGTTTTTCTCCTTCCCCCGGGGATTCGGGGTCAGGGGGCGTTTGGCTGCCTTCGTCCCTGTTTCGGATCTTTTCGGCCAGGGCAGATGGCGTCAGATTTTCAGACGGATATGGATCTTCGAAAGCAGCCAGGCGATCCAGATGGCCGCCAGGGAATACAGCGCGCAACGCACCAGTCCGGCCCCGCCGCTGTAAGTAAACGAGGGCCAGTGGAGCTCCAACAGGCGCATCAGGTTGCCGGTCAGGTAGGGTACCATGTAGCAGGTGAGGGTCAGCGTGCCGGCCGGTTTGATGATGGCAAACCAATGTGCTTTGCCTTTTACATCGCACAGGTAATGCAGCAGGGCAACTGCCGGGAAGAACATCGCGCAGCAGTAAAAGAGCCAGGTGGGAGTGGCCTGGATCTTGGAAATGATCCACCAGTGGTGTGCCACCCAACCACACAAGGCCATGACGACCCCGATGGCTACCATCACGCCGTAGAAACTGCCCGGGCGGCGTCCGTATTGTTGCAGGATGATGGCGGAGAGCATACCGGCTACCGAAAGGGTGTAGAGTACCGGTTGGCTGGGGATGTACTCGGCCCAGGTCCCCCGGAATACGCCGGCGAAGGTCAACAGGCAGCAGGCGGTCAGCAGCAGGAAGGCGGCGATGGCTTTGCGCAGATTTGAACGGGTGGCCAGGTAAATGAGCGAGGTGCCCAGGTACGACCAGCCGATCAGTCCGAGGATGCCCCACCATTTCGTGCCGAAGGACTGACCTTCCTTGGGGACAAAGATGACCAGCAGATAGATCAGCAGGGCGATGCCGGCTATTTTCATCCCGGCAAACAGGTAGCGGCGCGCGTCGGAAACTTTCGGGTAGAGGTTCCATACGAGGAAAAATCCGGCGACCATCAGCAGCGAATACCAAGCCGAGGGGATGCCCGAGGCCACGGGATCGTAGGCGCCTTTGTTGACGGTAAAGAGGCCCATCACCACCAGGGCTACGGTGCGCAGCAGGATGTGCAGGGAGACTTGCAGCAGGCTGTCGCCTTTCTTCAGGCGGTTTTGTACGGCAAAGGGGACGGCCATACCCATGGCAAAGAGAAAGGCCGGGAAGATGATGTCCGAGAAGCCCATCATGTCTTCCTGGGCGGCGGCATGGTACATCCAGTGGGGAAGGTCTTTTACACCCGCGTACTCGTTTACCCAGAGCATGAGCAACATGGTCAGCGCGCGGAATACATCCAGCGATTGGATTCTTACGGATTTGGCAGGAGTGTTCATCGTTTGTACGTTTGTTAGCAGAAGGAAAGGTTTTTTGGGAGTACCCAGCGACAAAGATACTTTTTTTTAACAAAATGCAACCCTGTCGTCGGGTATTTTATGAAGACCGAACGGGGGAAAACAGTAACTTTGCTTTTGCAACCGATGAATCATTCGGGATGGTTTTGAGAAATATGAATAAGTTTTTTTCTCTCGGGATCTTTTTTCTCGTCTTTTGTCTGTCGGCTTCTGCGCAGATTAAAATAGGCGGGCGTACCCTGGACAGCGGTAAATTGCTGGAAGCCGGCAAGAATGTCGTGGCTGCCGTTACTCTGTCCGATGTACAGATCGCCCGTTTGTCCGCTGAGGCGGTAGCCCGGATGGACGCAGAGAATACTCTGGCGGCCGATACGTCAGCTTATGCCGTACGTCTGAAGCGGCTTACCGAGAGAGTCGGGGTCGAAGGGTTGGACTTGAATTTCAAGGTTTATCTCACCGAAGACATCAATGCCTTTGCCTGCGGGGATGGCAGCGTCCGGGTGTTCAGCGGGTTGATGGATCGGATGGACGACGATGAATTGATGGCTGTAGTCGGTCATGAAATAGGTCATGTGGTAAACACGGACAGTAAGGATGCGATGAAGAACGCTTACCTCCGTGCTGCAGGGCGCAGTGCCTTGGGGGCTGCGGGAGGTACGTTGGCTAAGTTGACGGATTCGCAGTGGGGGACGATTGCTGAGGCTTTAGCTTCGGCGCAGTATTCCCAAAAACAGGAAACGGCCGCCGATGCGTATGGTGTGAACTTCTGCCATGACCATGGACTCGATCCGTATGCCATGTCGCGTGCACTCGAAAAACTGGACGAACTCTCTCAGCAGAATGGTGCGCAGGCGTCCATCCTGCAACGGATGTTTTCCGACCATCCGGACAATGTGGTTCGCGTGGAGCGTACCCGCGCATTGGCCGATGAGATCGCCGCTCGTCACGATCAGGATAAAGAAAATGGAATGATTAAGCGATAAACAAATGAAAATAGCAGTTCTCGGTGGAGGAAACATGGGCGGTGCGATAGCCGCCGGGGTGGTTACGGCTGGATTGGCCGCTGGGCAGGACGTCTGCGTTACACATGCGCGGGCGGCGCTGCTCGAACGTTTGGAAAAACAGCACTGTACGGTGCGCCTTCTCTCGGACAACCGGGAGGCGGTGCGCGGGGCGGATTATGTATTCGTCGCGGTCAAACCCTGGTTGGCTGAAGGCGTCCTGCGGGAGATCGCTCCGGAGCTCGACATGGAACGCCAGGCGGTTGCCTCGGTGGTGGCCGGGCTTTCCTTCGCCCGAATGAAAGAATACCTGGGCGCTTCGCCCGCTTTGTTCCGCGTGATTCCCAATACGGCGGTGTCCATCGGGCAGAGCACGACTTTCATCAGTGCGGACGGTGCATCGCCGGCGCAGCAGGAAGAAATGATGGCGGTCTTCGGCGCTTTGGGGGAGGCCTTCCTAGTGCCCGAAGAACAGATGACGGCCGTTACGGCACTTTGCTCGTGCGGGATTGCCTATATCCTGCGCTATATCGGGGCTTCGGTCGAAGGGGCGGCCAAGATGGGCCTCGACCCTTCGCAAGCACTGCCGATGGTGCTCCAGACGGTACGCGGGGCGGTAGGGCTGTTGCAGGCCAACGGAACGATGCCCCAGCAGGAGATCGACAAAGTAACCACGCCGGGAGGCATCACCCTCAAGGGTCTGGAAGCGATGGAACGCGGAGGATTTTCCGCGGCGGTGATCGACGGTCTGCTGGCCAGCAAGTAAAGCCGGAGGGATGCGTTACGATAACGACTCGGTGCGTCGTCGCGACCGCCTGATGGACGAACAGCGGGCGCGCGAACTTCTCCGGGAGGGGGAATACGGCGTGTTGTCCCTGTGCGAGGACGGGGTTCCGTACGGCATTCCGATCAATTTCGTGTGGGACGGGCAGGATGCGATCTATCTCCATTGCGCTCCCCAGGGGAGGAAATGGCGTTGTTTGTCCAGCGAAGATCGGGTGTCGTTCTGCGTGGTGGGGCACACTCATGTCCTCTCCGCGCAGTTTACCACCGAGTACGAGAGCCTCGTGCTGTGCGGCAAGGCCCGGGTGGTGGACGATCCGCAGCAAAAACGCGAAGCCCTGAGGCGTTTGCTGGAGAAATATTCCCCGCAGGATGTCTCCACGGGGCTCAAGTACATGGAAAAATCTCTCCCCCGCACGGCGGTGTGGTGTTTGGAGATAGAAAGTTTTTCAGGCAAGTGCAAGAAAATACGAACTACGAAGTGAAAGACGCTTTGGAAAAAAAATACAAACGTATCGTCGTCAAGGTAGGCAGCAACGTGCTTACCCGGGCGGACGGTACGCTCGATACCACGCGGATGTCCGCGCTGGTGGATCAGATCGCCGAATTGATGGCCGGGGGGATGGAAGTGATCCTGGTCTCTTCGGGCGCGGTGGCGGCCGGGCGCAGCGAGGTCGTGCCCAAACCCCATCACCTCGACGCGGTGGGCAGCCGCCAGTTGTTTTCGGCAGTCGGACAAGGGAAGCTCATCGGGAAGTATTACGAACTTTTCCGCGAGCACGGCATCGTCTGCGGGCAGGTGCTCACCACCAAGGAGAGTTTCGGCACCCGGGAGCATTACCTGAACCAGCGCAACTGCATGGCAGTGATGCTGGAAAGCGGCGTAGTACCGGTGGTCAACGAGAACGATACGATCTCGGTAACGGAATTGATGTTTACCGACAACGACGAACTCTCGGGGCTGGTGGCCGCGATGATGGATGCCGAGGCACTGGTGATCCTGAGCAACATCGACGGGATCTACGACGGCGACCCTGCCGATCCGGCTTCCCGGGTCATCGAACGCATCCTGCCCGGTGAAAGCGACCTGTCGCGTTATGTCCAGTCGTCGCGCTCCTCGTTCGGGCGCGGAGGGATGCTCACCAAGAGCCGTATCGCTGCCAAGGTAGCCAGCGAGGGGACGGAGGTGATCATCGCCAACGGAAAGCGGGAGAACATCCTTTGCCGTTTGATGGGAGGAAAGCAGGACGAGGGGACGCTTTGCACCCGTTTTGTCCCTGCCTCCACGCCCAAGAGCGCCATCAAGAAATGGATCGCCCATTCGGAGAGTTTTGCCAAGGGAGAGATCCACATCAGCCCTCTGGCTTGCCAGGCCCTTACCGGGGAGAAGGCCACCAGCCTGCTGCCAATCGGGGTGAGCGAGATCCGGGGAGATTTCGAGAAGGACGACATCGTGCGGATCATTGCGCCCGACGGCCGTCAGATCGGCGTAGGACGCGTTTCCACCGGCAGCCAGCAGGCTCGGAGGCAGATGGGCCGCAAGGGTGGAAAGGCACTGGTGCATTACGATTACCTGTGTTTGGACTGAAAAAAAGAAACGAGCGATATGGAACTGAAACAGACTTTTGAACGGGCGGTCGAGGCTTCACGGGCTTTGGCGTTGCTCGACGGGGAAAAGATCAACGAGGTGCTTTTGGCTTTGGCCGATGAAACCGAACGCCAAAGTGCGGCGATCCTCGAGGAAAACGCGCGCGATCTGGCGGCTAAGGATCCTTCCGATCCGATGTACGACCGCTTGATGCTCACCCCTGCGCGGATCAAGGGCATAGCGGACGATATCCGCCACGTGGCGGCCTTGCGCTCGCCCGTAGGGGAGGAGATGGCCCGCTGGACCCGTCCCAACGGGATGGAGATCGTCAAGGTGCGCGTGCCTTTCGGGGTAGTGGGGGTGATCTACGAGGCGCGTCCCAATGTGAGCTTCGATGTGTTTTCCCTGTGCTTCAAGACCTCGAACGCTTGTATCCTCAAAGGCGGTTCGGATGCGGTGCATTCCAATGCGATGATCATCTCGATCATCAAGAAAGTGCTGTACCGTTGCGGGGTGCCGCAGGATGCGGTTACCTTGCTGCCCAACGACCGGGAGGCCACGGCCCAATTGCTCACGGCTACCGATTATGTCGATCTGCTCATCCCCCGGGGGAGTGCTTCGCTGATCCGCTATGTGCGCGACAATGCCCACGTGCCGGTCATCGAGACGGGTGCCGGGGTATGTCATACGTATTTTTCGGCCGACGGCGATGTGAAGAAGGGCGCGGCGGTCATTTTCAACGCCAAGACCCGGCGCGTTTCGGTGTGCAATGCCCTGGATTGCCTGATCGTGCACTCTTCGCGTTTGGCCGATCTGCCGGCTTTGTGCGCTCCGCTGGCCAAGAAGAACGTGCAGCTTCAGGCCGATCCGCGTGCGTACATGGCTTTGGAGGGCAAGTATCCCAAGGATCTGCTCGTGGCGGCAGATGAGCACAGTTTCGGGACGGAGTTTCAGGACTATATCCTGGCCGTCAAAACGGTGGACAGCCTGGAGGAGGCTTTGGACCACATTGCGAAGTATTCGTCGGGGCACAGCGAGGCCATCCTGACGGAAAATCCGGCCACGGCGGTCGAGTTCCAGCGCCGGGTGGATGCGGCTTGCGTCTATGTCAATGTTTCCACGGCTTTTACCGACGGGGGACAGTTCGGTTTCGGGGCGGAGATAGGGATCAGTACCCAGAAACTGCATGCCCGCGGGCCGATGGGGTTGCCGGAGCTTACCAGTTACAAGTACCTGATCAGCGGCAACGGGCAGGTGCGCGAGCCGTAGTCGGTTNNGGCGCCGATGGCGCCGCCCTTTTTGCTTGCCCTCCAAGGGAGAGGGAGCTTATTCGGTCAAGGCCTCTTTGATCCGGCGGATCGCTTCGGTGAGTACTTCCTCGCTGGCTGCATACGAAAGGCGGATGCAGTTGTCGTTGCCGAAGGAAGAACCGGCCACCAGGCCCACGTGTGCCTGGGAGAGCAGGTAGAGACACAGGTCGTCCGAGGTGTTGATCGGGGTGCCGCGCAGCGTCTTTCCCTTGTAGTAGGAAATATCGGGGAACACGTAGAAAGCACCGTACGGTGTATCGGTCTTCAGTCCCGGGATTTCAGCCAGTTTTTCCAGCACCAGTTGGCGACGGCGGGCGAATACCTTGACCATCGGTTTGACCATCGTCTCCGGGTCGGCATTCAACGCCGTGATGGCTGCCTGTTGGGCGATGGAGTTGGTACCCGAGGTTACCTGGCCCTGGAAATTTTCGCAGGCTTTGGCGATCCAGGGCGCCGCGCCGATAAAGCCGATGCGCCATCCGGTCATCGCGTAGGCTTTGGCCAGTCCGTTTACCACGATGGTCTGCGGATAGACTTCCGGGAATTCGGCGATAGAGGTGTGTCCGCCCGGGGTGAAGTTGATGTGCTCGTAGATCTCGTCCGAGATGAT
>DCEW01000031.1 GCA_002314265.1 Flavobacteriales bacterium UBA1820
GCCGCCTCCCCGCCTGGGGTGATGTTTTTTGGGAAAGCCACCCGATGAGAAGGGGTAAGAAGAATTTGGCCCGAAGCCTTTTCGCAGAGTGCTTTCTGTTTCGGGGAGAAAAAAAGAAACCGGCCACAAGGATCCCTTGCAGCCGGTTTCGGGGTATAAAGAAGGAAAGTGCTTATTTCAGGACATTTTCCACCGGGGTGTATTCCAGCCCATAGGCTTCAGCCACGGCTTTGTACACCACCTTGCCGTTTACGATGTTCAGCCCCTTGCACAGTTCCGCATTGTCCGTGCAGGCTTTCTTCCAGCCCTTGTTGGCCAGCTGGATGGCATAGGGCAGGGTAGCGTTGGTCAGGGCATAGGTCGAGGTCAGCGGTACGGCACCGGGCATGTTGGCCACGCAGTAGTGTACCACCCCGTCCACGGTAAAGGTGGGTTTGTTGTGCGTGGTGGGTTTGCACGTCTCGGCGCAGCCCCCCTGATCGACGGCCACGTCTACGATGACCGAGCCTTTCTTCATCGACTTGAGCATGTCTTTCTTGATGAGCTTCGGGGCTTTTGCCCCCGGGATCAGCACCGAACCGATGACCAGATCGGCCTCCTTAATCTCGTTGCGGATGTTGTATTCGCTCGACATGAGGGTCTTGACGTTGGCCGGCATCACGTCGTCCAGATAACGCAGGCGCGGCAGCGAAATATCGGTGATGGTTACATCGGCTCCCAATCCGGCCGCCATCCGTGCTGCTTGCGTACCGACGGTACCACCGCCTACCACCAGCACTTTCGCCGGTTTTACACCCGCAACGCCCCCCAGCAGGATACCGCGTCCTCCGAAGGGTTTTTCCAGGTATTTGGCACCTTCCTGGATGGACAGGCGTCCGGCTACTTCAGACATCGGGTGCAGCAGGGGCAGGCTACGGTCGGCTTTTTCCACCGTTTCGTACGCCAGGCAAACGCCTCCCTGTTGGATCATGGCGTGGGTCAGCGGTTCGCACGAAGCGAAGTGGAAATACGTGAAGACCAGTTGGTCTTTCTTTATCAAGGGGTACTCGGATTCGATGGGTTCCTTTACCTTGATGATCATCTCGGCCTGGGCGTAGGTATCCTCGATGGTGGGGAGGATCGTAGCTCCGGCTTTTTCATATTCCCGGTCGCTGATACCGCTGCCCACACCGGCCGTGTGTTGTACATACACCGTGTGGCCGTTTTTCACCAACTCCATTACTCCGGAAGGCGTGATGGCCACCCGGTTTTCATTGTTCTTGATTTCTTTTGGAATACCGATTTTCATTTTTTTCTAATAAAGATTAAGTTGTATAGTAAGGTGTTGTTTGTACACCGCAATAATAAAAATTTTTCGGAACAACCGGTATTTTTTTTTGTTTTTTTTCCAACAGTTTGTTTCCGTCCTTGAATTTTCACTCGGCCAACGTCGTAAAAGGTTAAGTTTTCGTAACTTTCCCAAAGGAAAAAAGTACTGACATAAAAGTTTTCATCTTGGGTAAGATTTGCGAAGGAAATGAACATGAAGTTTGTTATTTCAGGCATTCTGATAGCCTGTATCGGACTGCTGCTTTCATACACGTATCGTCCGTATGTGTATGAAAACCATATCAATGATTTTCATCTGGCAGACGTGATAGGCAGTATCGTATGTGTGCCGGCCGCGGTGTTATGTGCTTACGGCATTCATGGCAGATATTCGATAAAGCAATACACCATCTGGGCGGCAATAGCCTATATAGCCTATGAGTTTCTCGGGCTTTTTCATATACAGGGTACTTTTGATGTATATGACATTATCGCCATCATAATAAGTAGCCTGTTGTTTTATGGGGTATGCTTGTGGTTCGGCATTTCAAGAGGCAGGTAGCTGGTAAGGAAAATACCGAGAGCTCATCTTCCATGCTGCTGACGAAGATTTTTTTTGTATTTTGCGTCCTAAAACAAACAAGGAGTCATCATGGAAGATTGGGTAATCGTTTACACGGACGCATATCCGTGGAATGTGCACATGGCCCAGAGCTTGTTGGAATCCAACGGGATCAAGACCCTCGTTCAGGACGAACTCACCTCGCAGGTCATCGCCTTTTCGATGGCCACCGGCGGAGTAAAACTGCTGGTCTGCCCGCGCGATGCCGAACGTGCCGCAAAGATTTTGGCCGAAGGGGGATATTGATTCGTTAACCGAGACCATAGACAGAGACCAGGCCCTTGACATTACTTTGTTCCGTTCTGCTTTTCTTGGTTACGCCAGGGGCGCTTGTAGATCGGATATCGGAAGCGGACACACTCTGCCATAAGGACGATACGACCTGTCGAGAGTCGGTGATCAGCAGGATCGACGAAGGGAGTCTATGCCTCCGTACTCAAAACGGCTTGCCTTGTCTCGGAGACAGATTTCGCGGAGGATGGATCGTTGATCCGGTCCTCGAACTGGTACGAGGACGGAACAGCCCCCTGTCCATAAGGATCAACGACGAGATAGACCCGGCCACGATAGGGCTTGTTCAGGAGGCTTGAACCTCCTCTTTCTTTTGCCAAGCGTCCAATGCCCGGACGATGCGGCGGGCAAAGGAAGGCCCCTGATAGATAAAACCGGTGTACACCTGTACGAGCGAGGCACCGGCCTCCAGTTTCTCGATGGCATCCTCGGGGGTCATGATGCCTCCGACCCCTATGATGGGGAACGCCCCGCCGCTGCGTTCGTGAAGGTAGCGGATCACCTCGGTCGAGCGTTCGGTGAGCAAAGCCCCGGAGAGACCTCCAGCCCCGATGCGTTCCACCCGGCGAGCCGGTGTGGCAAAGATCATCTCCCGGCTGATGGTCGTATTGGTGGCGATAACCCCGTCGATATGCGTCTCCTTTACGATCTCGATGATGTCGTCCAACTGTCCGTCCGTCAAGTCGGGAGCGATCTTGAGCAGGATGGGTTTGCGCTTTTCGTGCGCCGCATTGCAGCTCTGCAACCGGGAAAGAATCTCGGTGAGCGGCCCGCGCTGTTGAAGATCGCGCAGGCCGGGCGTATTGGGCGAGGACACGTTTACAGCGAAATAGTCCACGTAGGGGAACAGCGTCTCGAAACTCTTCACGTAGTCGGAAACCGCCTGGTCGTTGGGCGTAACTTTGTTCTTGCCGATGTTTCCTCCCACGATGACATCCGTGCGGCGCTTCCTGAGGCGTTCTGCGGCGCGGGCTGCCCCTTGGTTGTTGAAGCCCATGCGGTTGATCAGGCTATGGTCGGCCACCAGGCGGAACAGGCGCGGGGAGGGATTGCCCGGCTGCGGGAGCGGAGTAACGGTGCCGATCTCCACGAACGAAAACCCCAAGGCCCCCAGCGCATCGAACGCCTCGGCATCCTTGTCCAAGCCGGCGGCAATGCCTACCGGAGTGGGAAACTTGATCCCGAAAACCGTGCGGGACAGCCCTGCCGGACGGCGGCGGAACATCCACGCCAGGATCCGAAGTCCGAAAGGCAGTGCCTGTACCAGGCGCAACAAGGCAAAAGTCAAGCCGTGTGCCCGCTCGGGGGAAAAGCGAAACAGCAGCGGCCGAATAAACGTTTTGTACATAACGAATATTTATTTCTCTTTTTTTTCTTCTTCGTGTTCGAGTGCACGGGCGATCAGTTCCTCACCCAACTGGGTGATCGTCTGCCTCCGGGCGTTGGACAAGGCCTGCAGCCGTCCGTAGAGTTCCCGGGGGAGTTCCAGTTCGAGCCTTTGCGTGGCTTTCCTGGAGAATACCAGGGCCACCGACATCGGTGCGCCCTGCGGGGCGTCGGCCGTGGTCACCAATACCTGTTCCAAGGCGCATGCCCCGGTCTCCAAACGCAGGCAGCGGAAATAGGGCGGTACGCGATCCACCATCTCGCCGGGAAACTCCCGCAGGAGTTCCTCAAGAGCTGCCTGTTGGCCGTCGTCCTGTACCTTGACCGTTACTTGGCGCAATGCGTGGGACTCGAACAGGAAGTCCGTTCCGGGGTACGAAACGGTTTTTACACCCTTGCGCACGACCACCCGTTCGGGTTGTCCCCACAGCGCTGTCAGGTCATCCACCGAAGTATCCACTCCCAAGCCCCGGAAAATACCGGTGGCGATCGCCCGGCGGATATCCTCTTTCAGATCCGGTAAGTCTTCTCTGGCGTCCATCTCACTTTTTGTACAAAGGCTCTATCACTTCCGCCGGGAGGAACACTTCGCTCTCGGGCAGGATCGTGGGGGCGAGGGTACTCATATCATAGCGAAACGTCGCTCCTTGGGACGAGATTCGGAAATCGTCGGTCAGCGGCAAGCGTCCGTCCGCCGGCAGGAGAATGCCTTGTTCCTGGAGCGGCATCCCGGGAGTCAGTCCCAGTTTTTCCAGGAAAGTATCGGTGAGCATTTCCCGCAGGGCGAGCGTGTCGGAAAATACCTCGGCGGCCGAGAGCAGCGTACCCTTCCGGCTGTCGAGCAGGTAGTATTTCCGAAGGGGACTTCCCGGCGTATCGAGGGCATTGGTGGACACGGTGTAGGCCAGGGAAAGGCAGCCCCGGTAGTCGGCCTCTACCTCCAGCGAAGCGGCATAATACCACGGGGAGAGGTAATCGCTTTCCGCCTCCTGTTCGAGGTCAGCAGTGCTTTGACGAACCTCGGAAGCAAGGGCTTCCTGCGCTGCATGGCGGAAACGTTCCCACCGGCGGAAGAATTGCGCGCAGAGCGAGTCGGCATTTCCCTGGGCCCCGAAGACCAGGGAATCGACTACGCGATTGGCCCGGTCGGCCTCGGTGGGGGAGACGGAAGAAAATACGGGATAGCGAAGACTTACCCGTGCGCCTGCTTCCCCCCAGAGGGTGTCTCCACCGGAATTGTTGGCGGAAAAATCCTCCATCCGGTACGACAACTCCTGCGATGTGCATCCCCACAGGGCAGCGACCAGGGAAAACAATACGACCGGTGCGAAATGTTTTTTCATTTGAAGTTTATGATTCCATGTCGGGAGCGAACACTTCCGCTCGTTTGAAGTCGGGCTTGTATTTCAGAATACCGTCCAGATCCGCATAGGGCACCGTCACCGAGGAAGGCCCGTAGGAATACGGCGCGATCTCATAGACATTGTAGTAGAAGATCACCCCATCGGGATGCAAGGCAAAATTGTCGGTCAGAGGCAAGAGGTTGTCTTCGATGAAATACCCTTGTTCCGAGAGCGGTACCTCGGTATCCAGTTCCCTTTCCCGGATGAACCGGGCGGTGATCTTTTCGGCGAGGGCCAGTGTATCGGAGAATACTTCGGAGAGTCCCAAACGACGACCTGTCAGGACATCGTAGTTGGTATAGGCCAGTGCGTACATCCCGTGCGCTCCGCCGGCGTATTGGTTGACTTTGTATCCGGTAACGATCAGCCGGGGAGCATCGACCACCACGAAACATTCGGCCGTGCTGAACCACGTGGGGATAAAGCGTATCATGGCCGTATCCTGTTCCTCGACGGCGATTTCTTCCCGAAAAGCCACGTACTTGCGGTATTCCTGGAAAAATTCATCGGCCAGCTGCTCAGGCGTCTTGCCATCCGGACCGCTCACCTGTCGGAACACCTGCGCGTTGATGCTGTCCACACCCGCCGAAGGGAACAACTTTTTGGAAAATACCGGATAGCTGACATAGTACGAGGTGCAGTCGGACGAATCCTTGCAGGGTTCGTCGTAACGGCTGACCACTTCATAGCGGTAGTCGCACGCTCCGGAGCGATACCTCCAGGCCCAGGCCACAATTCCTACCAGGATGACAACCAGCAGGATGGAAAGAACTTTCTTCATAGCATCTGTGTTTTGCGCCGATTTTTCGGCGGGATGATATTTGTGATACAAAGATACGAAAAAAGGCGAGCGCAGCGGCAAATCGAAAACAAGGTTTTCGCCTTTGACGGAGCCGAGCCGTATTCCGCCACCCTGCGGTTGTGGAGTCCGGGCGCAAGGGAGGTCGAACGTCTTCTTTTGTTAAAATAGATCGGCTCCTTTGAAGATCAAAAAGTTAAAAACAAATTAAACCCGAGAGAAAAGAAGGAACTTTCCGACAGGATAACGATAAAAATCGTATCTTCTCCCTGTGTTTTTCTCCAAGGAAATCGCGGACAGAGGGCCTGTGGAGGAAATGATACGATGAAACACGAGGAACGTAACGGATGCCATGGACGTTTTGAGCGGGAAATGCCGCCTCGAAATCGGTTGAATGTCGGGGCCCCAGGCAGCGTTTGTTCATAAGAAAAAGTTATGAAGTTATGAAATTGATCATGAGCGACCGGCCGCTCGATGTTTCGTTCATCGACGACCCCCAGGTAAAATACATCGATTTGTCTTCGTTGAAGATCGCTCACTGCGTAGGGTGTTTCGGATGTTGGACCAAGACGCCCGGCCGGTGCGTGATCCGGGACGACGCCACAAAGGTGTATCCGTGCATAGCCGAGAGCGACACCTTGCTGTATGTGAGTCATATCCGGTATGGGGGATACGATACGGTATTCAAAACCATGCTCGAACGCGCCATACCGGTTCAGCAGGCATTCATTCGCATTTACCGGGGAGAAACCCACCATGTGCAGCGCGCGGTTCGGCCCAAAAATGCGACCATCCTGGCTTACGGAGACCTGGCCGAGGAAGAAAAGGACATCTTTCGTCAACTGGTGGCCCGCAATGCGAGCAATATGAATTTTTCAACCCACGAAGTCCTCTTCGCCAAGGAAGACCAGGTGGAGCGGATGGTCGAAAAAATAGTGGAAAAATGGGAAAAATAATGATCCTGAACGGTAGCCCGAGGGCTCCGAAATCCAATTCGAAGCAATATGCCGAAATTTTTGCCGCGCACTGCGGGGCGGAGACCGATTATTTCAATATTTCCAGGAACAATCATCTGGCCTTGAGCCACCGGATGTCGGAATACACCGATGTGCTGTTGGTCTTCCCGTTGTATGCCGACGCGTTGCCGGTGGGTCTTTTGGATTTTTTGAAATCGCTCGAGGCGCATCCTCCGGGAAAGAAACCGGTGATCTCGGTCTTGATCAATTGCGGATTTCTGGAATCCGGGCAAAACGACGTCGCTGTGAAAATGTTGCGGTTTTTTGCCCAACGGAACGGGTATCGAATGGGTTCGGTGTTGAAACTGGGAAGCGGGGAGGCCATCCTGGCTACACCCTTCAAATATGTGGCCGTCAGGGCGATAAAAAAACTCGCGCGCTCCCTGGACAACGGACAATACCGTCAGATCGAAGCAACGATGCCCTTGAACAAGCGTTTGTTCTTGTGGGCTTCGACGGTCTATTGGACCCTGTATGGAAAACGTTTCGGCACCTCTGCAAAGCAGATGCGCACCCTGCGGATCGAAGGATAAAGTAGGCATAGAAGAGCCCGAAAACGGACCGGAAGAACGCGTTGACACTTGCCTCCGGTTGAAACAGGAAAAGCACAAGGGGGGCGTACTCCGGCCGGGATAAACTTCCGTTTTTTCCGGGTGAGATTTCGCATCGTTTTTCCCCTGAAAATCGTTACTTTTGCAGCGAAAAACAAATCCCGATAAACGATGAAAAAGAAAGGACTCTGCGCATGGGGGCTTTTGCTTGTCTTGGCCGGATGCGCCTCTCAACCGGGCACGGAGTTGTCCGATACGAATCCCAAGTACGAGATCTGGTCGGCAGAAAAATTGTTCAACCTCCTGCCGGATGATGCCCGAATGGCGGTATGCGAATTCAATGCAGATGCCCAGGTGTTGGACTCGGCAACCTTTTCCTATTCCGGATGCACCAGTACGGTCATGACCTACGAGGGAAAACACGGATACATCCTCAAGGACAATGCCAACGAATGTCAAAGCATAGGACGTTCGGACGATATTGTGTATTACGACAAGAAAGGCTTGCCGGTGATCCATCTGGTGCAGCGTTACCTGCCGGCTACCGACATGACGATGCAGGTGCTCGTGTTGTTTGAAAAAGGGGAGTATAAGAATGCGTTTTCCCGTTCGGCATACGGACGCGAACTCAACCAACTCGCCGCGGCTGAATTTTCGACTTACGAACCGATGCTTTCCGAAGACAAAGTCGAACCGTACGAGAAATAATCCGCTTATCGAACCACAAATCTTGCGACGATGGATACCGGGCAACTGTTGACCATCCTCGATCTTTCCGGAGTATGGGCTTTCGCCGTATCGGGTTCGCTGACGGCCATGCAGAAGCGCATGGACATCTTCGGCGTACTTATCGTCGCTTTCGGCACCTCGTTTGCGGGTGGGACGATCCGCGACGTGTTGATCAATCGTCCGGTATTCTGGCTGCACAACGAAACCTATCTCTACATCCTGTTTATTTCCGTACCGGTGGCGGTCCTGTTCCGCAATTATCTCCAGTATTTGCGCAAGGCCTTGTTTTTTTTCGATACCATCGGTCTGGGAGTATATACGGTAATCGGCATCCAGATCGGTCTCACGTGGGGGTATAGTCCCATGTTGGGCATCTGTCTGGGCACTCTGACCGCATGTTTCGGGGGGGTAGTGCGCGACTTGCTGTGCAACGAGATCCCCTTGATCTTCCACCGTGAGATCTATGCCACCATCAGTGTAGTGGGAGGCATCGTTTATACCGTGATGCTGTATTTGGGCGTATCGGAGATGATCACAACGCTGGTAACCCTGTTCGGCATCATCGCGACCCGCTTTCTGGTGGTGCGTTACAAACTCTCCATGCCGGCCATCAACCTGCACGACAACATGCCCAATGGCTGACAGGACAGTATGCACAGCTTCTCGGCCGTGTTTTTGTTTTTGTTTTTTTTATAAGGAGGCAATGTAATGGGAAAAAATGCGTGGAAAGGCCATGCGGCCATGTTTTCGGCCAACCTCATGTGGGGACTGATGTCTCCCCTGGCCAAGGTCGTAATGGTTTCGGGAGCGGTAACTCCTTTGGTGCTGAATGACCTGCGGATCTTCGGAGCGATGGCACTTTTTTGGATCGTCTCGTGGTTCCGTCCGAGGGAGCATGTCGCTCCGAAGGACCTCGCCAAGTTGTTCGGGGCTTCGCTGCTGGCCATCGTTTTCAATCAGGGCTGTTTTATCTTCGGGGTAGGACTTACCTCGCCTTCCGACGCCTCCATCATTACGACCAGCATGCCGCTTTGGGCCATGGTCTTGGCCGCCTTCTTTCTCAAGGAACCCATCACGGGCAAGAAAATATCGGGGATCGCTGCCGGAGCATGTGGCGCGCTGTTGCTGATCCTGAGTGGCGGGAAGGCTGCCGCCGGTTCACAGGCCGAATCGTCCGTGTGGGGCGACGTACTGGTCTTGACCGCTCAGTTGAGCTATGCGCTGTATATCGTGCTGTTCAAAAATTTTGTCGGGCGGTATTCGCTGGTAACGATCATGAAGTGGATGTTTACCTATGCGTTTATTTGCGTATTGCCCTTCTCCTATCGGGACTTGGCACAGACACCTTGGATGGAATTGGACGGAAGTGCGATCGGTGCTATTGCCTTTATCGTGGTAGGGGCCACCTTCTTCAGTTACATGTTGGTCGTAGTGGGGCAGAAGGCCCTTCGGCCTACCGTAGCCGGGATGTACAACTATATCCAGCCGCTGGTGGCCTGCGTGGTGGCCGTTTGGTTGGGCTTGGATAGCTTCGGGCCGACCAAGGCGTTGGCCGCTGTGCTGATCTTTTCCGGCGTGTATCTGGTAACAGCCAGCCGCAGCCGGGCCGAGATGGAGGCACGCGCGCAGAAACCCCACGCCGGAAAGTAAGGCGACGTTTTTTCTCTTCGTTTTTCCCTTGCCACGGC
>DCEW01000005.1:0-5080 GCA_002314265.1 Flavobacteriales bacterium UBA1820
GAAGTCGGAAAGACTTACTTCTTGGCAGCTTTTTTAGCGGGAGCCTTCTTGGCTGCAGGGGCCTTGTACTGGAAGTCCACCTTGAAAGCCTTGAAGCAGGGATACTGTGCGGCGTCGCCGAGTTGTTCCTCGATGCGCAGCAACTGGTTNNCTGGTTGTACTTGGCCATACGGTCCGAACGCGAAGCCGATCCGGTCTTGATCTGTCCGCAGTTCAGGGCTACGGCCAGGTCGGCGATGGTAGCGTCCTCCGATTCGCCGGAGCGGTGCGACATTACGGTGGTGTAACCAGCGCGGTGTGCCATTTCTACGGCGTCGATCGTTTCGGTCAGCGAACCGATCTGGTTTACTTTCACCAGCAGGGCGTTGGCAACACCGGCCTTGATGCCTTTCTCCAGACGCTCTACGTTGGTTACGAACAAGTCGTCACCTACCAGCTGGCAGCGGTTGCCGATCTTCTCGGTGAGCAGTTTCCAGCCTTCCCAGTCGTTCTGGTCCATACCGTCCTCGATGGACATGATGGGGTATTTGGCAACCAGCGAAGCGAGGTATTCGGCCTGCTCTTTCGAGGTGCGTTTTGCACCCTTCTCGCCTTCATAGACCGTGTAGTCGTACACGCCGTCTTTGTAGAACTCGGACGAAGCGCAGTCCATGGCCAGCGTTACATCCTTGCCCGGTTTGTAACCGGCGGCTTCGATGGCAGCCATGATGGTGTCGAGCGCATCTTCCGTACCTTTGAACGTCGGGGCAAAACCGCCTTCGTCGCCCACAGCGGTGGACAGGCCGCGATCGTGGATCAGTTTTTTGAGGTTGTGGAAGATCTCGCTGCCCATACGGATGGCGGTAGCAAAGCTATCGGCATTTACCGGCTGGATCATGAATTCCTGGAAGGCGATCGGCGCATCGGAGTGCGCACCGCCGTTGATGATGTTCATCATCGGAACGGGCAATACCTTGGCGTTTACACCCCCTACGTAGCGGTACAGCGGCAGACCGAGTTCGTCGGCAGCGGCTTTGGCTACCGCCAGCGATACACCGAGGATGGCGTTGGCACCCAGTTTGCTTTTGTTTTTGGTGCCGTCCAGAGCGATCATCGCTTTGTCGATGCCTACCTGGTCGAACACGTCGCAGCCGATGAGTTCCGGAGCGATCTTTTCGTTTACGTTGGCAACGGCTTTCAGGACACCTTTGCCCATGTATTTGCTCTTGTCGCCGTCGCGAAGTTCGACAGCCTCGTATTCACCGGTGGATGCTCCCGAGGGAACGATGGCGCGGCCCATGGCGCCGTTTTCGGTGTACACTTCCACTTCGACGGTCGGGTTGCCCCGCGAGTCGAGGACTTGTCTGGCATGGATTTCTGTGATCAAGCTCATTTTTTGTAAGTTTTTATGGATTGATTATTGATTTCGTTTCCTTTCTTTTCGGCGGTGCAAAATTACGACATTCTGCGCTTATCTGTTCATGGAGAGGGCAATATTTTTAGGCTTCTCCGCGCGGGGCAGGAGGAACGGCATCCGTATCGCGGATCTCGCCGAAGAGAGCCTCGTAACGGCGGACGTTCTCTGCCAAGGCTCCGAGCAATTTCTTGGCGTGCATCGGTGTGAGGATCACCCGGGAGACGATGCGGGCCTTGGTCATCCCGGGCATCAGCGAGAGGTAGTCCACGACAAATTCGCTCGGGGAGTGATTGATGATAGCCAGGTTGGAATAGACGCCTTGTGCCTGCGCATCGGTGAGTTCGATGTCGATTTTGGAGGGATTTTTCGGTTCTTCCATGGGGAGGAGGGATCTAGCGTTTTTACGAAGTAAAATTACTGAAAAGCGGCGGGTTTCGCACCATGCGGGAGGAATTTTAAGGGGATTTTAGCTCGGGGTTGAACGAAGTGGGGCAAAGTAGGGCGAAGGTGTTGGCAGGGGAAAGGAGATAAGAAAAAAACGCCCTCCACGAGGTGTGGAGGGCGTTTTCGGAAGGATCGAAGCGAGGGAGATTACTCCTGGTCGCCGTCGTTTTGCAGGTTCTTGCGCAACTGTTCGTATTCGTCCTTCGAGCCGACGATCAGGTCTTCGTATTCGCGCAGACCGGTTCCGGCCGGGATCTTGTGTCCTACGATGACGTTTTCCTTCAGGCCTTCGAGGTAGTCTTCCTTGGCAGCGACGGCTGCTTCGTTGAGCACCTTGGTCGTTTCCTGGAAGGAAGCGGCAGAGATGAACGAGTGCGTTTGCAGCGAAGCCCGGGTGATACCCTGCAGCATCGGCTCGGCCGTTGCGGGGATCGCATCGCGCGCTTCGACTTGCTTTTTGTCCGCGCGTTTGAGCGTGGAGTTCTCGTCCTTGAGCTGACGCAGGGTAACCATCTGTCCGGGATGCAGGTTTTCCGAATCGCCGGCATCGGTGACGACTTTGATGCCGAAGAGAGCATCGTTGGCATCGGTGAAGTCGCGTTTGTGGACGGACTGGCCTTCGAGGAATTGCGTGTCGCCCGGGTCGATGATCATCACCTTGCGCATCATCTGGCGGACGATCACTTCGAAGTGTTTGTCGTTGATCACCACGCCCTGCATCCGGTACACGCCCTGTACTTCGTTTACCAGGTATTCCTGAACTTCGTTCGGGCCTTTGATGCGCAGGATGTCGTCCGGGGAGATCGCTCCTTCGGACAGCGGGTTGCCGGCGCGGACGTAGTCGTTGTCCTGAACGAGGATCTGGTTGGAGAGCTTGACCAGGTAGCGGCGCTCTTCACCGCTCTTGGAGGTGATGATGATCTCCTTGTTGCCGCGCTTGATGGCCCCCAGACGTACTACGCCGTCGATCTCGGAAACAACGGCCGGGTTGGACGGGTTGCGCGCCTCGAAGAGCTCGGTAACGCGCGGCAGACCACCGGTGATGTCGCCCGCTTTCGCACTGCGGCGCGGGATCTTCACCAGGATTTGTCCGGCTTTTACTTTGGCGCCATTGTCCACCATCAGGTGGGCGCCCACCGGCAGGTTGTACGATTTGATGACGTTGCCCTTGGTGTCGTTGATGATGACCGTGGGGATGAGTTTCTTGTTCTTGGATTCGGAGATGATCTTTTCCTGGAAACCCGTCTGGTCGTCGATCTCCACCTGGTAGGACTGTCCCTGTTCGATATCCTCGTAGGCGATCTTACCGGCCGTTTCGGAGAGGATCAGCGCATTGTGCGGATCCCACTGGCAGATCATTTCACCCTTGGTAACCTCCTGGTCGGCTTTCTTGTACAGGAAAGCACCGTAGGGAATGTTGTGGGTGGAAAGCATGAGCTTGGTCTTGGGATCCAGGATGTGCATTTCCGTGGTACGGGAAATGACGATGTCGCAGTCCACCCCTTCCTGATCCTGAGTGGGGATGGTGCGCAGGTCGTCGAATTCGATGATACCGTCGGCTTTGGCCTTGATGTTGGATTCGGCGGCGGCGGCTCCGGCGGTACCTCCCTGGTGGAAGGTACGGAGGGTAAGCTGCGTGCCCGGCTCGCCGATAGACTGGGCTGCGATCACGCCGACCGCTTCACCTTTCTGAACCATGCGGCCGGTAGCCAAGTTGCGTCCGTAACATTTGGCGCAGATACCGTGGCGCGCTTCGCAGGTAAGGGGCGAACGGACTTCCACCGTTTCTATGCCGGCCTGTTCGATTTCCGCGGCAACGGCTTCGGTGATCTCGTCCCCGGCATGTACCAGGATGTGTCCGTCGCGGGGATCTTCCACATCGTGCAGGGATACGCGACCCAGGATGCGGCTGGCGAGTGTCTCGCGCACCACATCGTTTTCCTTCAGGGCCGAAACTTCGATACCGCGCAGGGTACCGCAGTCTTCTTCGTTGATGATCACATCCTGTGCCACGTCCACCAGACGACGGGTGAGGTAACCGGCGTCGGCCGTCTTCAGGGCCGTATCGGCCAGACCTTTACGGGCACCGTGCGTGGAGATGAAGAACTCGAGGATGGACAGCCCCTCCTTGAAGTTGGAGATGATCGGGTTTTCGATGATGTCCGCGCCGCCCGAACCGGATTTTTGCGGTTTGGCCATCAGACCTCGCATACCGGTGAGCTGGCTGATCTGCGCCTTGGAACCACGGGCTCCCGAGTCGAGCATCATGTACACCGAGTTGAAGCCCTGCTTGTCTTCCTTGAGGGTCTTCATGGCGGCTTCGGCGATCAGGTTGGTAGCGGCCGACCACGCATCGATGATGATGTTGTATCGTTCGTTGTTGGTGATGGCCCCCATGTTGTACTGCTCCATGGTGGTCTCCACCTTTTCGTTGGCCTCGGCGATGAGCGCCTGCTTGGCCTCCGGAATCAGGATGTCGGCCAAGGAGAAGGACAGTCCGCCGCGGAAGGCACGATCGTATCCCATGGCTTTGATGTCGTCCAGGAATTTGGTCGTGGTGGGGATGTCGGTGCATTTGAGCACGTGGGCAATGATGTCGCGCAGGGTGTTCTTTTTGATCACCGTATTGATGTAGCCGGCCTTGAACGGCACTACGTCATTGAAGAATACGCGGCCCACGGTCGTATCGACGATCTTGCGCACGGTCTTGCCGTCTTCCCAGATGTCCAGGCGTACCTTGATGGGGGCTTGCAGGTTGACTTTCCCCTCGTTGTAGGCTATGCGCACTTCCTCCGGCGAGTAGAACGTCATGCCTTCGCCCGGTACTTTTTCCGTCTCGGTGGAATGGCGTTCCTTGGTCATGTAGTACAGTCCGAGTACCATGTCCTGCGAAGGAACGGTGATCGGGGAACCGTTGGCTGGGTTGAGGATGTTGTGCGAGGCGAGCATCAACAGTTGGGCTTCCAGGATGGCTTCCGGTCCCAGCGGCAGGTGTACGGCCATCTGGTCGCCGTCGAAGTCGGCGTTGAACCCGGTGCAGACCAGCGGGTGCAACTGGATGGCCTTTCCTTCGATCAGGCGCGGCTGGAAAGCCTGGATGGACAAACGGTGCAGCGTCGGGGCGCGGTTGAGCAGTACCGGATGGCCCTTGATGACGTTTTCCAGGATGTCCCATACCACCGGGTCGCGGCGGTCGATGATCTTCTTGGCGCTCTTGACCGTCTTGACGATGCCGCGCTC
>DCEW01000005.1:5111-6442 GCA_002314265.1 Flavobacteriales bacterium UBA1820
ACACGTTTACCCAGCAGGTTCTGACGGAAACGACCCTGTTTTCCTTTCAGCGAGTCGGAGAGCGACTTGAGCGCCCGGTTGGACTCGGTCTTGACGGCCGAAGCCTTGCGGGTGTTGTCGAAGAGCGAATCGACCGCTTCCTGCAACATGCGCTTTTCGTTGCGCAGGATCACCTCCGGCGCTTTGATCTCGATCAGGCGTTTGAGGCGGTTGTTGCGGATGATCACCCGGCGGTACAGGTCGTTGAGGTCCGAAGTGGCAAAACGGCCTCCGTCGAGCGGCACCAGCGGGCGCAACTCGGGCGGAATGACGGGAATGACCTTCATGATCATCCATTCAGGACGGTTTTCACGCGTCTTCTGGGCCTCGCGGAACGCCTCGACGATTTGCAGGCGTTTGAGTGCTTCGGTCTTGCGCTGTTTGGAGGTTTCGTGCGAAACGCTGTCGCGCAATTTATAGGAGAGCTGGTCTAGGTCGATCTCGTGCAGCAGGTCCAGCAGCGCCTCGGCCCCCATCTTGGCGATGAACTTGTCGGGGTTGGCATCATCCAGGTACTGGTTGTCTTCGGGCAGTGCATCGACGATGTCGAGGTATTCTTCCTCGGTGAGCAGTTCCATCTTCTGGAGCGGCTCGCCCGTAGGACGTTTGGCTACTCCGGGGTTGATGACGATGTAACGCTCGTAGTAGATGATCATATCGAGCTTCTTGGAGGGGAGCCCCAACAGGTAACCGATCTTGTTGGGCAGGCTGCGGAAGTACCAGATGTGCGCTACCGGAACCACCAGGTTGATGTGTCCGGTGCGTTCGCGGCGCACTTTCTTTTCGGTCACTTCCACTCCGCAACGGTCGCACACGATGCCTTTGTAACGGATGCGCTTGTATTTTCCGCAGGCGCACTCGTAGTCTTTTACCGGGCCGAAGATGCGTTCGCAGAACAGACCGTCGCGCTCGGGTTTGTGGGTGCGGTAGTTGATGGTTTCCGGTTTGAGCACCTCGCCGTAGGACTGCGCCAGGATGGTCTCCGGCGAAGCCAGGCCGATGGTTATCTTTCTGAAGCCGCTGGTTGCTTTGTTTTCTTTACCTAAAGCCATTTGCTTTTGCTTGTATTGCTTTGTTTGAAAATCTTATACCGAAAACAGCCTCCGGGGGGAAGTTCCGCCCCCGGGGCCTGCGGGTCAGTCTTCGAAACGAACGTCGAGACCCAGACCCTTGAGCTCGTGCAGCAGCACGTTGAACGACTCCGGAATGCCCGGGGTCGGCATCGGTTCGCCCTTGACGATGGCTTCGTAGGATTTGGCACGGCCTACCACGTCGTCGGACTTGATGGTCAG
>DCEW01000021.1 GCA_002314265.1 Flavobacteriales bacterium UBA1820
TTGCCGCTGCGCTCGCCTTTCACTATATTTGTCGCAGAGTCCGCTACAGGACGGACGCAAGGACTTACCGAAATAAAAAACGAAGAAAAAATTATGAAAAAAGTTACTCTGGGCATCGATATCGGCGGGACGAACACCAAATACGGCTTTGTGGACAAGGATGGAAAAATCTACTGCGAGTCCTCCATCTCGACCACTACGCCGGGTGAAAATTTCGAAAATTATTTGGACAACCTGCACCGGGAGGTGATGAGTGCCTTGAAGAATTGTCCGGAAAAACTCGAACTCATCGGCGTGGGTGTCGGCGCTCCGAACGGGAACTATTTTAACGGCTGCATCGAATTTGCCGTCAACCTGCCTTGGAAGGGGATTACCCGTATCGTTTCCCTGATGGAAGAAAAATTCGGCGTCCCGGCCGTATTGACCAACGACGCCAATGCCGCCGCAATGGGTGAAATGCTCTTCGGCACGGCCAAAGGCATGAAGGACTTTATCGTCATCACCCTCGGCACGGGCGTGGGTAGCGGTATCGTCATCGGCGGCAACATGGTGTACGGACACGATGGTTTCGCCGGTGAGTTGGGACACGTGGTGATCAAGGAAGGCGGGCGCGAATGCGGTTGCGGACGCCACGGCTGCCTGGAGACCTATTGCTCGGCCAACGGCATCCGCCGCACGGTATTTGAAATGCTGGCCAACCGTACCAATCCCAGTGTATTGCGGGGCATTTCGTACGATGATCTCACTTCCGCACGTATCTACGAAGCGGCCATGGAGGGCGACCACATCGCGCGCGAGGCTTTCCGCTACACGGGACGCATTCTGGGACGGGCCTTGGCCGATTTCGTTACCTTCTCTTCGCCCGAGGCCATCATCCTCTTCGGTGGTCTGGCCAAAGCCGGCGAACTGATCCGTCAGCCGACCGAGGAAGCGATGGAGGAATCGATGCTTCACTGTTTCAAGAACAAGGTCAAAGTGCTGCTCTCCTGTCTGGACGAAGGCAACGTGGCTATTCTTGGGGCAGGGGCTCTCTCGTGGAACGAACTCGAAAACGTTCGGAAAAAAGCCTGACGTTTTCTCGAAAACGTATTATCTTTGCCGCCTCGTTGTTTCATCGGGGCGGTTTTTGCGGACGTGGTGGAATGGTAGACACGCCAGACTTAGGATCTGGTGCCGTGAGGTTTGTGGGTTCGAGTCCCTCCGTCCGCACCAAGAGGGCAAAAAGCCCCGGCCTTTGGCCGGGGCTTTTTGCCCTCTTGGTGCGCCTGCCCGCGCACCTTTTTTAAGACGGTATCGCGCACAAATCTTCCTCTCTCCCTCGCCTTTGATGCCGCAAGTGGAAGAGAACCCTGCCGGCAGTACGCCGACGGGGAGAAAAAATCGTCGAAAGAGGTCTCGTCAGGGCTTGACCGGCAACCCGTTTTTGTCGGTAAACGAGCCGATGATGATCATGATCAGATCGACCAGCACCCAGATGCCCACGGCAGCCACCAGGAAGTATCCCACCAGAATGATGGACAATACCACCCCGATGATGGTCAAAAGCAGCTGCGCGATGGCAGTACCGATCTTTCCCACATAGAAACGGTGGGCTCCGAAACCGCCCAGGAAAAAGCACAGCAGCAGTGCCGCCACGAAGGAACAGGGGCTTTTGGTCGCTTGTTCGACCGGGATGACCGGTACTCCGCACTTGACGCAGATCACCGCATTGTCGGGGATCTCCGCACCACAATTCTTGCAATACATAGCAGTAGAGGTTTTTAGTGTTGAAAATAGGAATGAGTATTCGGAGTAAAAGTATTAAAAATCCCGGATCTTTTTGATGCGTTTGTCCGTTTTTTTTGGCGCGTCCCACCAATCCCGGTTTGCCGATCACTGCTCTGTGCTTGTTGGGAGGCCTTGGCCGGTAAAAAAAGCAAGGGGCTTGTACCAAAAGGTACAAGCCCCTTGCTTGTGAATACAGCATGTTCTCTCGCCCGTAGCGATTACATCATGCCGCCCATGCCACCCATCGGAGCAGCGGGAGCCGGATTTTCCTCCTTGATGTCGACTACGGCAGCCTCCGTGGTCAGGATCATGCCCGCTACCGAAGCGGCATTCTCCAAAGCGACACGGGTTACCTTCGTCGGGTCGATGATACCGGCCTGGAACATGTTGACATATTCGTCGGTCTTGGCGTTGAAGCCGAAGTCGTCCTTGCCAGCTTCTACTTTGGCTACCACGACGGAACCTTCTCCACCGGCATTGTTTACAATGGTGCGCAGCGGCTCTTCGATGGCGCGCAGGACGATCTCCACACCGGTCTGCTCGTCTTTGTTTTCGGCTTTTACCGCTTTGATGGCTTCCTTGGCGCGAACCAGAGCCACACCACCGCCCGGAACGATACCTTCCTCTACGGCAGCGCGGGTAGCGTGCAGGGCATCATCTACGCGGTCTTTCTTCTCTTTCATTTCCACTTCGGAAGCAGCACCCACGTACAGTACAGCTACGCCACCGGCCAGTTTGGCCAAACGTTCCTGCAGTTTTTCGCGGTCGTAATCCGACGTGGTGGTTTCGATCTGAGCCCGGATCTGTTTTACGCGCTCTTCGATAGCCTCCGAAGAACCTTTTCCGCCGACGATGGTCGTGTTGTCCTTGTCCACCGTAACGGTGCGAGCCGTACCCAGCATGTCGAGGGTCGAGTTCTCCAGCGTGTAGCCGCGCTCTTCACTGATTACCGTACCGCCGGTGAGGATAGCGATGTCCTCCAGCATGGCTTTACGACGGTCGCCGAAGCCCGGAGCTTTCACGGCGCAAACCTTGATCGTGCCACGCAGACGGTTTACCACCAAGGTAGCCAAAGCCTCGCCGTCTACATCTTCGGCAATGATCATCAGCGCACGACCCGCCTGTACCACCGGTTCGAGGATAGGCAGGAGTTCCTTCATCGAAGAAATCTTCTTGTCATACAGCAACACGTAGGGGTCTTCCAATACGGCATTCATCTTTTCGGTGTTGGTCACAAAGTACGGAGAGATATAGCCGCGGTCAAACTGCATCCCTTCTACCACGTCCACCGTCGTATCCATACCTTTGGCCTCTTCGACCGTGATGACGCCTTCCTTGCCCACTTTCGAGAAAGCCTCGGCGATCAGTTCACCGATCGTCTCGTCGTTGTTGGCCGAAATAGCAGCTACCTGTTTGATCTTTTCGGGGTCGTTGCCCACTTTCTGAGCCTGTTTCTTGAGGTTTTCCACCGTAGCAGCCACGGCTTTGTCGATACCGCGTTTCAGGTCCAGCGGGTTGGCACCGGCAGCCACGTTCTTCAAACCTTCCTTGACGATGGCCTGGGCCAGCACCGTAGCTGTGGTGGTACCATCACCGGCCAGGTCGTTGGTCTTCGAAGCCACCTGTTTGAGCATCTGAGCGCCCATGTTTTCCAGACGGTCGGACAATTCGATCTCCTTGGCGACCGTTACGCCGTCCTTGGTGATCTGAGGACCACCGAATGCTTTATCGATCACTACATTGCGGCCTTTCGGTCCCAGGGTTACCTTTACCGTGTTGGCCAACTGGTCTACGCCGCGGCGCAGACCGTCGCGTGCATCGAGATTGTATTTAATATCTTTAGCCATTTTGTTTTCTTCGTTTTTTTAAGGGTTGATGTTTTTCTATTTATCAGCGTGAAATCAGATGATGGCGAAAATGTCGGATTCGTGCATGATGAGGTATTTCTTGCCGTCCACCGAGATCTCGTTGCCGGAATATTTGCCGTAGAGCACCTTGTCGCCCACTTTGACCGTCATCGGTTCGTCCTTTTTGCCGGCGCCCACCGCTATGACGACGCCCTGTTGGGGTTTTTCTTTTGCCGAGTCGGGGATGATGATACCCGAAGCCGTTTTCGTCTCTGCCTCCAGGGGTTCTACCAGCACTCTGTCGGCCAGTGGTTTGATGTTCAATGTTGCCATTTTACTTTTGATATTTTAGTTGATTTTCCAATTTTTTTCGTTTACCCACCTATCAGCACATAGTGTGCCAAACTGTTTTTGGCAGGAAATGGCAGACCGGAAATGACAAAATGACACGCCGACGACCAAAAGAACAAGCGAAGTCGACCGGACTTGCGGAAACAAACAAGGAGGGGGCAATGGCAGGACCTGTGCGGGGGAAAATCGATAGCCTACTCGCCCAGGATGCGTTTGCGTGCCGAGGCCAGGTAGTTTCGTCCGATGGGCAGGTCGCGTCCGGCCAGACGAAGGGTCGCCCCCGCGAGCGATTCGATCCAGGCGATGGATACCGTGTACGAACGGTGGATGCGCAGGAACCGGTCTTGCGGCAGTGCGGCGGTAAATCCGGACAAGGTCTGGTGGATGATGTACTGTCCGGAGACGGTGTGGATGCAGATGTAGTCCTTGATGCTCTCCACGAAGAGGATGTCGTTGTAGTAGAGTTTTACCTGTTTTTTGTCCGCGCGGATGAACAGATGGTCGCCGCCCCCTTCGGACCGGGGGGTCGTTTCAGAGAGCACGAGCGGGTGTTTTTTCCGCTCGGGCAGGATGCGTTCTATCTTGGACAGGGTCTTGAGCAGACGCGCCGGTTCGACCGGTTTGATCAGGTAGTCGGTAATGTCCAGCTCGAAGCATTCGACGGCGTATTCCCGGTACGGAGTCGTGATCACGGTCAGCGGCGGGTTTTCCATCGTACGGATATAGTCCAGCCCGTTGCCTCCCGGGAGTACCACTTCGATGAACAACACATCGGTGGTCAGGCGGCTTACGGCAAAGGGTACGTCCTGCGGCGAGTCGTACATCCCGGCGATACTGAACTGTTCGTGGCGGGACAGTTCGCGCGAGAGGGCTTTGCGCGCCGAGGGGTCGGGATCGATGATCAGGCAGCGTATCATTTCGTTTGGCGTTGTTTCAGGTGGGACATGCTGCGGACGATGGCGGCATTGAGTTCAAAGCCTACCAACAGGAGAAAGGCGATGATGAACAGCCAGAACATGAAGATGAGCACCGCCCCGATCGAACCGTACAGTTTGTTGTACTGCGAGAAATGGTTGATGTAAAAGGCAAAAACCGACGAAGAGGCCAGCACGAGCAAGGTCGAGAGGATCGCCCCCGGGGAAAAGAACGGCAGACCGCGCTGCCGCGGACCGAAATGGAAGATTAGCGACACGCAGACCAGCAGCGAAAAGCCGATGAGTCCGTATTTGACGATCGCGCCCGGGTCGATCGTGTCGAAAGCAAGACCTCCGTTGGCTTCCAGGTATTCCATCAGCAGGCGCGAGGCGACGATCAGCGCCAGGGTCGTGATCAGGATCAGCAGCAACAGCAGTACCAGGCTGAGCGAGATCAGGTACTGGTTCAGGTAAGAACGCATCGAGATCTTGTTGTACGAAGTCCGGAAGTTGGCGATCAGCCCGTTGATGCCGTTGGTGGTAAAGATCAGGATACCGAGCAGCGAAAAGGACAACAGTCCGCCCCGTTTGATGTGGATGATGTCGTTGACCGTCGGCCCGACCGTCTCCCAAGTGTGGGGCGGCATCGCTTCCTCGATGGTCTGCATCAAGGTCTGTTGCAGTCCGTCGATGGGGATGTACGGAATCACCGAAAAGACGAACGCCACCGCCGGGAATACCGCCATGAAAAAACTATACGCCACGCTTTCGGCCCGGGCCGCCAATGCACCGTTGGCCAGTCCCGCGGAGTAGAGTTTGAGGATGTGGTAGAGGGACAGTTCGCCCGCCGGTCGGATCTTTACCCGGTAGGTCAGATGCCGCACCGCACGGCGCAGACGGGTAAAGCCTGCGGTGATCTTGCGCAGCAACTGCTCGAAAAATCCCTTCATCGCATTCTTTAATGGAGATCAGAACAGGAAGTCGTATCCTTTGAGCGACATTTTTTCGTATTTATCCTCGTCGAAACAGTACAGTTTGGACACTTTTCCGTAGGAGGTTTCGATGGTTTTGCCCAGATCGACCAGCAGCGCCGAATTGAACACCTTTTTGCGGAAGTTTCGTTTGTCGAACTTCTTGTTGAGGGCATTTTCGTAGAGGATCTGCAGTTGGGTGAGGGTGAACTCCTTGGGCAGCAGCGAAAAGCCTACCGGACGGCGTTTGAAGCGGCGTTTGAGCCGCTCCTTGGCATAGTCGATGATCTCGTTGTGGTCGAAGGCCAGATCCGGCACGTCGGAATACGTCGCCCACCGCATCCCCTTTTCCTCGGCCATGCGGCGTTCTTCCTCGGTCAGTTTGACGATGCAGTAAAACCCGATGTTGATCACCCGTCCTATCGGATTGCGGTACACCTTGGTAAAGGCGTTGAGCTGTTCGCTGTACGAGTCGATGGTGTTGGTCATCGGGATGGTCTCCTCCAGGAGTTTCTTGGCGTTGAGTTCGACGCTTTCCGAGGGCAGCACATACCGGGTGGGCAGTTGCCAAGCCCCCTTGAAGGGCTCCTGGTCGCGTTTCTGTATCAGGATGCGCAGGCGTTCCCCGTCGAAGGCAAAGATCACCATCGAGGTCGAGATGCCCACGTTGAAATATTCTTTCATCTCGTCTTTGGTCATGGACAGGCGGGTATTGTGTGTTTAAGACAACAAATATACGATAAGACCGCCGTAGCGGCAAATGAAAACGCCATTTTCGTTTTGTCCAAGTCTGTACGGGATTCCTCCGGAAAGACGCGCTGTTTTTTTTCATCTTTCTGGAGAACTTTTTGTCGGTTTTATGTGCTTTTTACACCGTGATTTTTTCCTACATTTGGAGAAATTTCGGAAAAACCAATACAAATCGAACATATGAAACGCTTTTTTCTTACCCTGGCGGCCTTGTTTTGTGCCGCATGGAGTTGGGCGGCTTCAGCGTCCGATACGCTGACCTTCGCCTACATCTCGGATACGCATGTCGGCTCGGGCAGCGGCGCGACCGACCTGGAAGCCTGCGTAGCCGACATGAACACCCTGCCCGAGATCCGTTTCGTCATCCATGCCGGCGACGTGACGGAATTCGGAGCGGACAGCGAACTGGAGCTGACCAAATCCATTATGGATCATTTGAAAATGCCGTACTACATCGTGCCCGGCAACCACGACGTCAAGTGGAGCGAGAGCGGCGGCAACACTTTCAACCGGCTTTGGGGACGTTCGGTCTTCACCTTCGATGCCGACGGCATCCGCTTTATCGGGACCGATTCCGGCCCGAACATGCGCATGGGCATGGCGCAGGTGCCCCGCGAAAGCCTCGTGTGGATGGACTCGCTGGTGCGCGCCACTCCGAAGGACATGCCCATTGTGTACATCACCCACAATCCGGTGGAGAAGAGCCTCTCCAACTGGGACCACGTGTACGACATCCTCAAGCAAGGCAACCTCGTGCTGACCATGGGCGGGCATTGGCATACGAACAATTTCAAGACCTACGACGGCATACCGGCGGTCATCGGCCGCTCGTCGCTTGCCAGCACGCCGAAGTTCGGCGGAGCCGGTTACAACCTCGTGCGGATCGACACCCGCACGGGCGATGTAGCCATCTACAACCGTCAGGCAGGCGGTCCCACGGCAGAAAAACCCTGGTGCACCTTCAACCTCTTCACTGCGGCCGACCGCAGCGTGCCCCAGTCCCGTCCGGATTATTCCATCAACCAGCAGTACCCCAATGTCGAGGTGGTGTGGCAATTCCAGGATAAGGCCGACATCGGCGCCGGTTTTGCCACCGACGGACGCCGGATCTTTTACGCAACGGCTCCCGGTGTGATCAAGGCGGTGGAGGCGAAAAACGGAAAACCCGTGTGGAAATTCCCTACCGGCGGGCGCATCTATTCTTTCCCGTACTATGCCGACGGACGGGTAGTCTGCGCTTCGACCGATGGCAATGTCTATTGCCTGGATGCCAAGAAAGGAAAGGAACTCTGGCGTTACCGTACCGAAAAGGGCATCGTAGCTTGCCCCCTGGTGCATCAGGATGTGGTGTACATCGGCAGCTCCTGTGGGAAGTTCTACGCCATCGATCTGCGGACCGGTCGCGAAAAGTGGACCTACGAAGGCATCAAAGGCTTTATCGAAGCCCGTCCCTGTGCCGACGACCGCAAGGTGTACATCGGCTCGTGGGGCAACGAGTTCTATGCCTTCGACCTGAAGACCGGCGCACTGGTCTGGAAGTGGCAAAACGGCGGCTCGCGGATGTATTCCGCGGCGGCCAACTTCCCGGTAGAGGCCTACGGCAAGATCTTTATCACGACCCCTGAACGAGCTACGCGTGCTCTCGATAAGGAGACAGGCCGCGAGATATGGTTTAGCAAAGCCCCCAACGGCCGGGAGAGCCAGGGACTTTCACTGGACGGCAAGACCCTCTACGTCAAGACGATGCTGACCAACGAACTGGTCGGGGTCGATACCCAGGCCGATACGTGCCTTATCCGCTGGCGCTGCCCCCTGCCCAACGACGCGGACATGGACCTCGCTCCGGCGGAAATACTGAGCAACGGCAATGCCATTTTCGTGCCTTCGAGTGTCGGTAAAGTCTATGCGGTAGCCGCCGACGGCAGCCGTGTCCTTTGGGCCCGCAAACTTTCCAATACGGTCATCAACCACATCCTGCCCCTGTCCGAGGATACCGTGGTAGTTTCCACGATGGACGGCATCGTGGCCTGCCTGAAATACACCGACCGTTAAAGCTAAAACGGTAAAAACGATCGCGCGATGAAAAAATACCTCTTCGTCCTTTTCGCCGTTCTGACGGCCCTGTCGCTTTCGGCCCAGCAGAAAAAGATCTGTTTCGCCGTCCTGTCCGACACCCACCTGGGCTCGTATGCCTATGCACTCGACGACCTGAACAAGGCCATCGACGACATCAATGCCCGTCCCGACATCCAGTTCGTCATCATTTCGGGCGACATCACCGAATTCGGCACCGACCAGGAGATCGAAGGCACGCGGCAGGTACTTTCCCGGCTCACCAAGAAGTACCTCTTCGTCCCCGGCAACCACGACACCAACTGGAGCGAGAGCGGTTGCACGACTTTCAACAAAGTGATGGGCGGTAGCCAGTTCCGCTACCTGTACGACGGCGTCCTGTTCCTGGGCATCGGCTCGGGCCCCTACATGCGGATGGGCCCCTGCCAGGCGCCTCGCGAGGACATCGAATGGCTTCGGGAAAACCTTCAGGCGACCGATCCCGACACGCCGGTGGTCTTCGTGATCCACAGCCCGCTCACCGAAGGCTCGATCGCCAATTTCGACCAGATCATCGACCTGCTCAAGACGCGCAACATCCAATACGTGATCAGCGGACATTACCATGTGAATCAGCAGGTCGATTATGAGGGTATCCCGGGACTGATCGTCCGCTCCAACCTCCGCCGTTCGGACCCTTGCGGCGGCTATACCGTCATTACGATGGAGCAAGGAAACGTCCGCGCCGCCGAGCGCCGTCCCTGCGAGGATACCCTCCGGGCACCTTGGGCTACCTTTGCCTTGAAAAAGTACGACCCCACTCAGGATACCATTCGCCCTGCCCGGCAGGATTATACGGAAGAAAACGCCCTTCACTCCCGGGCGGAGGTCGTTTGGGAATATCAGGACCAGGCCGACATCGCCTCCGGAACGGCCTATCGCAAAGGGACGATCTATTTCACCAATACCCTGGGCCAGGTCAAGGCCCTGCGCGCCAAGGACGGGAAGGTGCGCTGGACGTTCCGCACCGGGGAAAAGATCTTTTCCGAACCGGTACTGTATGGTGACCGTCTGTATGTGAGCTCGGCCGACGGCAGCGTGTACTGCCTGAATGCCAGAAACGGGCGGAAGATCTGGCAGTATGCCACCGATTATCCCATCCTGTCCACCCCGCTCGTTACCGACGACGGCTATCTGTACGTAGGAGGTGCAAAAGGAAAATTCTATGCGCTGGATGCCCGTACGGGTGCCGAACGCTGGGTGTACGACGGGATCGTCGGTTATACCGAGGCGCGCCCGGTCGTTTGGGGCGACAAGGTGTTCATCGGTTCGTGGGGAGCGGAATTTTATGCATTTGACCGTTTCCGGGGAACCCTCGCCTGGAAATTTGCTCCGGGCAAGATCCGCTATTTCTCCCCGGGAGCCTGCTGGCCGGTGGTGTACGACGGGAAAGTGTTTTTCCATTCCTCGGACAATTTCCTCTACTGCTTCGATGCGGATACCGGAAAGATGCTTTGGAGCACGAAGGAGGCGGGCGGACGCGAGTCGATCGGCATCAGCGGCGACGGACGTACCCTTTACGTCAAATCGACCAAGGACAAGGTCGTGGCGGTAGATACCCAGGCGGATGTCTATGTGCCGGTGTGGGTCTCGGATTGCGGCTTCGGGGCGGAATACGGTCCTACGCGCATTACTTCGACGGACCGATGCCTCTTTGTGTCCACCGCTACCGGCAAGGTCTATTGCCTGGACAAGGCGACAGGGGAGGTGCTGTGGTACCACCGTTTCTCTTCGTCGCTCATCACTTCCGCCCTGCCGGTGGGCGACCACGATCTGGTCGTTACCACGATGGGAGGCAAGGTCTTTTACCTGAAATACTGATTTGTCTTTCCTCCCCAAGCGGGCAAGCAAAAGGCCGGTGGCTATGCCACCGGCCTTTTGCTTGTCCGCCGTGTAAGATGGGATTATTTAAAGATATGGTGCATCAGACGCTTGCGGTCGGAAATGCACTCCTCGAGCGAAATCATCGTTTCGGTACGGGTTACCCCCTCGATGTCGTCCATCATGAAGATGATCTCTTTGGCGTGATGCGTATCGCGCGCCTTGATCTCGCAGAAGATATTGTACTGCCCGGTCGTTTGGTGCGCCACCACCACGTAGGGGATCTTGCGCAGCTCGTCGATCACATGCTGGGTCAGTTTGGTCTTGGACAGGTAGATACCCACGTAGGCTGTAAAGGAAAATCCCATCTTGGAGTAGTCGATGTTCAAGGTCGAACCCGTGATGATCCCCGCCTCTTCCATCTTGCGTACGCGCACATGTACCGTACCGGCGGAAATGATGAGTTTCTTGGCGATCTCGGTATAGGGCATCCGGGTATTTTCTATCAGCAGTTCCAGGATCTGGTTGTCTATCTCGTCCAGTTGGTATCCGGAAACGGTTTTGAGGTGGGTTTTATTTTCCATAGCCGTCGATGTTTTTGTTTTTAGCATATTTTTACCAAAAATAGGAACTGTTTCGAATAATGCAAAATATTTCGACAAAAAAATTCAAATATGCAATGTCCGCCCGTTCCTGCGTCAGAAACCGGCTTTTGTTGTTTGTTGATATAGGAAGAACATATTGATTGTTTATATAGTGCCTCTGAAAGATTTGGGATATTTGCTGTTGCCGGAAAAGTATCACTACTCCCCATGCGCAGGTGTTGAAAATATGACTACATTTGTCAGCATAGGAAAAAACCACTGAACCGAATCATGAAATACACTCTTACCCTCCTGTTGCTCTCGGCCGGATTGTGCCTTTCGGCCTCGAACGGAAAAATCCCCCGCAAGATTGTCCGTGACAGCCTCCCGGTACTCACCGAACGCTGTGAAAAAGTCCTCAAAGCCGCTTACATGGCTCAGACCTACTTGGGCGAGGATCAGAATCTCCCCGGATGGGAAGGTTACCCGGTCAAACTCTACGAATACAAGACCGGCTACGACAGTACCGCCTGCGCCCGCAAGACCGGCAAGGTGTATCTGCTGAACCCCACGCCCGAGCAACTGGCCCGGTGGATCATGACCGCCGTATGGGAAGTCAAGGGCAACCTCGATTTTGCCTCTACCGAAAAGCTCCGCAAACAAGTCCTCTACCAGTCCGGGGCGCAATTCCCGGTATCCGGCGTGGTTTACGAAGCCATGTACAAACCGGGCGACTACTATCCCTACCTGTTCAAGGACGGAGTAACCGTCTGGCTGGCCGACAGCACGTATTTCTCCAAAGACCACAACCCGAATGCCGAGCAGCTGGATTTTTACCTGCACATGAAGACCACCGACCTCAAGCCCCGGGTAGGCAGCTACGCCCGTATCTGCAGCACCACCCCCGAACAGTACACCGCAGCCGGGGGAAAAGAACCGGTAGGCACCAACAAACAAGCCGCCCAGCATTGGCTCTATGTCGTGCGGAAACTCTACCAGCAGGCATGGAACAGCGACCGGAACGAATTGATGGTCATCTGGGCCAAAGCCAATCTGTAAAGCCCTGTCCAACTTCCTGTCGGCCGAGGACTGTTCCCGACGGGCAGGTGAGAGGCGCGAAAAGTTGAAAACAACCGCCTGCCGCGCGCAGGCCTGAAAAAAACGCGAAAAGATATGTCAGAGGGAAGATTTGCCGTCATCGGAATGGGACGCTTCGGTTCGGCCATCGCGCAGCGTTTGGCCGAGAAAGGAGCGGAAGTCATCGCCATCGACTCCGACCAGGAACAGGTGGAGCAGATCCGCGACCGGGTAACCTACGCCGTAGCCTTGGATTCTACCGACAAGGACGCCCTGCTCTCCCAAGGCATCCGCGACATGGACGCCGTGGTGGTTACCATCGGGGAAAACTTCCAGGCTGTGCTTCTGACCACCTTTGTCCTGCAGGAGATCGGCGTGCGGCGCATCATCGTGCGCGCCAACGGGGAGACCCAGATCAAGATTCTGGAGAAAATGGGGGTCAAGGAGATCCTCTCGCCCGAGCAGGAAGTGAGCAACGCCGTAGCCGAAAACCTGGTCAATCCGCACGTGCTCATGTCCGTGCGCCTGCCGGACGATTACGGCATCATCGAAGTGAAAGCCCCCATCGGGATCGCCGGGCGCACCCTGGCCGAGATCGGTCTGCGGGAAAAATACAAACTCAACCTGGTAACCCTTCTCCGCTGGGATGGTACGGAGGATGCCGCCGCCGAAATGCTCTCGGACAACTCCTCGCATTCCAACCACCACATCCTCGGCGTGCCTACCGGCGAAACCCGCATCGAAGCCTCGGACATCCTGCTGCTCTTCGGCACCTCGAAAAGCATCCAGCGCTTTATCGAGATCAACTCTTGATGCACCAGTGGGCAGGCTGGAAACGACGACCGCCCACACAAAGAACACGAAACAAGAGGGGGAAGGACAGCGATATTCTTCCCCTTTCTTTTGTCTTTATTCCGGAAAAATCCCCGTAAAAAATGATCCGCCCAATCCGTATCGAGGACGCCGCTGCCGTGGCCGCCATCTACAACCATTACATCGAACACTCTACGGCCACCTTCGATACCGAGCCGCTGTCCGACCGCCAGATGCTTTCGCGTCTGGAAGCGATCGTCGGGCGCCGTCCCGGGTACGTGTCCCTCTCGGAGGCAGGCGAGTTTCAAGGCTACGCCTATGCCCATCCCTGGAAAGAGAAAGCCGCCTATCGCTATACCCTCGAAACGACGATCTACCTCGCACCCCGGTTCGTAGGGCAAGGCATCGGCCGAGCCTTGTTGTCGCACCTGGTCGAGGGGTGCCGCCGGGAAGGCTACCGCTCGCTCATCGCTTGTATTACCCAAGGCAATGTGGCCAGCGAAGTGCTTCACCGCAAGATGGGTTTCCGCCCAGTCTCCCGGTTTGTCCAGGTGGGGACCAAGTTCGGTCGTTGGATCGATGTGGCGGATTACCAGTTGCTGCTGGTTGAGTAGTTTTTCGGGGCGGCTGTTTCAGGGTGCGGGCAAGCAAAAGGCCG
>DCEW01000105.1 GCA_002314265.1 Flavobacteriales bacterium UBA1820
CCGCCCCATCGGGGCGGCTTCGCGCTTGCCCGCTCCTGCCTGAGGGGGACGGGTCGATCGTACCGGCGGAATTACTTGGCCGGCTGGCTGCCGTAACGGGCGGAAGTGAGTTCGCGCGAGATGGCCGAGCGTTCGAAGGTGATCTGGCCGGCTTTGGTGTCGATCACTACCGTGTTGTCGTTGATCTCTACCAGGCGTCCGTGTATCCCGCCGATGGTAACGACCCACTGGCCTTTCTGGAGTTCTTCGATGAATTTCTTTTCCTGTTTTTGGCGTTTCTGCTGGGGACGTATCATCAGGAAGTACATCACAGCGATAAAGACTACCAGCATGATGAGCATACTCATGCCTCCTCCGGCTCCGCCTGCAGCGGCATCGAGAATAATCGAGTTCATCTTGTCGTTTTCTTGGTTTATGTTAATAAAATGGGTTTCAATTCTTGATCTCTCCCGTGATGTAGAGCACTTCGCGCCCCTTGCGGGTATTGAGAGTCAGGGTGGCGGACTTGGTAAACCGCCCGAAGCCTTCGCCGTCGAAGGTGATGGTTACCTCGCCGTACCGGCCGGGCAGCACGGGCTCTTTTGTGTACCGGGAAGTGGTGCAGCCGCAGGAGACGGCCACGTCGAGGATCACCAGAGGGACACGTCCCGTGTTGCGGAACTTGAAGGTATGGCTCACCGCCTTGCCGCGCTCTATCTTGCCGAAATCGTACTTGTACGTATCGTTCTCGAAAGAGATCTCCGGGTATTTCTTGGCCTCTTTCGAGGGAGGGGTGTCCTGTGAGGAACCGCAACCGGCCATCGCCGGGGCGCAGCCCAGCAGGAGAATCAAGGCGAGGATCAGGATCTTTTTCATGGGTTTCGTTCTATTTTTCCACGCGTGTCGAATGTCCAAAATTAGGAAAAAATCACATAAGTCCGCGGCCGGATTTGTGAATTTTGCCCTCGGCGTTCAATTCGTCCAGTACCTTGTCCAGGATACCGTTTACGAAGACCGGGCTTTTGGGCGAGGAGTAGTCCTTGGCCAGTTCGATGTATTCGTTCAGGGTAACTTTGGTGGGAATGCTGGGGAAAGACACGAATTCCGTAACCGCCATTTCCATCAGGATCATGTCCACCAGAGCGATGCGTTCGGGGTCCCAGTTTTCGGCCTTGCGGACGATCAGTTCCCGGTACGAGGGGCCCTCTGAAAGGGATTTTTCGAGCAGCTCGATGGCGAACTGCCGGTCCGAAGCGTCCTTGAACAAGGCTGGAATCGAAAAGTCCGGCTGGTTTTCCTTGACGTCTTCCAGGGTTTTGAGCAGCATCGTGTTGGCTACCGGGAGGTCGGCCGACCAGTCCATGTCGCAGTCTTCGTAAAAGTCGGACAGGGCATCATCGGGGGCGATGATCTCGCGGAAGACGAATACCAGAAAGGCTTTGTGCCCGGCGAAGGAGGTGTCGGCCGAGTTCATGTAGCGTTCGTACTGCGGAGTGGCTTCGATGGCGCCCAGCAGGTTTTCCACGTATTCGCTGTGGTCGGCCCACAACGAGGCGTACTTCTGGCAGGCGCGGGCGTAAGCGGGGTTTTCCGTCAGCAAGGCCGAGAAAGGGTTCTCGGCAAATTTCCGGTTGGGGGTGCGCTCCTGCGGCGAGGCAAAGTGCTTGGCACGGCGGGCTTCCAGCCGGCTTTCCGCCTTACGGACGATCGCATCCAGCAGCGAAGCCTGAAGGGCGTACAAGTCGTTGATCCGTTCGATACCGGTGAGGAAGTTTTTGCGGAACGTATCCGTATCCTGGGGCTCGGACTGTCGGTAGGCGTAGAGAGCCTGCATTACTCTGGCGCGAATGTGTCGTCTGGTCAGCATGGGTCTTGATCGGAAAAGAACTTCGTTTTCGCCGGGCGGGTTTCCCCGGCCGCGACGGGGCAAAGGTAAGACTTTTATCGCTTTGTTCGCGCGCAGAGTGCCGGAAAAGCATGCCTTCGTTGTGCAAACGAAAAGTTTGATCTGCGGAACATGTGTTTGTTTTATAAAAGATTGAAAATAAAAAAGCCCCGGAAAGACCGGGGCAGGCAATAGCTCGCCTGTGAAAGTGAGCCATTAAAAAAAGCCTTTCAAGATGAGAAAGATTAAGTTTAAACTCATTTTGAGGGTCGGCTCAATAGTGATTACTATTTCGAACTACTTGACAAAGATAAGGAACGGTGAGCGCGAAGTCAAGTGCGAAAACGAAGTTCCCCCCCCTGAATGTGGTGCGAAGAGGCCATGGCCGGTAAAATGCCCGGGGGATTTGGCGCATCGGACATTTATCCCTACTTTTGAACAGCCTGCGGGACGGAATACTCCCTTGGGCGAACGATACGATGGCAGAAAAAAAGACATTTTCTTCGTGGGAAGCACTCGGCTCGCTGGTGTATTCGACGGGCGAAGTGGCACCACAGGAGGAGGAACCGGTAGAGCAGGAGACGATCGAACCTTCGCGGCAGCGTCTGACGGTGCGTCGGGACGCTTCCGGCAGAAAAGGCAAGGTGGTGACGCTGGTGGAGGGTTTCCAGGGCGGACAGGCGGCTTTGGAGGCGCTGGCCGGAGCACTCAAACGCTACTGCGGTACCGGCGGGTCGGTCAAGGATGCGACGGTGCTCATCCAGGGCGATGTGCGACAAAAGGTCGGCGGGTATCTCAGCGCACAGGGCTACAAAGTGCGGGTGCTGTGAGGCGGGCAAGGACACTGGCTGTGGCAAGGCGCGGCTGGAAGATCGTGAAAATATAAAATCGAAAAATAAGCAAGGCGATGCGAATAAAAGAATCCGAACTGGTGGTCAATCCCGATGGACGGGTGTACCACCTCAATCTCGCTCCGCAGGAACTGGCCGATCGGGTCATTCTGGTGGGCGATCCCGCTCGCGTGTCCCGTGTGGCGGCCCATTTCGATACGGTGGAGCTGCGGCGGGAAAACCGCGAGATACACAGTTGTACCGGCGTGTACCGGGGAAAACGTTTTACGGTGCTCTCTACCGGCATGGGCCCGGACAACATCGACATCGTGCTCAACGAACTCGATGCCCTCAAGAACATCGACCTGAACACCCGGGAGATCAAACCGCAGAAGACCTCGCTCGAGATCGTGCGCATCGGCACTTCCGGATCGCTCCAGCGGGATATCCCGGTGGACAGCTTCGTGGTGGCGCGACGGGCCATCGGCTTCGACGGGGTGCTGCACTTCTACCGCAGCCAGGCGGTGCGGCAGCTGGACATCGAAGAGGAGTTTATCCGCCAGACGGCCTGGAATCCGCTGGCCGCCCGCCCGTATGTGGTAGAAGGTAGCGAGGAACTCTTCTCCCGCCTGCACAGCGAGCAGACCATCGAAGGGTTTACGGCTACGGCCGTGGGATTTTACGGCCCGCAGGGGCGGGAATTGCGCATCCCCCTGGCCGACCCTTCGGCGAACGACAAACTGGAACACTTTGCCTATCGGGGTATGCGACTGACCAACTACGAGATGGAGACGTCGGCTATTTACGGGCTCTCGGCTCTGCTGGGACACCGGGCGTGCTCGACCAACTGCATCGTGGCAGCCCGCACCGAGGGAGTCTTTTCCAAGGACGCCCATGCAGCGGTCGAGCGGCTCATCGCTTACGTATTGGACCGTTTGGCCCGCGACTAATCCCAGCGTGCGATATCCGGTATGAGAATAGACATCGTATCCTGTGTGCCCGACCTGTTGGCCGGAGCGTTCGAAGAGTCCATCATGAAACGCGCCCGGGACAAGGGCTATCTGGACTTGCATATTCACAATCTGCACGATTATGCGTACGACCGCTACCGCCGTACGGACGACTATCCTTTCGGCGGCGGAGCGGGGATGGTGATGATGGCCGAGCCGATCGACCGCTGTCTTTCCACCCTGAAAGCCGAGCGGCATTACGACGAGGTGATCTACATGACCCCTGACGGAGTGCAGTGGGACCAGGCGCAAGCCAATGCGTATTCCTTGAAAGAAAACCTGATCCTGCTGTGCGGCCACTACAAAGGCGTGGACGAACGGGTGCGGCAGCTTCATGTTACGGCCGAGGTGTCGGTGGGCGATTATGTGGTTTCGGGCGGCGAACTTCCGGCTGCGCTGGTGGCCGACAGCATCGTCCGGCTCATCCCTGGGGTGCTGGGCGACGAACAATCGGCTCTTTCGGACAGTTTCCAGGATGGGTTGCTCTCCCCGCCGGTGTACACCCGCCCGGCGGAATACAAGGGGATGAAAGTCCCCCAGGTGTTGCTCAGCGGCGATCATGCCCGTATCGCGGCCTGGCGGATGGAACAAGCTCTGGAGCGCACCCGGAGCCGCCGTCCGGACTTGTTTGCGGCGTCGGCGGAAGATGCTCCCGGGGTCGAGTAGTTTTTTGTGCGGCCTCGGAGGAGGCAGGCGAAGGGGCGAAAAGGAGGATGCGAAAGGGGCGGACAAGAAGCGGTTTTTTAGCATGGATTTAGCTTAACGAGGGCGAGTTTCTTTGGTGGAAAATCCCTAACTTTGAAGCCTAACATTTTATACAGAATACATTTGCGCATGATGAGCAGTAATAAAAACGGGGAAAACAGTTCCGCCCTGTCGGATCTGAACAAAATGTCGAAAGGGACGGCCTTCAAGGGCGATATTGTCTCGGACGGGGATTTCCGCATCGACGGACGCTTCGAAGGTACGATCACCACCAGCGGCCGCATTGTCATCGGGGTGGACGGCCGTCTGGACGGTACGGTGCAATGCCTCAGTATCGATGTCGAGGGTGCGCTCAACGGTACGGTGAATGCCTCGGAAGTCCTGTCGGTCAAAAAGACCGGCCGGGTATCGGGTCAGGTAACGACCGGGAAACTGTCGGTAGAGCTGGGTGCGGTGTTCGACGTTGAGTCGTGCCGGATGAGAAAAGAGGGCGAATAGCGGCTTTCTGTCTGCGGCAGGGGCTGCGCGGCGATTTCCCCCGGAGGCAATAAAAGCGCAGATAAAAAAGAGGAGAAACGGATATGACGGCTTTCAAGGAGGAAAGAAAGAAAGAAACCCTTACTCCCGAGCAAAAGGCTTTGCGGGCCAAGGAGTTCGTGCATGCCTATGCGCGGTATTCCGGCATAGCCTTCCAGATGATCGTGCTGATCGGCGGCGGAGGCTGGCTCGGGTATTGGCTGGACGGGAAATACGGTACGTTGCCCTTGTGGTCGGTGCTGTGTTCGGTGGCGGGGGTCGCCTTGTCGTTGCTTACCCTGTACAAGTCGTTGCAGGAAATGAATCGCCTTAACCGTCGGATGGAGCAGCAAAAAAGGAAACAGGAGGAGGAGTGATGAAAACCTCAAAGGCGTTTTTTCTGTTCGGATATGCGCTATTTATGGCTGTTTTCGCAGGGATCTTTTCCCTGGTGTGGTGTCATTGGCCGATCCCGGCTCCGGATATTTTTTATCGGCCATGGCAACTTTCTGTCATTCTTTTTGTTGTGTTCGGGATTTCGTTTCTCGTTTCTTTTTCTCGACGGGAAAAAGCGGGCAGCCCGTCCTTGAACCGCTATTTGTCCGGGGCGGGCGTGCGGGCGGCAGGCGTTTTGGCGGTGATCCTCCCGGTAGCTTACTTGTGTCTGGAAACCAAGCAACAACGCATCGCTTTGGTGCTTTGCGTACTGTTTTTTTACTTGTTGTCCATGATGTATTATCTGGTCTGGAGCGTATGGGCGGCGCGGAAAAACGAACATTCGGGATAGGCAAATGCCCGCGGAGGCGATCTTGGTTTTTGCGGAAAAAAAACTAACTTTGACAGTCGAAAAAACCGCCTTGCGGCGGCAGATGCAAGAAGAAAAAATATGCGAATCTCAAGGAACAAAAGGATACTCCCGGTAGTGATGGCGGTACTCTTGTCGTGCTTTTCGGCGCGGGCGGCATCGCAGCAGGCAGCCGAGGAGGAATTCGACCAGCAATCCTTTATCATGGCGCATGTCAAGGATGCGCATTCGTTCCACATTGCCGATGTGGATGGACATGCGGTGGCGGTGCCGCTGCCGGTGATCCTCTTCGGGCAGGGCGGGGTGAGTGTGTTTCTCTCCTCGGCATTTCACCACGATAACAGCGGAAAGGTCGTGGTGGAACGTGCAGGACGTCGTTTTGTGATGAACAACGAGACGATCTATTACGCTTCGGATACCCCTTCGGCCGACGGGACGTACCTTACTTACGACGCGCAGGGGAACATCACCAACGGCAAACCGTTCGACATGTCCTTTACCAAGAATATGGTGACCCTCACCATGGTAATGATTCTCCTGTTTGCCGTCTTTCTGACGATGGGGCGTTTCTACCGCCGGAAAGAGAATGTGGACAAAGTGCCCCGGGGGATCGCCCGGGTGTTCGAGCCCTTGGTGGTGTACCTGCGCGATGAGGTGATCCGTCCCAATGTGGGCGAAGAGCTCTATCGACGCTACACTCCGTATCTGCTTACGCTGTTCTTTTTCATTCTCTTTGCCAACCTGCTGGGGCTGATCCCGTTCTTCCCCTTCGGAGCCAATGTGTCGGGCAATACCTCGTTCTCGTTGCCGCTGGCCTTTTTCACTTTTGTCATCGTGCAGGTGAGCGGTACCAAAGAATATTGGAAAGAGATCGTGTCCGTACCCGGAGTGCCGAAACCCATCATGATCATCCTGGCGCCGGTGGAGTTCCTGGGACTGTTTACAAAACCGTTTGCGTTGACCATCCGTCTGTTCGCCAGCATCCTGGGCGGGCATATCACCATCTTGAGCCTGCTGATGCTCATCTTTGTGTTCAAGATGTGGGCCATCGTGCCGGCTTCGGGGATCTTCGTGGTGTTTATGACCTTTATCGAGATCCTGGTGGCTGTCATTCAGGCGTATATCTTTACTTTGCTCACCTCGATCTACATCGGAGCGGCGCGTGTTTCGGCCGAGCATGACGATTGAACGGGCGGGAGAAAGACGAGAAATGAAAGAAAACGTTTTATTAACCTTTAATACATTCACATTATGACATTAGCAGCTATCGGAGCAGGCCTTTGCGCCATCGGCGCAGGCATCGGCATCGGACGCATCGGATCCTCCGCCGTGGAGGGCATCGCCCGTCAGCCGGAGGCTACCAGCAAGATTCAGACGGCCATGCTGCTTACCGCAGCGTTGGTGGAAGCTACGGCGCTTTTCGGCGTGGTGGTATCCCTGATGAGCCTTTAAGGAAATGTGCCGCCGCCCGAAGGGTTGCTTCGGGCGGGCGGTGCTTTTTTCGATCGGAAAAAACAACGAAGTAGTTCGAAAACATATAAAAAAGAAATATCGTATGGATTTACTTTTACCCGGACTGGGATTGATCGTTTGGAATTCGCTCTTCTTCCTGATCGCGGTGGCCATTCTGACCAAATTTGCCTGGAAGCCTATCCTCTCGATGCTCGATGCACGCGACAAGCACATTGCCGAGTCGTTGGAAAAGGCACGTCAGGCACGCGAGGAACTCTCCGGAGTGAAGGCCGAAAGCCAGCAGATCCTCCGTCAGGCGCGCAAGGAACGCGAAGAGATCGTCGGCCAGGCGCGCAAGGAGCGTGACAGCATCCTCGAACAGGCCCGTCAGGAAGCCGGCGTTCAGGCGGCCTCCATTCTGGACGACGCCCACACGATGATCGAGCGGGAAAAACAACGTGCCAAGGACGACCTGCGGCGCGATTTGGCCGGCATATCCGTTACTCTGGCCGAAAAGGTGCTGGGCGAGGAACTCAAGGATGCCGACGCCCAACGCAAGTCGATCGAGAAATCGATCGAAGAGGTAACCCTGTAATCGTCTTCGTGTCAGTATGAAAGATACCACATTAGCGATCCGTTATGCCAAGGCGTATATCGAATTGGCACTTTCGCGCGGGCAACTGGAACAGGCGGTCGAAGGGTCGAAGGCAGCGGCCGGATTTTTCGACGCCAGCCCCGAAGCGCGTCAGGTGTTGGTCTCGCCGTTGATCCCCGCTTCGGACAAAGCGGAAGCCTTGTCCCGGGTGTTGGGACATGGAGTTCCCGCAGAGGCGCAGGAGTTCGTCCGTTTTGTCATCGGCAAGGGGCGGGCGGAGTTCCTCCCCGAGATCCTGCGTCAGGTAGGCGTATTGTACGAGGGCATCCGGGGCATCCGCCATGCGGAGGCTGTTTCGGCCGTGGAGATGACACCCGGGCAGATCGAGGAACTTTCCGTGCGGCTGAAGGCACTCACCGGAGCCGAACAGATCGTCCTGCACACCCGCCTCGATCCGTCTCTTTTGGGCGGGGTACGTGTCAAGGTAGGCGACGTGGTTTGGGACGGCAGCCTTTCGGGACGGCTGGAAGAATTGAAAAAGAAGTATTTGTAACCGCGGAATAAATATATAAAACAAAAAATATGGCAAGTATCAATCCGGCGGAAGTCTCCGCGATACTGAAAGACGAACTGGCCAAGGCCGGCGGGCAGGTAGAAGCCCGCGAGGAAGGCATCGTGTTGGAGATCGGCGACGGGATCGCTCAGGTGTATGGCCTCAGTCAGGCGCGTCTGGGCGAGATCATCCGTTTTGAGAACGGCACGGAAGCCATTGCCCTGAACCTCGATCCTTCGAGCGTCGGCGTGGTGTTTATGGGACCTTACGAAGAAATTATCGAAGGTTCGAAGGCGTATCGTACCGGGCGCGTGTCGTCCATTCTGGTGGGCGAAGGCATGCTCGGCCGTGTGGTCAATACCTTGGGCTATCCCATCGACGGCAAAGGGGAGATCACGGGCGAACTGGTCGAAATGCCCATCGAGCGCAAAGCTCCGGGGGTTATCTTCCGCCAGCCGGTCAATGAACCGCTGCAAACCGGTATTAAGGCCATCGACGCGATGATCCCCATCGGTCGCGGGCAGCGCGAGCTGATCATCGGTGACCGTCAGACGGGAAAATCGACCATCGCCATCGATACCATTATCAACCAGAAGGCCAATTACGAGGCCGGGCATCCCGTGTACTGCATCTATGTGGCCTGCGGGCAGAAGGCTTCGACGGTGGCTCAGCTCTACAAAACTCTCGAGGACAACGGCGCGATGGCCTACACGACCATCGTGGCGGCCAATTCGTCCGACCCGGCTGCCATGCAGTACCTGGCGCCGATGGCCGGTGCGGCCATCGGCGAGTATTACCGCGACCGGGGGTTGCCTGCGCTGATCGTGTACGACGACTTGTCCAAGCAGGCCGTTGCTTACCGTGAGGTGTCGCTGCTGCTGCGCCGTCCGCCGGGACGTGAGGCCTATCCGGGCGATATTTTCTACCTGCATTCCCGTCTGCTGGAGCGTGCGGCCAAGATCATTCAGGACGATACGATTGCGGCCCAGATGAACGACCTTCCGGCTTCGATGAAGGGCAAGGTCAAGGGAGGCGGTTCGTTGACCGCCCTGCCGATCATCGAGACTCAGGCGGGTGACGTGGCGGCCTATATCCCGACCAACGTCATCTCGATCACCGACGGACAGATCTTCCTGGAGAGCGAATTGTTCAACTCGGGCGTGCGGCCGGCCATCAACGTCGGTATCTCCGTTTCGCGCGTAGGAGGAAACGCTCAGTTGAAAGCCATGAAGAAAACGGCCGGACCTCTGCGTACCGACCAGGCGGAATACCGCGACCTGGAAGCCTTCGTCAAGTTCGGTTCCGACCTCGACGCAGCCACCCAGAGCGTCATCGACAAGGGGCGCCGCAACGTAGAATTGCTCAAACAGGGCAAGAACACCCCGATGCCGGTACAGGAAGAGATCGCTGTGATCTATGCCGGTACGCAGAACCTGCTGCGTTCGATCCCGGTAGATCGGGCGAGCGAGTGGGAAGGGAAATACCTCGACGAGCTTCGTTCCCGCTATGCGGATACGCTGGAGACGCTTTCGAAAGGCATCCTGACCGAAAAGGAGCAGGAGGCACTCAAGAAAGCGGCCGAGGCAGTTTCGCAGGATATGATGGCTTGAGGCTCCGGGAACGGGGGCGAAGAGCGGTTGGGTGGAACGGGATGGGAAGTCGAGCCGGTGTGTGTACGACTATGCGCGATAAAGATCTCCATATAAAGTACCCATAAAACCCTTGAAGCGATGAAAAAGAGACTGATCCCATTCTGTGTAGCGGCAGCCCTGGCAGTGGGGGCGTGCGGCGGTAGCGGCGAGAAAGACGCCGAGGGATTTCCCCCGGCCAAGGCCCTCGCGGCGGACAGCGTAGCCATCGAGCAGATCCTGAACGTACAGAACATGATCCTGCGCGAGGATTATGCTGCGATCTATTCTCTCCGGAGCGGAAAAGTGATCTTCCGTTACCGGTTGCCGGACTGGACATTCCTCGATTCGTCGTTGGTCGAAGGGCAAGGCCCGGACGATGTGTTGCGCCCGTCCCTGTTGTCCACTTCCGATCCGGGCAACGAGCTGTGGTTGGCACAGTCGGCCCGCAAGAAACTGGATGAATACCATCCGGAAGAGGGCGGATTGGTCAGAACGCGGGAAGTGTTCGGACAGGAGGACAGTTGGTTGTTCAACGGCACGGTTTGCGGCGATACGCTCCTGCTTCACGTGGTGATGGATTTCACTACCGAAAAGAATTACCTGTTGTCCACCCTTCTGGAGGGCGACAGTCTTCGCACGGTGGATTCGCTGCTGTGTTTCTCCCGCAACGACATCACCTCCACTCCGACGAAAAACGGGGTGATGAAACGGACCCTGTCGTACAATTACCCCGAGGTTTTCGTCACGGGCGACCGGGTGGCGGTGTGGTATTCCGGCACGCGCAGCCTGTTGGTGTACCGCATCGGGCAGGACGCACGGCTCGAGTTGGAGGGCTCTTTCGGCGAACCGCTTACGGAGGAAAAGGTAGCTACCTTCGATTTCAAAGGCCAGCAGGACGACGACAACAGCCCCGGAAGACCCCTGGCGGTATCTTCCGACCATATTTACATGTGCAAGGTGAAATACGAGGACCCGGAGGGGGAAATAACGCCGTACAACATGCTCACACCTGTCGGCGTGGAGGTCAAGGTGTACGACTGGAAGCTGCAGCCCGTTCGGCGTTTTTTGCTCGAAAAGCCTACGGCTACCCAGCTCCGGATCGATGTGGCGCGCCAACTCATCTATGCGTACGATCCTCGGGTGGACTTCGAGCAGGTGTACGTGTACAAGTATAAGTTGTAAGGCGACCATTGGCCGATGGCGAGAGAAAAAGACAGAGAGAGAGAAAGACAGGAAGTGAGGTAAAAAGGATGGAAATGGAAAAAGACAGGAGGATAAAAAAGGCATCCGTATTTTTCGGCGCAGCTCTGGCTGGGCTGCTGGCTGTTTCCTGCGGCGACCGTGGCGGGAAAGACGCCGAGGGGTTCCCTCCGGCGGAAACCCTCGTGGCGGACAGCGTAGCCATCGAGCAGGTCTTGTCGGTGAGCGGCTGGAACCTTTACGGCGATTACGCGGTGATCTTCAGCCCGCAGACCGAAAAAGTCTTGTTCCGCTACCGGTTGCCCGAGTGGACCTTTGTCGATACGACCTTCTCTTTGGGTGAAGGACCGGACGATTTCGGCCAGTATGTTTCCCTCTTGGAGGGGAACGACCCCCGTTCTTCGGCTTTTTGGATCGGCGACGGGATAAAAGAGCGGATGGCCCGCATCGCAGTACAGGGCGATGGGTCATTGGAAAAGACCGTCCGGGGAAGGTATGCCGTGGGGCAGCAAAGCGTGGTGTTCGGCGATACGCTCGTGGCGTATTCCACCCAGGAAGGCGAGCGGGAGGCGCACATTCGCACGGCTGTTTTGGCCGATACATTGGTGGCGTTGGATTCCGTGCCGGGGTATGCCCAGCGGAAGATAGACATCCAGCAGGCGAACGGACAGATACAGAGTGTGCGTGTGCTGACGTACAATGCCGGGCAAATGGCCGGCGCTGCCGACCGGCTGGCGGTGTGGTATCCGGGTACGAAGAACCTGGCGGTATATCGCATCGGAACAGACGGGCGTCTGACCGAGGAGGGGGTGTACGGAGAGGTTCCTTTGACCCAAGAAGCGGTCGATGCCTACGTAGAGGCTCATCCGGATTTTGTTCCGGACGATTTTTCGCTCATCGCAGCCGACCGGGACCATCTGTATTTTCTGGAAAAGGAACGGGAAACCCCTCACCAGGATTTGCCCGAGGGGACCTATCCCCCGGTGAAGTCCGTCGTGATAAAAGTGTACGACTGGCAGTTCCGCCCTGTGGCAAAGCTGCTGCCCGACCATCCCTCGGCATCGGATGTGCGGATAGATCTCCTTCGGAGAAAAATCTATGCGTACGACCCGCAAGTGGATTTCGAGCAGGTGTACGTGTACGACTATACGCTATGACGATATACTACTACTCCTAAAACTTTGGAACGATGGAAAAACGACTGATCCCATTCTGTATGGCGGCTCTCCTGGCAGTGGGAGCGTGCGGCGGCGGCGCGAAGAAAGACGCCGAAGGCTTCCCTCCGGTGAAGACTCTCGTGGCGGACAGTATTGCTATCGAAGAGGTGTTGCAACCTTCCTGGGGCGGGATATACGGCGACTATGCCGTATTGGTCAGCCGAATGACCTCCAAGGTGGTGTTCCGCTATCGTTTGCCGGATTGGACGTTTGTTGACAGTTCGTTTTCCAAGGGCGGCGGGCCGGACGATCTGCTGTACGGGTTTTTACAGGGAACCAACAATGCCGACGGGACGTTTTGGGTGAGCGAACCCGCGCGCCAGTCGTTGATGCAGTTCGGCGACAAGGACGGTCGCTTGCAAAAATTGCGCACGGTGAGAAACGGGACATCCCGTTCGGTGTATTTCGGGCAGGTGTTCGACAACCGGATCCTGGTGTGCGACTATAGGGCGGGAGTCGAGGAGACGACCGAAGGGGTGGATACCCACCAGTTTTCGTTTACCATAGGCGACAGTTTGTCCCTGGCCGATTCCCTGCAGTGCTTTTCCAAAACGTATGTGGACATGCGCCGGGAAGGCAACATGATCTATACGACCTCCATATCGTACAATAAGCCTCAGTATAAGGCTTGGGGCGATCGGTTGGCCGTGTGGTATCCCGATACGCGCAATATGCTGGTGTACCGCGTGGGAGAGGACGGGAAGATGAACTTGGAGCATACCTACGGCGATACGCTGTCCCTCGATCGGATACGGAGTGTGGATGTCTCTTCAATCGATTGGGATAATGTATCGAATCCCGAACTCATCGCGGCTACCGACGACTATCTGTTTTTGCAGACGACGGTATATTCCCCATCGGACGGCGAGGATGATTCGGAGCAGGTCCTTGGCAATGAGATCCGGGTGTACGACTGGCAGATGAATCCGGTATCCAAGTTCGAATTGGACAAGAAAGAGGCAACCACCGTGTGGGTCGATCCGCAGCGGCGGAAAATGTATGCGTACAATCCTCGCTTGGATTTCGAGCAGGTGTACGTGTACGAGTATGAATTGTAAAGAAGAACAAACGGGGAGACAAGTCCCCCACGAATAGTAAAATGGCAAATCTGAAAGAAATACGGTTGCGCATTGCTTCGGTGAGCTCGAACATGAAGATCACCCAGGCCATGAAGATGGTTTCGGCGGCCAAGTTCCGCCATGCTTCTGTGGCGATCGTCAAAATGCGCCCCTATTCCGAGGCTCTCTCCGGGATTTTGGCCCGGGTCGGAGCTTCGCTCGAAGCAGGAGAAGTAAACAGTCCTTATACCACTGTAAGGCCCGAGAAAAAGGTCCTCCTTGTGGCCGTAACGTCCAACAAGGGACTTTGCGGGGCGTTCAATGCCAATGTGGTCAAGCGGGTGCGCAGCCTGCTCGCCGGGCCCTTTGCTTCGGCGCAGGTGGACATAGCGACCATCGGGTCCAAAGGCCGGGAACTCCTCTCGCGCTATTGCACCGTTTCGGCCGATTACAGCGCGGTGTACGACAACCTGACCTATGCCGCTACGGCCCAGATCGCCCAGAAGATCATGGACGATTTCGCCGCCGGGGTGTACGACCGGGTGGAGATCGTGTACAACCGCTTCAAAAATGCAGCCACCCAGGTGCTTACCCGCGAAGAGTTTCTGCCCATGACCCTGCAGACGGGCACGGAAACGGCCGCCGCCCATACCGATTTTATCCTCGAACCCGATAGCCGCTCTATCGTCGAGAACCTCCTCCCCCAGAGCCTTCGCCTGCAGTTTTTCCGTATCCTGCGCGACAGCCTCGCCTCGGAACACGGTGCCCGGATGACAGCCATGAGTCAGGCTTCGGACAACGCCAAGGAACTCAAGGAGCAACTCACCCTCCAGTACAACAACGCCCGCCAGGCCTCCATTACCAACCAGATCATCGAGATCGTCAGCGCAGCGGAAGCTTTGGCCGGCAAGTAAGCCTGTCTGCCTGTCCTTCCGCCGAGAGACCCGGGGGGGGAAAAAGGGCAGAGGGAGCGCGCCGGAGCCGAAAAGAGAGCGGGGGCAGGAGAAGGAACGGAAGAGAAAAGGAGGACCCGGAGTAGGAAAAGAAGCAAGGCGCTCGTGGGATACGAGGTCTTCCGGTGCGGCCCGACCCGGGAAAGACAGCCGGGTGTTACAGAGAAGAAACGATGGAAAAAATACTTTGTCTCGAGACGGCTACCACGAATTGTTCGGTAGCACTTTTTGATGGGGACGAACCAATCGCTTCCCTGGAAAGCAACGACGGCGGATATTCGCACGGAGAGAAACTGCACGTATTCATCCGCCAGGTGCTCGCCCAGGGAGGGATTTCTCCCCGGGAACTTTCTGCCGTAGCGGTGAGCCGGGGACCGGGCTCGTACACGGGCCTGCGTATCGGCGTGTCGGCAGCCAAGGGCTTGGCCTATGCGTTGGAGATCCCCTTGCTGTCGGTAGGTACTCTGGCGATTATGGCGCGCATTGCCCGGGAGAAGACCTCGGCAGACTATCTGGTGCCGATGCTCGACGCCCGAAGGATGGAGGTCTATACCGCGGTGTACGATCGGGATTTGCAGGAGGTTTCTCCGGTGGAGGCGCTCATCGTCCGTCCGGGGGCGTATGCGTCCCTTTCCCAAACGGGAAAGATGGCTTGCTTCTTCGGGGACGGGATGGACAAGTGCCGGGATTTGCTCGGCGAGGAGAATTTTTCGTTCCTTCCGGGGGTGTTCCCTTCGGCTCTCGCGATGGGAACGGAGGCGTTGTCCCGTTTGCGTGAACGTCGCTGGGAGGACGTGGCCTACTTCGAGCCGTATTATTTGAAAGATTTCGTAGGCGGTCATCCTGCTGAAAAGAAATAAGGCGGAGGTTTGTGCGCATGGGCCGTGCAGGCGGTGTGCGGGCAAGCTTCGGCGGGCAAAAAAGGCGGGCGTCCTTATGGACGCCC
>DCEW01000070.1:0-5950 GCA_002314265.1 Flavobacteriales bacterium UBA1820
GTGCTGGTCTTTCTGCTGGCCGTCTCGCGGCGCATGGTGGGCAACACGGCACTGCTGATCACAGGCATCATGGTAGGATACCTGGCTTCGGCACTGGTATCGGTACTGCAGTTTTCGGGCAACAAAGATGCCAACTTCGCCTTTATCCTCTGGAGCCAGGGGAGCTTTTCCCGGGCCATGACCGACGGGTTTTTCTACATCTTCCTGGCGGTGTGCATCGTAGGGATGGCTGCCTCGTTCCTGCTGATCCGCACCTTCAACGCCCTGCTGCTGGGCGAGAACTACGCCCGCAACCTGGGCATCGACATCCCGCGCGCCCGCAGAGCCATCATCCTGCTCTCGGCGCTGCTCACCGGGGCGGTAACGGCCTACTGCGGTCCCATTGCCTTCGTCGGGCTGGCCGTGCCGCACATCGTACGCTATACCACCCGCAGTGCCGACCGAAGGGTACTGCTACCCCTGACGGTGCTCGCCGGAGCGGCTATCACGCTGCTGTGTGCGCTAATCTCCAAACAGGCCATCTTCGGGTACATGCTGCCCATCAACGCCGTTACTTCGCTCATCGGCGCTCCGATCGTCATCCTGGCCGTACTGAAAAACTCGACTGCCAAAAACTGATCCCGACATGACCTCCCCTGCCCACGCACACACACCGATCCTCGCCACCCGCGACTTAAGCATCGGCTACCGGCACGGCCTTCCGGTGCGGGAACACATCGAAGTGGACCTGACCCCGGGCACCCTTACCTGTCTGGTGGGACGCAACGGAGCCGGAAAATCGACGCTGCTGCGCACCCTTTGCGGTTTTCTCCCGCCGAAGGCCGGCCATGTCGAACTCCTCGGGCGCCCTCTGCAGGAGTATTCCCAACGGCAACTCTCCCGCACCCTGGGCGTAGTGCTGACCGAAATCCTGGGCGAAATACACTACCTGACCGTCCGGCAAACGATCGAAACGGGACGCTACCCCTACTGCGACTGCTTCGCCCGCCTGGACGCGCAGGACCGGCAAGAAGTCGAACAAGCGATGCGGACGGTCGGGATCGCCCCGCTGGCCGAGCGGACCATGGCGCGCATCAGCGACGGACAGCGGCAGAAAGTAATGATCGCCAAAGCATTGGCACAGGACACCGAACTCATCGTGCTGGACGAGCCGCTCTCGTTTCTCGACCTCTCCGCCCGGGTGGAGATCATGTCGGTGTTGCAGCGTCTGGCCCACGAAAACGGCAAAACACTCCTGCTCTCCACCCACGACCTCGACCTGGCCTTTGCCTTTGCCGACCGAATGTGGATCATGGATACCTCGGGAGGTGTCGGACAGTGCGACGCCCCCTGGGAGGACAAAGCCGCGATCGCCGACCGGGTGTTCGGGGAGCAGTCGGTGTGGATCAAGGATTTTCTGAAGATCTGATCCCCTCCCCCCTTCTCCTTTGCGCCCAGCCCGTAAGCTCAACCCCGGGCTGTTTTCGATCCGTGCAAGCGTCCGAAGGCAAAGCGGCACTTGTTTTCCCGGGACATCGGCCGTTTTTTCCAAAAATTTGCGTTTTTTTTACTTTCCAGCCTCCATTTTTTCAAGTTCCGGAGAAGTTTTTCCCGCCGAGAAGCCTTACCTTTACCCGGATTTACAAAACCTCTTTCCGGATATGGAAAACGAAGATTTCGCGCAGCGTTCGCAACTCGACCTTCCCGCCTGGGAAGCCCTTCGAAAACGCATTGCCCCGTACATCCACCGCACGCCGGTGCTGACCTGCTCGACCCTCGACGCGGAGGCCGGGTGCCGCCTGTTCTTCAAGTGTGAAAACTTCCAGAAGATCGGCGCTTTCAAGATGCGCGGAGCGATCAACGCGGCGCTGAACCTGCCGCAAGAAGCCCTCGCCCGGGGATTGGCAACCCATTCGTCGGGCAATTTCGCGCAGGCGGTCGCCCTCTCGGCCAAACTGCTGGGCGTGCCGGCCTACATCGTGATGCCCGAAAATGCTCCGCAGGTGAAAAAAGACGCGGTGAAGGGCTATGGAGCCACCGTGATCGAATGCCCTTCGACCCAAGCGGCCCGGGAAGCGGCCGTCGAAGAGGTCGTCCGGGAAAAAGGCGCTACCTTTCTCCATCCGTACAACGACTGGAATGTCATCTACGGACAGGGAACGGCAGCGGCCGAGCTGTTGGAAGAGGTTCCGGACCTGGACTTCATCCTGGCGCCGGTGGGCGGCGGCGGCCTGATGTCCGGTACGGCGATGGCCGCCGCCGCTTACGCGCCCCGTTGCGCGGCTTTCGGCGCCGAACCGCTCCTGGCTGGAGACGCCTACCTGTCGCTGCACAAGGGGAGCGTGCAAAAGGCTTTCCCGCCGCGCACCATTGCGGACGGTCTGCGCACGAGCCTGGGCGACAAGACCCTCTACACCTTGTCCCGCTACCTGAAAGACATCCTGCTGGTGGAAGAACACGAGATCGTCCAAGCGATGCAATGGGTGTGGGAACGGATGAAAATCCTCATTGAGCCTTCCTCGGCCGTGCCGCTGGCCGCCGTGCTGCACAACGAAGGGATCTTTTCCGGGGCGAAGGTGGGCATCATCCTCTCGGGGGGCAACGTCGATGCGGGCTGCGTATTCCGCCACTTGGACGAGGTCATAAAGGAGAACACTAAATAAAACCATTCAATACCATGAAAAAGACATTGTTGCTTTTCTCTGCCCTGCTGATGAGTTTCTCGCTGGCCTGGGCACAGGAAAAAGGCACGCCCGCGGCCGAAAACAAAAAAGCGGACGAAAATTCCACGGAAAAAGTGGCGGACAAAGTCCCCGACACGTACGCCAACGACTTTACCTACACCCCGTACACGCCTACCTTCAAGAGCGACGGAACGAACGGCAAGGTCAAAAACGTGATCCTGCTCATCGGCGACGGCATGGGCATGGCACAGGCCGTTTCGGGATACTATGCCAACGGGAACGACCTGGCTATCCTCAAACTCAAACGACTGGGCTTCGTACGCACCTACTCGGCTTCGCATTTCACCACCGACAGCGCAGCAGCAGGCACCACGTATGCCTGCGGAGTAAAGACCACCAACGGTTTTGTGGGCATGACCCCGGATGAGAAACCGGCGGCCAACATTCCGGAAAAACTCTCCCCGAAAGGCATCGCCACGGGCGTGATCTCTACGGACAACATCTCCGGCGCTACTCCTTCGGTCTTCTACGCCCATGTAGCCAAACGGGGCGCTACGGCCGACATCCTGAGCCAGCTGCCGCTCTCCAAGCTCGACCTGTTCGCCGCCGGATGCGAATCCCTGTGGGAAAAATACGCTCCGGAGCAAATCGCCGAATTGAAAAAAGCCGGATTTACCATCCTGAACGACTACAACCAGATTCAGGACAACCTTTCCGCGGCACGCATCGGGGTGATCACCAAGGATGCCGATGTACAGCCCGTGATGAACGGCCGGGGCGACTTCCTGCCGGCTACCGTGCGCCAGGCCATCGAATTCCTCAACGGGAAGTCCAAGAAGGGCTTTTTCCTGATGGCCGAGGGTGCCCAGATAGACTGGGGCTGCCACAACAACGATGTGAAGTACACCGTTACGGAAGTCATCGACTTCGACAAGGCGGTGAGCGAGGCCTTGAAATTTGCCGATCAGGACGGGCAGACGCTGGTGATCATCACGGCCGACCACGAAACGGGCGGTATGACGATCCCCGAGGGCGACTACGACCAGAACAAAGTCCAAGCAATCTACACCGTTTCGCACCATACGGGCGTCATGGTGCCGCTCTATGCCTACGGTCCCCATTCGCAGGATTTCCAGGGAGTACAGGAAAATATCGACGTACACAAGAAGATCGTCGAACTGCTCGAAAAGGGCAAGTGATCTCCCTCACGGGCGTTCAAGCGCAAAACGGGGGCNNGCCCCCGTTTTGCGCTTGAACGCTTTGCTCAGATAAATAAACAACTAAAAACACGCATCAAAACTTACACACACGAAAAAAAACTCCTATCGCTAAAAACGAATCGTTCTTTTCATCAAAATACGCAGTCCTTCACTGCCTCTGCAGCTCGAAGCCCAACCACAACCCATCGTAGTTCTCCACCAGCGAACCGATGAGCTCCGCCTGGGAACTGATCCCGGCCGCCAGATCGGTCAGGGACTTCAGCACCGAAATGAGCCGGTCGGCTTCGAAAGCCATCGACAGCGTATCGCCCGAGACGGAGACTTGCGCCCGGATCGTCGCCGGGGTTTTCGAGAGGGTGATCGTCATCATGCCGCTGTCCGTATCGAGGGTATAAGTTCCCGCGATGTCCTTTCCCTTGTATCCGAAGGAACACTCCCCCTCCGCGGCGAACGAACAGGAGAAATGCTCCATGCCCAAGGTTCGGTACACGGATTCCAAACGGGACTCCACCTGGTTCGCGGCCACCTGTCCTCCGGCCTTGGCCAAGAGGTCATCGCTCTCCAGGCAGCAATACGGGCTCGCATACTCCCACTGGCCGATCACCGCCTGCTCGGATAGCGTCTGCCCGCCTACCGTCTGCTGAAGTACGTCGCCCAATATCGATTTCCAGTCTTGCGCCGACGCTCCGGTCGAACCCAGTACCACCCAGAAGACCATCCACAGGATATTTCTCGTTTTCATCTTTTCTATTCTTTTTCAAATGCGTTCAAGGACAAAGATAAACCCTCCTGCTTTCCGGAGAAAAAAAAATCGACCGACAGGGATTTTCCGACGACCAACAGCCTCTTTTTTTCCCTTTTCAAAACATCCATCCGGAGGAGGACGGGCATTTGCCACCGGGGAGAAAAAGTACTATCTTTGACCCGAAAACCCATCCCCACATGTCGAGATTCGCCGCCAACCTCAAACTGCTCCGCCACCGGAAAGGTCTCTCGCAGGACATCCTTGCCCTGGAACTCGACCTGAAGCGCACCACGCTTTCGGCCTACGAGAACGGCCAGGCCGAACCCAATCTGGACCTGTTGGGACGCATTGCCGCCTATTTCGGCCTGCGCATCGACTCTCTGCTGGGCGTGGACCTCTCCGCCCTCACCCCGGCCGAGTGGGACGAAATGCAGCGCGGCGAAACCCCGGACCTCTCCGGACGCCACCTGCGCATCCTGGCCACCAGCGTATCGCCCGACAACCTGGAAAACGTCGAAGTCGTCCCGGCCGCCGCACGCGCCGGTTACACCGCCGGGTATGCCGACCCGGAATTCGTCGCCTCCCTCCCGCACATGAGCCTGCCGTTCCTCTCGCCCGAGCGCAAATACCGCGCTTTCCCCGTCGATGGAGACAGCATGCCGCCCGTAGTAAAAGGCTCGTACGTGGTGGGACAGTACCTGCCCGACTGGAACACCCTGCGCAAAGGGCAATTCGCCATCGTGGTTACCCGGCAAGACGGCATCGTCTTCAAGAAAGTGTACCCCGATTTTCCCGCCGGGAAGCTCACCCTGGTCTCGACCAATCCCTTGTACGAACCGTACGACCTCCCGTGGGAAGAAGTCCTCGAAGTCTGGACCTTCACGGCATACGTCGCCCAGTCGGTTCTCGAACCGGGCCTCGAACCGGGACAGATCGAACAGATCCTCGCCCGCCTGCAACGCGACGTGGCCGCGCTGAAAAAGAAGACCGGGTTGTAATCCTCTTTCCCGCCCCGCGACAAACACCCCGCTTTTCCCCGGCCCATCGTTACCGGACAAAAAGACCGAAGGAATCCATTCCTCTCCCCTTGCCTGCTGTCCCAAAGCATGGGTGCCGATCCTTTTCGCCTCGCCCGGCCTGCGTCCTCCAGATGCCCCGCAAAGAGTTTTTCAAAAGCAAAGAACGTGTACGATCGCCTCCTACAAATAAGGATGCGTCTCCGCTGCTGCTCTGTAAATGCCTCCCGAGGGGGGACTCTTCTTTCACAGAGAACGAGCGTGCCCTTGTCGCCTCATCCCCAGGCAGGGGCGGCCTTTCGGCCG
>DCEW01000070.1:5968-13740 GCA_002314265.1 Flavobacteriales bacterium UBA1820
GGTGCCCCCCCCGGGGAGATTCTGCATTTTTCCAACCGTGGAAAACGAAAAAAGCGCTTCATTTCCATTTCTTTTCAAAATCTCGCGGTATTTTTGCTTTCGAAAGCCCAACCTTCGGTATGAAAATACTCATCGTAGAAGACGAACCTTCGCTGCGCGAACTGATGCAGCGCACCCTCGCCGGCGAACGCCACGTGGTAGAAACGGCCGGCACATACGCCCAGGCGGAAGAAAAACTGGGCACCTACCAATACGACTGCGTCCTGCTGGACATCATGCTGCCCGACGGCAACGGTCTGGACCTGCTCAAAGAGCTCAAGGCACAAGGACGCCGCGAAAACGTGATCATCCTCTCGGCCAAGGATTCGATCGAGGACAAGATCCTCGGACTGGAACAGGGTGCGGACGACTACCTGCCCAAACCTTTCCACCTGATGGAACTCTCGGCCCGTATCCGCAGCGTGGCCCGGCGCAGCCGCGGCGGTGGGCAACGGGGCATCGTCGTGGGCAATGTCCACCTCGATCCGGAAAGTTTCCGGGTCGAGGTGGACGGCCGGGAAGTCCCGCTGCTGAAAAAAGAATTCGACATTCTGGCCTATTTTCTCCAGCGTCCGGGACACCTGGTCGACAAATCGGTACTGGCCGAAGCCGTCTGGGGCGACCACGCAGACCAGGCGGACAATTTCCATTTCGTCTATGCCCAGATGAAAAACCTGCGCCACAAACTCTCCGAAGCCGGAGCGAACATCGAGATCAAAGCCGTCTACGGCTTCGGGTACAAACTGATCGAAAACTCCCCCTCGTAACCTTCTCCCCTTGCCATGAAACTCATCCTCCGCATCGCCCTGCGTCTTTCCGCCGTCCTGCTGCCCTTGCTGGCTCTTTGGGCCGGTTTGTTCTACTATGCGCTGATGGGGCGGATCCGCGAGGAGACGGACGATGCGCTGTGGGACTACTCGGAGCTGATCATCCAGCGGATGCTGGGCGGGGAACGCCTACCCCAACTCAACGAAGGCTCGAACAACAGCTATTCCATCACACCGGTAGATTCGCTCTATGCCAGCGCCCATCCCCGGCTGGAGTATTACGATGCCGAAGTCTATATCCCCGAAAAGGAAGAAACCGAACCCGCCCGGGTAATGACCACCCTCTTCCAGGACGAAGATGGGCTGTACTACGAACTGAAAGTAGCCACCCCCACCTTTGAAAAGGACGAACTGCTGGCGACCATCTTCGGCTGGATGATATTTCTGTACCTGGTCCTGCTTGTTACCGTGATCGGGATCACGATCCTGGTGTTCCATCGCAGCATGCGCCCGCTGTACGACCTGCTGAAGTGGCTGGACGACTACCGACCGGGCGGAAAGAACCTCCCGGTACCCAACCGGACCCACATCGAGGAGTTCCGCCGGCTCAACCTCGCCGCCCAACAGGCCGTCGATCGCTCCGAAGCTCTGTACCAACAGCAAAAACAATTCATCGGCAACGCCTCCCACGAACTGCAAACCCCGCTGGCCGTACTGAGCGGACGGCTGGAATGGCTGCTGGACCACACGGAACTCACCGAAGAACAAATGGGCGAAGTGTTGCAGATGCAGCGCACGCTCAAGCGCCTCTCCCGCCTGAACAAAACCCTGCTGCTGCTCACCAAGATCGACAACCACCAGTTCCCCGAAAGCACCACGGTAGACATCGCCTCTCTGGTGCGGGAACAGCAAGAACTCTACTGCGAGATTTTCTCCGCGCGAGACATCCACTGGAGCCTTTCCCTGCCGGAGACCTTCCCGGTACAGATGAACGAGTCGCTGGCCTCGGTGCTGGTAACCAACCTGATGAAGAACGCCTGCCTGCACAGCGAACCCGGTGCCGAGGTGCAAGTGCGCCTCGAAAACCGCACCCTGACCGTATCCAACCCGGGTGCCGCTCCCTTGGACCAGGAGCAAGTCTTCAAGCGGTTCTACCAAGGCGCCAAGAAAGAAGGTTCGAACGGACTGGGACTGGCGCTGGTAAAGGCCGTTGCGGACTATTACGGGCTTCCCATCGCCTACCGCTTTCTGGAGGGACGGCATTGTTTTTCGGTCTCATGGCCCTGAAACAAAGTTTTTCCCCCAGCCCCCGTCTCACCCTCGACCTTGTAAAGTGAATTCTTCCCCCCCGGCGGAACATTTCCAAAGTTCCCGTCGTCCGCCCGGGCTTTTGCGAAAGGGCGTTCTGCTAACCGATATTTGTATCACCGAAGCCCCTCCCCGCCCCCGGAAGGGAATGACCTCTCCTTATAAAAAAAGGGGGTGCAAAAACGGTGCAGGCAGCACTCGGAGGACTGTAAAAGGAGGAAAAGGGAAGAAAAAACAAAAAAAATTCATTTTTTTCGCCCGGGGGCCGAAAATTTCAAATCCGTTTCAAAATCCCTCCGGAACTTTGTGCCATCAAAAGAAAACAATTGTCCAACCAAAAAAAGAAAAAAACCATGAAAAAACTGATGATTCTCCTCGCTGGCTTGTTCCTTTGCTCCGCTCCGGTAGCTTACGCCGACAACGACAAACCCATCACGGTCGATCAACTGCCCGAAAAAGCACAGCAGTTCATCCGCCAGTACTTCCCCAATGAAAAGGTATCTTTGGCCAAATCCGAACGCGACTTCCTGGAAGTAACCTACGAAGTGATCTTTACCAGCGGCATGAAGGTCGAATTTACCAATGACGGCCAGTGGAAAGATGTCGATTGCCGCTATGCAAGCGTTCCCAAGGGCATCGTTCCGGCACAGATCGCCCAGAAAGCCCAGGAACTCTATCCCGAGACAACCATTCGGCAGATCGACCGCGACAGCCGCGACTACGAAGTGAAGTTGTCCAACGGCTTGGAACTGACCTTCGACCTGAAGTTCAACCTGGTCGACATCGACGACTAACCCCGACCGAGGAGGCCCCGCGCCTCCCAAAACAAAACCGAGGGGCTTTCCTTCTCAGGAAAGCCCCTCGGTTTTTGTCTTTCTGCCGCCGAGCGGCCGTGCTGTTGTCGCCTAAAGACGGATTCAGCCTCTTATTCTTTCACCACCGGGTCTTTCAACTTGGCAGCGGCGTAGTGGTTGAAGAAGTCGGCCTGGGAGTCGAATTCCAGCACTTTCTGATGGTCGTCCAGGGCGTTCTTGATCGCTTCCCGGGAATGGAAGCTGGAGTATTCCGAAAAGGCAAATCCGCGCAGGATGGGTTTGAAACCGTAGATATTGCGCAGGTGCTGAAGCACATACACCACTCCGTCCACGTCGTAAGCGTAGATCTTGTTGGGCTCGATGGCTTTGGGTTGTTTGAGTTCGATCATGTCGGTATCGTTTTTTGTTAGTGTATCCTGTCAAAAGAGGGACTAATTTACGCATTCTCCCCTGCAAAACCAAACGCAGTACGCAGTTTTTATTCTCCCCACCGACGAGCCATCGCCCCGAAGAATGCTTCGGAAACCTCCGAATGCTCCTTGCGGGATAGGAAGAGACAGACGATCACGACGGTCGCTACCGTAGCAAAGCGACATCCCATGCGCCGATCGCCCCGAACAAGAGGATAGAAAAGACCTGCCTTTTCATTCTTTTCCTTTCAAACGGAATAAAAACAATACCGGATTGTCTTCTTCTTTTACCGTAGACAATACTTCCTCGTATCGTTGCACCACACTTGCCTCCAAAGCCTCGGGATACTTGGAAAACTGCTCCAACAAAAAGGAACGGGACGCAAGAAGACTGTACGCATCCCTCACATGGACAATCCTGTCCCCTTGCGAAAACTTCAAACTGATATTTTCAAAAGGGAAAGCCGATATTTTTTCCGCGGCGACCGTCGTCTGTTCGCGAACATCATAGATCACGGTATAGGACTTCACCCCCAACTGCACACAAAAAAACAAGTAGTCTTCTGCATGGGATATGTACTCGGGAAATAAAATATACTTGTTTTTCAAGCCATTTTTCAGAATATAGCTCGCAGGTTGGTCAAAGTATTCCGCCGGCAATTTTTTCCCGCAAAAATCCAACTGGTATCGAGGGGAAATGCCGGAATCGTCCACCGTGTACAATACGTCTTTTACATTGTCGTTCAAAAAACCCGTTCTGCCATCCGAGACATAAGCGTACGGCAGATGAAACAAAAGGGAGGACTGTATCGAAGGATCGAACGGAAGGTATTTTTGAAAATCCCCCCCGTCCTTATCGGTAGAAAACAGCAGATAATTGCCGGCTACGGGATGAGTCGCTCCCATATTCACGTAGTATATCCTACTTTCCGTCGTAAAGATCCCATAAAAAGACCAGTCCGGCGTTTTTATGGTTTTCACATACTCGCCCGACAAATCATATACCTGGACTTGTTTCCGATAGCTATCGGCCACATAGATATTTTCCTCGTCGACAAATGCATCCGTCATACTGGCGTATTCTTCCGGACCCACCCCATAGGCATGCAATTTCCCTGTACAACGCCCCTCCATGTCAAAAAAATAGACACTTTTTGATTGGGAATCGTAAATAAAGATCCGGTCTTTCCGGACAAAAATACGCTCTATCCGGCCAATAAGACATTCCCGATGTGTTTCCAACGGGACGATCACGACTCCCGATGGATCCAACTCATTCTTCAGATCATAGCTTTTCCCTGCCTTTGAGAGATCCACCACGATCTTCTGTTCGGCCGCCCCGGTGTGTTCGACCTCCTGTTTTCCTCCGCAAGAAAAAAACAAGAACGCCGAAAGACACCCCCAGGCCCATTTTTCAAATAGTTTCATCGTCTTCCAGGTATATTGTATAAAGTTTCTCACATGATAAATAAGAAAATCTTAAGCCCCCCTGCCGACCTGTTTCACGCCAAGGCAACACAAAAAACACGTCCCGGCAACGACTTCCCCCCACCTCCACAAGCGAATGCATAAACATACATTTATTTTCTTCTCTGTCAAAATGATTCACCCTGTTTTTTTCACAAACGGACACACGAAAACGCCCCTCCCCTGCCCCGCGTTGCCGCAAGCAAGCGGCTCCCTGCGGAAGGAGGACAACAAACGGATTTTTACCCCGAAAGGACTTGCCGGAAACGATTTTTTTGCCTACCTTTGCCACCGCTTTCGCTCTCGAAGGCGTAAGCATCAAACATTCATTCATTTAAAACATTTTTCAAATGTCAAACCATTACGAGACTGTTTTCATTTTAAATCCCGTTTTATCTGAGGATCAGATAAAGGAAGCAGTTAAAAAATTCGAGGACTACATCGTGGCCGCAGGCGGCGAGATAGTCAGCTACGAAAACTGGGGACTCAAGAAATTCGCTTACCCCATCGCCAACAAAAAGAGCGGTTTCTACCACCTGATGGAATTTACCGCACCGTCTTCGCTGGTGGCCGGCCTGGAGACCGAATACCGCCGCGACGAACGCGTGATGCGTTTCCTGACCGTTGCGCTGGACAAATATGGCGTGGCCTACGCCCAGCAGCGTCGCGAAAAACTCAAACAAAAGTACAACGCTTAATCCCCATCCGGTAAGAAAATGGAAAACGAGAACATCGAAAAACAGAACGCCGAAGCTCAGGCACAGGAAAAGAGCACCAGCGAGGTGCGCTACCTGACCCCCGTATCCATCGAATCGGGCAAACAGAAGAAATACTGCCGTTTCAAACGTCTGGGGATCAAATACATCGACTACAAAGACGCCGACTTCCTGCTCAAGTTCGTCAACGAACAGGGCAAGATCCTGCCGCGCCGTCTCACCGGAACGTCTGCCAAGTTCCAGAAGAAAATCGCCGCTGCCGTCAAGCGTGCCCGTCACCTGGCGCTGCTGCCCTACGTAGCCGATATGTTGAAGTAAAAACAGGAGGAAAAACAACATGGAAATCATACTGATAAAAGACGTCGAAAACCTCGGGTTCAAAGACGACGTGGTAACTGTCAAGAACGGCTACGGACGCAACTACCTCATTCCCCAGGGCATGGCCATCATCGCCACTCCTTCGGCCAAGAAACAACTGGAGGAAACCCTGCGCCAGCGCGCCCACAAAGAGGCCAAGATCGTAGCAGAAGCCAATGCACTGGCTGAAACGCTCAAGAAAGCCGAACTCCGCTTGGCTGCCAAAGCCGGAAAGACCGGAAAACTCTTCGGTTCGATCACCACGGCCGACCTGGCCGAGGAGCTCTCCAAGATGGGCCACCTGATCGACAAGAAATACATCCAGATCTCCGGCGGGGCTGTCAAAGCTACCGGCAAATACACCGCCAAGATCCGTCTGCACCGCGACGTAGTGGCTTCGCTGGATTTCGAAGTCGCAGCCCTTGCAGAATAATCCGTCCGACGGAACAACTTAAGCGAGCGTTCCGAGGCTTTCGCCTCGGGACGCTTCTTTTTTGCCCGCCCCGCCCCCACTCATGATCCGGCCTCCCAAACCAACCTCGGAACGCTTCCCATCCCAAAATCCCGGCACTCGTCCAGATTTTCTCCGAGCAGCCAGCCAACCCACCGGCGGAAAAAGAGGTGAAGTGCCCCAAAAACGGCAAAAAAAGCTCGCCCGATAAACAGAAGACGGAAAAATCCCCGGCGAGGCTTTCCCATACCGGCGATTTTCGTATCTTTGGTTTGGATAGACTGCCCGTTCGGCAACCCCATCGAGAAAGAGTCCGAACGGACTCGGTATCTCCGGGTTGCGGAGCCTGACTTCGACTATCCCCAAAGTGCTATGAATGAAAAAGACTATCAGGAACTCTCGCTTCTTCTAGCCGAAGGGCGGAAAAATATCGTCATCGTTACACACAAGAATCCCGACGGCGACGCGATCGGTTCGTCACTCGGGCTGTGCCATATGCTCAACCGGGCGGGCCATCACGGCCAAGTGATCACGCCCAACGACTACCCGGGATTTCTCAAATGGCTGCCGGGCGACAAGACGGTATGGCGTTTCGAGTGGACGCGCGAGAAGAGCTCCCGGGCCATTGCTGCGGCCGACATAATCTTCTGCCTGGATTTCAACGACTTTTCCCGCATCGAGGCTTTGGGGGAAGAAGTAGCCAAAAGCCCGGCGATGCGTATCCTGGTGGACCACCACATCGACCCGGCGATCCCGGCCCGGTACGTGTATTCCGACACGCAGCGCATCGCTACTTCGGAGATGGTCTATCTCTTGGCCGAGAAGACGGGGCTTCTTCCCCACTTGGACAAGGAGGGGGCTACGTGCCTCTACACAGGGATTCTGACCGATTCGGGGCAGTTTGCCTTTCCCAAGACTTCGGCCGGAACGCACCGCATCGTCGCTTCGCTGCTGGACCTGGGGGTGGACAACTACGAGGTCTACCGGCATATCTACATGAATTTCGCTCCTTCGCGGCTCATCCTGCTGGGCGAGGCTTTGTCCAATCTGCATTTCTACACCGATTGTGCAGCGGTGTGCATGACCCTGACCCAGGACGAACTGGATCGGGGCGGTTTTCACAAGGGCGATACCGAGGGGTTCGTCAATTACGGCCTGACCATGCGGGGGATCAACCTTTCGTGCATCTTTGTGGAAAACCGGGGCGAGGGCATCATCAAAGTGTCGCTGCGCTCCAAGGGACGTTTCTCGGTCAACGATATGGCGCGGGAATTCTTTTTCGGGGGCGGACATCTCAACGCTGCGGGAGGGCAGCTTCCCTATACCGACATGCAGCAGGCGGTGGCTACTTTCGAGCGGGCGGTAACGCAATACCGGCAGCAGATTCTTTCGTCCCTCGAAGAATGAGAAAACAATAACAAAAAGCATCCCCGTTAAGGGCG
>DCEW01000079.1:0-4063 GCA_002314265.1 Flavobacteriales bacterium UBA1820
GCCCTTCCTGCCTGCTCCCTCCCACGCTTGGGGCGACGCCCCGAGATTTCCTGTTTTTTCATAAAACAGGAGGCGGATCGGATCCGGCACGGTGTGAAAACTTCGTTTCCTCCCACGTCCGCTGCGCTCGCCTTTCACTATTTTTTCATAAAACAGGAGGCAGCTCGGCTCCGGCACGGCGCGAAAACTTCGTTTTCTCCCTTGCCGCTGCGCTCGCCTTTGCGTATTTTTGCATGACTCTAATAACGAAACATTACCATGGCAAGAATACTCACCGGCATCCAAGCCACCGGCCGTCCCCACTTGGGAAACATCCTCGGCGCCATCCTGCCTGCCATCCAGGCCGCCCGGGAAAGCAACGACGAATCGTTCCTGTTCATCGCCGACCTCCACTCACTTACCCTGATCAAAGACGCACAAACGCTCCGCGAAAACACCTATGCCGTAGCCAAAACCTGGCTGGCCATGGGGCTGGACACTGACAAGACCGTCTTCTACCGCCAGAGCGATGTTCCCCAAGTAACCGAACTCACCTGGTACCTCGACTGCTTTTTCTCCTTTCAGCGTCTGCAACTCGCCCACGCCTTCAAGGACAAAGCCGACCGCCTCTCGGACGTGAACGCCGGACTGTTCAACTATCCTATCCTCATGGCTGCCGACATTCTGCTCTACGACGCCGATCTGGTGCCGGTAGGCAAGGACCAGAACCAGCACCTGGAGTTTACCCGCGACGTCGCTGAACGATTCAACCGCCTGATGGGCGAAACTTTCGTGCTGCCCAAGGGACTCTCCCAACAGGACGTAATGATCATCCCCGGCATCGACGGCAACAAGATGAGCAAATCGCGCAACAACTACATCGACATCTTCGCACCGGAAAAGGAGCTCAAAAAAGTCATCGGCAGCATCGTTACCGATTCCACACCGCTGGAAGCACCCAAAAATCCCGATACGTGCAACGTATTCCAACTCTACCGTCTGCTGGCCACCCCCGAGCAGACGGCCGAGATGCGCGAAAAATACCTCGCCGGCGGTTTCGGATACGGCCATGCCAAGAAAGCCCTGCTGGAACTCATCCTCGAACGGTTTGCCCGGGAACGCGAACAGTACCAGTACTATACCGACCACTTGGACCTCGTCGAAGAGAAACTGCAAGAGGGGGCCCGCCGCGCAGCGGAAGTAGCCCGCATCCGCCTGGCCGACGTACGGAGCAAGCTCGGTTTCCGTCCCGAACATTAACGAACTTTTAGGTTTTTTTCGTACCTTTGTTCGGGTCAGTCCCGCACGTACATTCATGAATTACCCGATAAGGAAAGAAGGACGATTCGATTACATCGAAGCCGGGGAAGGCACGCCGGTCGTGCTGTTGCACGGGCTGATGGGCAGCCTGAGCAACTTCGACACCGTCATCGAAGGTCTGCGAAAGAACGGTTACCGGGCACTGATCCCTTCGCTGCCCCTCTACACCATTTCCCTGCTCAAGGCCAGCGTCAAAGGACTTTCCTCGTACCTGCACCAGTTCATCAAACACAAGCAGCTCTCCGACTTTTACCTCTTGGGCAATTCCCTGGGCGGACACATCTCGCTGGTATTTACCAAACGGCATCCCGACCAGGTCAAAGGCTTGATCCTCACCGGTTCGTCCGGTCTGTACGAAAACGCCGGCTCGTCCTACCCCAAACGCGGCAGCCGGGAGTACATCGAGAAAAAAACCCAGGAAGTCTTCTACAATCCCGCCACCGCCACCCCGGAGTTGGTCGATGAAGTGTTCGACATCGTCAACAACCGCGTCAAGATCCTCCATACGCTTTCCATCTCCAAGAGTGCCATCCGACACAACATGGAAAAGGACCTTCCCAAGATCGCCACGCCTACGCTGCTCATCTGGGGACGCAACGACGTGGTTACCCCTCCGGACGTCGCCGTACAGTTCCACCAGTTGCTGCCCCACTCGGAACTCTCGTGGATCGACAAATGCGGTCACGCCCCCATGATGGAACACCCCATCATTTTCAACCGCATCCTGATGGAATGGCTCGGCCGGCAGGAGGGCCGGGAAAAATGAACATCACGCAGGCCGCGTTCGTTACCTCGAGTGCCGACCCCGAGCGCGTCCCTGTCTTCCACGCCCCGGAATACGCCTTCATCGGCCGCAGCAACGTCGGCAAATCCTCGCTGATCAACGCCTTGTGCCGCCGCCGGATCGCCAAGACCTCCCAGATACCCGGCAAGACCCAACTGATCAACCACTTCCGCATCAACGACAGCTGGTACCTGGTCGATCTGCCCGGATACGGATACGCCCGCACCTCGAAAGTACAACGCGCCGGTTTTTCGCGTTTGGTTACCTCGTACCTCCTTTCGCGGCGAAACCTGGCCACGGTCTTCGTGCTGGTGGATGCCCGCCACGCCCCCTTGAAATCCGACCTGGACTTCATCACCTGGCTCGGGGAAAACGGGATCCCGATCGTAATCTGCCTGACCAAAGCCGACAAACTCACCCGGGGAGCTCTGGCGCAGAATCTCGCTGCGTACCGCGCTGCCCTGGCGACCCTGTGGGAGGAACTTCCCCCCATGATCGTTACCTCGTCCGCCTCTTCCGTGGGAATGAACGAAATCCTCGATTACATCGAACGTACCAACCAAGAATTATCCACCTTATGAGAAAACAACTCCTGGAGCGCTTCCTGCGCTACGTAAAAATAGACACCCAGTCCGCCGAAGGACAAGCGGATGTCCCCTCGACCGAAAAACAACTGGACCTGGCCTGCCTGCTCCGCCAAGAGATGGAAGCCATGGGACTGAAAGACGTCACGCTGGACTCCCACGGATATGTCATGGGCACCCTCCCGGCCAACACCCCCCAAGCGCTGCCCCGTATCGGCTTCATCGCCCACATGGACACCTCGCCCGATGCCAGCGGACAGGGCGTCAAACCCATCCTGTGGGAAGACTACGACGGCGGCGAACTGACCCTGAGCCCCGGCAACGTCCTGAGCCCGGCAGATTTTCCGGAGCTGGCCCGTTACAAAGGCTGCACGCTTGTTACCTCGGACGGCACCACCCTGCTCGGCGCCGACGACAAGGCCGGGGTAGCCGAAATCCTCACCGCCATCGAATACCTGCAACAGCACCCCGAGATCCGTCACGGAGACATCCGCATCGGTTTCACTCCGGACGAAGAGATCGGGCGCGGACCGGATTTCTTCGACGTCAAACGCTTCGATGCCGACTGGGCCTACACCCTGGACGGCAGTGCGGAAGGCGAACTGGAGTACGAGAACTTCAACGGAGCAGCAGCTTCCGTTACTTTCTACGGACTGTCGGTACATCCCGGGTATGCCAAGGACAAGATGGTCAATTCGATGCTCCGCGCCGCCGAGTTCATCCAGATGCTGCCCCCTGCCGAACGCCCGGAACACACCGAAGGCTACGAAGGCTTTTACCACCTCCACTCGATGGAGGCTTCGCTGGAGCGCACCACGCTGTCCTACATCCTGCGCGACCACGACCGCGCCAAATTCGAACACCGCAAGGAGGTCTTTGCCGCAGCCGCCGAATACCTCAAACAGAAATACGGGGAAAAAGCCCTCGACTACCAGGTAAAAGACCAGTACTACAACATGCGGATGCAGCTCGAACCCGTCATGCACGTGATCAACCTCGCCCGGGAAGCCATGCAGGCCGCTGGGGTCCAGCCTCAAGTGAAAGCCATCCGAGGCGGTACGGACGGGGCCCGGCTGTCGTTCATGGGACTGCCCTGCCCCAATCTGTTCACCGGCGGACACAACTTCCACGGCCGCTTCGAATACGCGGTAGTCGATACGATGGAAAAAGCGGTGCGCACCATCGTGGAGATCGTCCGTCTCTCCGGGGAGAAAACCGGAAAGTAAGCCCTGCCCTTCGTCGGGGTAAAAAGCATAAAGTCAGGGAAGGTTCCCTTCCCTGACTTTATGCTTTTCTTATCATCCCCCATCGACAAATTTCGTATATTTTCATAATACAGGATGCGGCTCGGCATTCGTCAAATGCGAAAACAATGTTTTCCATTTGCCGCTGCGCT
>DCEW01000079.1:4145-9920 GCA_002314265.1 Flavobacteriales bacterium UBA1820
GCGCTCGCCTTTCGCTATATTTGTATCCCTTAACCAAACCTGCCATGGCGATGGCGTTTCGCTATCGCCAGGTGACCGACGTTATGAGCAAAGAAATACTGGACTCCCTGACCCAGGAGTCGTCGCAATACAAATACGGCTTTCACTCGGATATCGAATCCGACACCTTTCCCCAAGGGCTCAACGAAGACATCGTCCGCGCCATTTCCGCCCGCAAAGGCGAACCGGACTGGATGACCGAATACCGCCTGCGCGCCTTCCGCCACTGGAAGACGATGAAGGAACCCACTTGGGCGCACCTGAAGTACAAGAGCCCCGATTTCGACCGGATCAGCTACTACTCTGCCCCCAAGAAAGCTCCCAAACACGATTCGCTGGACGAGGTCGATCCTGAACTGCTGCGCACCTTCGACCGGCTGGGCATCCCGCTGGAGGAACAGAAGGTGCTCTCCGGAGTAGCCATGGACGTGGTGATGGATTCGGTTTCGGTACGCACCACCTTCCAGAACACCCTGGCCGAACTGGGGATTCTCTTTATGCCCATCAGCCAAGCCATCGAGAAGCACCCCGACCTGGTGAAAAAATATCTCGGCAGTGTCGTCCCATATACGGACAATTTTTATGCGGCCCTCAATGCCGCCGTTTTCTCCGACGGGTCGTTCTGCTACATCCCCAAGGGAGTGCGCTGCCCGATGGAGCTCTCCACCTATTTCCGTATCAACCAAGCCGGAACGGGGCAGTTCGAGCGCACACTGCTCATCGCCGATCAGGACTCCTACGTCTCCTACCTGGAAGGCTGCACCGCCCCCATGCGCGACGAAAACCAGCTCCATGCTGCCGTCGTGGAACTGATCGCGCTGGACGGAGCCGAAATAAAATATTCCACCGTACAGAACTGGTATCCCGGCGACAAGGACGGCCATGGCGGTATCTACAACTTTGTCACCAAACGCGGGCTGTGCCACCACCGTTCCAAAATATCCTGGACGCAGGTCGAAACCGGTTCGGCCGTTACGTGGAAATACCCCTCCTGCATCCTCAAAGGCGACGACTCGGTCGGGGAATTCTACTCGCTGGCCATGACCCGCAACTACCAACAGGCCGACACCGGCACCAAGATGATCCACCTGGGAAAAAACACCCGCAGCACCATCATCTCGAAGGGCATCTCGGCCGGACATTCCGAGAACTCGTACCGGGGGCTGGTCAAGATCGCGCCCGGAGCGGACGGAGCGCGGAATTTCACGCAGTGCGACTCGCTGCTGATGGGCGACCGCTGCGGGGCGCACACCTTCCCCGTGATCGAAAACGCCAATCCCACGGCCACCGTCGAGCACGAAGCCACCACTTCGAAGATCAGCGAAGACCAACTGTTCTACTGCAACCAGCGCGGGCTGGATACCGAAAAAGCCGTCGCGCTGATCGTCAACGGATTCTCGCGCGAGGTACTGGCCAAGCTTCCGATGGAGTTTGCCGTCGAAGCCCAGAAACTGTTGGAAATATCGCTGGAAGGCTCCGTAGGCTGACCGGGAGGGATTTGCGGCCTTGAAAGGCCGCAGCGCCGCTTTCGCGGCGCATACCTGGGGAGATCGCCCAAAAAAACAGGAAAACGGGAACAACGAAAAAAAGGAAACCAAACACACAAAGGGAAGAAAGATGGAAAGATACCTGCTGCTCGGCGGAGCCATCCTCGCCGAAGTCTTTGCCACCAGTTGCCTGAAAGCCTCGGACGGATTCACCCGCCTGGTGCCCTCGCTGCTGACGGTAGCCGGTTACGCCCTGTCTTTCTACCTGCTCAGCCTGGCCATGCGGCACCTGCAGATGGGAGTCATCTATGCCATCTGGAGCGGGATCGGCATCGTACTGATCACCCTCTCGGGGCTGGTGTTCTTCGGCCAGAAACCGGACCTTGCCGCCATCGTCGGCATGGGACTCATCGTCGCCGGGGTGATAGTCATTCACCTTTTTTCCCGCTCATCGGTACAATAACACAGAATAAAACCCAACGAACATGCTTGAAATAAAAGACCTCAAAGCCCGCGTGGAAGACGGCGAAGAAATCCTCAAAGGCATCAACCTGACGGTACGCCCCGGGGAAGTACACGCCATCATGGGCCCGAACGGCTCCGGCAAATCGACCCTCTCGGCCGTGATCGCCGGCAATCCCAAGTTTGAAAAAACGGCCGGAAGCATCACCTTTCTGGGAGAAGACCTGGACGGTCTCTCGCCCGAAGAGCGCGCCCACCGCGGCATATTCCTCTCGTTCCAATACCCGGTAGAAATCCCCGGAGTAAGCGTGAACAACTTCATCAGGACCGCCATCAACGAAAAGCGCAAAAGTCTCGGACTGCCCGAGATGCCTCCCGGCGAACTGTTGAAATTCATCCGGGAGAAAGCCGCCCTGGTCGAACTCGACCCCCAGTTCCTCTCCCGCAGCCTCAACGAAGGGTTCTCCGGAGGGGAAAAGAAACGCGCCGAGATCTTCCAAATGGCCGCCCTCCAGCCCCGTCTGGCCATCCTCGACGAAACGGACTCCGGACTGGACATCGACGCACTGCGCATCGTCGCCTCGGGCGTCAACCGGCTCAAGTCGCCGGAAAACGCCACCATCGTCATCACCCACTACCAACGCCTGTTGGATTACATCGTGCCCGACTACGTGCACGTACTGTACAAAGGCCGCATCATCCGCACCGGCGACAAATCGCTGGCGCTGGAATTGGAAGAACGCGGTTACGACTGGCTGATCAAAGACGAAAACTAACCCCCACGCCATGGAATTTTTGCAAGACACGGACCTTCCCCAAGGGATACAAGTCGTCGATTCGCTGCTCCAGGCGCACCCTCAGCAGGATGCCCCGATAGTGTGGCGCCCTGCCCCGGAAGAGGACACGCAACTGGAAATCCCCGAGGGCACCCACCTCACGCTGGTGGAGATCCTCCCCGAGGCCGCCCACGTGCAGTTCTCCCTCTCCATCGGCCCGGGAGCCCACCTGCGGCACATCCGGATCATCCCTCAGGGAGCCGACACCCAGTATCACGCCGCCGTCGGAGCGGATGCCACCCTGGAACTCTCCACCCTCATCCTCGACGGAGACTCGCAAAACCGCTATACCCTGGACTGCTACCGCGGCAGCCATACCGCCCTCTACGGCTTGGCACTGCCCACCGGCGAGCAGCGCATCGGCAACCACATCCGCCTGCACCACAAAGAGCCCCTGGGAGAGAGCAACCAGACTTTCAAATACGCCGTCGGCGGAGCGGCCAAAGCCGTTTTCGACGGATTGATCGTCGTCGAGCCCAACGCCCAGAAGATCCAGGCGTACCAAAAGAACAACAACATCCTGCTCACCCCCACCGCCCGGGTGGAATCCGACCCCCAACTGGAGATCTACGCCGACGACGTACGCTGCTCGCACGGAGCAACCATCGGCCAACTGGACACCGCCGCGCTGTTCTACATGCGCAGCCGGGGCATCCCCGAGCCGGTAGCGCGACGGATGCTCCTGCGCTCCTTCCTGGACGAAGCACTCGAAGGCCTCCGCAGCCTCGACTGGCTCAAAGGAGCGGTGGAAAAAATCCTCGACGAGCGCTTGCTCCGTCCCTGAAAAACCCCCGCCGGTTTTTCGTAACTTTGTACCGCTTGTCCCCCCTTGAGGTGGGCAAGCCCGCTAACGACCCATCGACATGGAACCCATACAGGACAACATCCGCGAACGTTTCCCTCTGCTGGCCCGCACTCTCGGAGCTTATCCCCTCACCTATCTGGACAACGGAGCTACCACCCAGAAACCCGAAGAGGTGATCTGCGCCGTGGACCGCTATTACCGCTACCAGAACGCCAACGTCCACCGCGGCGTCCACACCCTTTCCCAACAAGCCACCGATGCCATGGAAGCTGCCCGGGAAAAAGTGCGCGGATTTCTCCATGCCCCTTCCGCCCGGGAGATCATCTTCACCCGCGGCACCACCGAATCCATCAATCTGGTGGCCGCCGGATACGGCCATCTGCTGCAACCCGGGGACGAGATCCTCGTCTCGCAGATGGAGCACCACTCCAACATCGTGCCCTGGCAGCTGGCCTGCGCAGCGAGCGGCGCCCACCTGCGCGTGATCCCGGTAACCGAACAAGGCCTGCTGGACGAGGCGGCCTACCGATCGCTGCTCACCCCCCGCACACGCATCGTGGCTATCGCTCACGTATCGAACGTACTGGGCACGGTCAATCCCATTGCCGAACTCACTGCCCTGGCACACCGCGCAGGGGCCGTCGTGGTAGTAGACGGTGCACAGGCCGTTCCGCACCTTCCGGTGGATGTCCAAGCCCTCGGGTGCGATTTTTACGCTTTCTCGGGACACAAAATGTACGCCCCCACGGGCATCGGCGCGCTGTGGGGTCGGGAAAGCCTGCTGGAGAAACTTCCGGTATATCAGGGAGGGGGAGAGATGATCGGCCGGGTTACCTTCGAGAAGACGACCTATGCCGACCTGCCGTTCCGTTTCGAAGCCGGGACACCCAACATCGAAGGCGCCATCGGCCTGGGAGCCGCCATCGACTTCATGGACTCCCTGGGACGGGAACAAATCCACCAGCGTGAAAAACAACTGATGGCCTACCTCCACGAGAAAATGAGCCGCATCGAAGGCCTGACCATCTACGGGAACGCGCCGGAAAAATCGGGCGCTTTTTCCTTCAACCTCCGGGGAGCGCATCCTTCGGATGTCGGTACGCTGCTGGACAGCCAAGGGGTCGCCGTACGCACCGGACACCACTGCGCCGAACCGTTGATGGACCGCTACGGGATACCGGGCACAGTGCGGGCATCCCTGGCCGTTTACAACACCTTCCAGGATATCGACCGCCTGTTCGAGGCGACACAAAAGGCCCGGGAGATGCTCCTGGGATAACGAAAACATCATACAGACCACCATGAAAACCATCGAAGAAAATATTGCCGAGATCGAATCCGACTTTTCCATGTTCGACCAGTGGGTGGACAAGTACGCCTACCTGATCGACCTGGGGAAATCGCTTCCCCTGATCGACGCGAAATACAAGGACGAAGACCATCTGATCCGCGGATGCCAGTCGCAGGTGTGGCTCGCCGCCCGCCTGAACGACCAAGGTCGCATCGAATTTACGGCCGACTCGGACGCTATCATCACCAAAGGGATCATCTCCCTGCTGGTGCGGGTCCTCTCGGGACAAACTCCGCAGGACATCGCGCAGGCGGACTTGTCGTTCATCGACCGCATCGGACTCTCCTCCCACCTCTCGCCCACCCGGGCCAACGGGCTCTCCGAGATGATCCGCCAGATGAAACTCTACGCCGCAGCTTTTGCCGCGAAAGAAAAATAACTCCGGCACTCAAAACAGGCACATGAAAACGAAAATGGACGAAAAACAGAAAGAAGCACTCGTCGATCGGGTCATCGACGTGCTGCATACGGTATATGATCCCGAGATTCCGGTCGATGTATATGAACTGGGACTGATCTACAACATCGAAGTGTCCGACAAGGGCGAGGTGTACATCTTGATGACCATGACTACGCCCAACTGTCCGATGATCGAATCCTTGCCGCAGGAGATCGAAGAAAAGATCAAGGCGATGGAGGGGGTAAACGGCGTACGGGTCGAGGTAACTTTCGACCCGACTTGGGACAAGGATATGATGAGCGAGGAGGCAAAACTCCAGTTGGGTTTTCTCTGACACGCTTTCATCTTTAAGAAGATATACCCGTCCCTGCATCCAACAGGCGGGCAAGCGAAGC
>DCEW01000056.1 GCA_002314265.1 Flavobacteriales bacterium UBA1820
TTGATTGAACGGCACCGGGGGTGGTATGCGGTCGGAGAAGGGGCGGAGCTCTTGTTTTTTATTTCTTTTTTGATTATTTTAGAGAAAACAACAAGGCGGTAAAGATGAAAGAAGAAAAGAAGGAAACAGGCGATCTGAAAGCAGAAGTACGTGTGTCGGTGAGAAAGGGGACTCTTGCCCCGGAGTATCTCTCGATCCTGAAAGAGGCCGGGGAGGCTTCGGGGAATGATACGATCGTGGTAACCAGTACCGCGCGGACGCCTTACGACCAGGCCCGGATTATGTTCGAGAATCTCGAGCGGACGGGTGTCCCCTATCAGCAGAGTCAATACCGCCAGCCGGGGCGGGAGGTGATCGCGGTGTATAAAGATCTTTCTGATAAAAAAAAGAACAAAGGTGAGATAGTTTTTGCTATGGAGCAAAAAATTAAGTACCTTGGCCCGGAGAATGTATCGAAACATTGCAGCGACAAGGGCAATGTGGCCGATGTGGCCAAGAGCACGTTGTCGTATCCGCAGGAGTTTTTGCGGGCTTTGCGGCCGAAGGTGGCCCAGGTGCTCGACGAAAACGGCTGTTTTCACGTGGTGTTCTTCTGATACGGGAAAGGATCGGTTCACCGGAAAAAAATCGTCGGAAAATGAAACATAGGCTCTTCTTTGTCTTGGCGGCCCTCGGGCTGTTGTGCGCTTGTCGGGATGCGGTCCGTACCGAAGGGACGGCGCAGGAAGGCGTTTCGTTGGATTCGCTGTGGAAGCGTTGTGTCGATCTGCGCGTGGGGGCGGAAGGGAGCCGGGTGGATGTTTCCGATTGTGTACGGGGTGTCCCGATGCCGATATTGGTGGACAGTACGCCGTTTGCGGCGGCCGATTATTCGTTTGTGCGGGTGAATGCCGTGACGGGTTACGAGTTGTGCCGCTACGGGGAGCATGCGCTGTTGGAGATCGAGCAGGGGGGATGCGAATATTTCGGGGTTACGTTCCGCTGGAGCTACAATGCGGTGGGGGAGGAGGTTTCCGACCGGCAGCTCGTCCGTCGTGCGCTGCTCGATACACGGCAGGCGGGGCGGTATTGCGGGCCGATGGGTGAAGATGTGGTCCGGGGTGCGGATACGCTCCTGGCGGTATGGTCGGCCGGGGGCGATGTGCCGGGTGAGGAGATGGATTTCCGTCCGTCGGCGGATGATTTTTACTACAAGGTGCGTCTAGATTCACTGGTGCGTTTTTCCGATGCGGCGGTGGTGGCAGTGCGCTACGTCTGGGGACCGTTGTGAGTTTTGGGATGTTCGGTTGCGTGGCGCAAGCGGACCGAGGCGGGCAAAAACAGCGTGCGGCCGGCAGGGGATTCCCTGCCGGCCGCACGGTTGAACGGGCTCGTGGAGTTTACAGCTCGGCGAGGTATTTTTCGGCGTCAAGGGCGGCTTTGCAACCCGACCCGGCCGAGGTGATGGCCTGGCGGTAGCGGTTGTCCTGGACGTCGCCGGCGGCAAAGACTCCGGGGAGGTTGGTAAGCGAGGTGCCGGCCTGGGTGAGGATGTAGCCTTCGGGCGAGAGGTCGAGTTGGCCGGCGAAAAGCTCGGTGGAGGGGTGATGGCCGATGGCTACGAATACGCCTTCCAGGGCGATTTCCCGGGCGGAGTCGTCTATGTTGCTCTTGATCCGGATACCTTCGACGGCTTGCTGACCGAGGATTTCGTCGATACGGCTGTTCCAGAGGATGTCGATCTTGGGGTTGGAGCTTACGCGGGCTTGCATGGCTTTCGAGGCGCGGAATGCATCCCGGCGTACGATCAGGTATACTTTGGCGCAGATCTTGGACAGGTAGTCGGCTTCTTCCAACGCCGAATCGCCTCCTCCCACTACGGCGACGGTCTTCCCCCGGTAGAAAAATCCGTCGCAGGTGGCGCAGGCCGATACGCCGAAGCCTTTCAGACGTTCTTCGGAGGGCAGTCCGAGCCAGCGGGCCGAGGCGCCGGTGGCTACGATCAGGGCTTGGGCTTCGAGGGTCTTTTCTCCGTCGATCTCCACGCGGTGTGCTTGGCCCTTTTCCCGGGCGAGTGCGACGCGGGTGACGGTGCCCATGCGGATGTCGGTGCCGAAACGCCGGGCTTGTTGTTCCATCTGGCTCATCAGCAGGTTGGCGTCCACGCCTTCGGGGAAGCCGGGGAAGTTTTCCACTTCGGTGGTTTTGGTCAGTTGTCCGCCCATCTCCAGTCCGGTGTACAGTACGGGGGCGAGGTCGGCACGGGCGGCGTAGATGGCGGCGGTGTATCCGGCGGGGCCGGAGCCGATGATGAGTATTTTTACGCGTTCTACGGGGTTTTCCATACGTGGGTTGTTTTTTTAAGGGTGTGTGTTTCGTTTTCTCCCCAAGCGTGCGCCGCGCAAGCGGCGCTCACGGCCGCAGGCCGTGAAATGCACCTGTCCGCTCGGTGGGGAACTGTGCAGAAACAAAAGTACGGTTTTCTCCCGGGAGGTCAAAGGTCGGGCGGATCGTTTTTGTCTATTGCGGGATAGATCGCCCTTCGAGGGCGCGCAGGAAGTCGTCGCGGCAGGTGTCCGATATGGGGAGGTAGGTTTTCCCGAAGACTACCCGGCTGCGTTCGATGATCTTCACGGCATCCAGCCGGACGATGTACGAGCGGTGGATGCGCATGAATTGCCCGGCGGGAAGGCGCTCTTCCAGGCTTTTCAGGCTGCTTTGGGTGATCACCGGCTGGGCAGAGGAGGCCAGGAATATCTTTACGTAGTCCTTCAAGGCTTCGATGTACAGGATGTCGGAGGTGTCGATGCGCACTTGCCGGTAGTCGGAGCGCACCAGCAGGTAGGTGTGGGCCGGTGCCGAAGGAGCCGGTTCTGTTTTTTCGCGGGTGAGCGAGAACCATTTCAGGGCTTTGTGGGCGGCGCGGAGGAATTCGTTGTAGTCGATGGGCTTGAGCAGGTAGTCGATGGCATCGGCCCGGAAACCTTCGAGGGCGTATTGTTGGAAGGCGGTAGTGAAAATGACCCGGGTGCGGTCTCCTGCCAGGCGCGAGAGCTCCAGGCCGTTCATGCCGGGCATCTGGATGTCGAGAAAAGCGACGTCGATGCCTCCGCCGGCCAGCGCTTCCAGTGCTTCGGCTCCGCCGGAGCATTTGGCTTCCAGGCGCAGGAAGGGGGTGCGGAGCACGTAGCGCTCCATCAGGTCCAGGGCGAGGGGTTCGTCATCGACGATCAGGGTCGAAAGGGGGGTGCTCATGAGGCCGAGGGTTTTACGGGAAGGATGAGTTCGCAGCGGTAGGCGTTGTCCTTTACGCCGCGCGTGAAGGTATAATGGCTGCCGTAGAGGAGTTTGAGACGGCGTTCGAGGTTGCGCAGGCCGATGCCCGATCCGCTTCGGTCGGTATCGTTTTTGGGAAAGTTGCTGTTGGCGGTGCGGCAGACGATGTTCCCGGATTCGGTGTGGATGTCGATGTCGATGAAGGAGGCTTCGGTGGGGCTGACTCCGTGTTTGAAGGCATTTTCCACCAGCGAGATAAAGATAAGCGGGGCGACGGAGGCCTGCGGATCGTCCGCCGACAGGCGGATGGTCCGGGTGACGTTTTTTCCGGTGCGCAGGGACATCAGGTCGATGTAACTGCGCAGGAATTCCAGTTCCTTTTCCAGGGGGACCATGGCCGGGCCGTCTTCGTAGAGAACGTAACGCAGCAGTCGGGAGAGTTCGTGGACGGCGTGTTGGGCTTTTTCGGGGGCTACTTCGACCAGGGCGTAGATGTTGTTGAGGGTGTTGAACAGGAAATGCGGGTTGAGCTGGTTTTTCAGATTGGCCAGTTCGGCTTCGCTGCGCCGCCGTTCGGCTTCGTGGCGCTGGCGTTCGCTCTGCTGCCAGCGGGAGGTCATCTTGATGGCTACGGCCAGGGCGACGGTCAGGGCATAGGACATCATGTCGCGGGCAAAGAACATCAGATGCGGAAGGTCTCGGTCCTTTTTCGGGGGGCGCGGTATGGCGTCGGCGAGATTTGCAACGTAAAAATCCCACCACAATCGTCCGGCGTACCAAACGACGATTACCAACAGGATATTCAGCAGGATGAATCGGCTCCAGCTCTTTCGGAACAGTATCCGGGGGATGAGCAGCAGGTAGTTGGCATAGAAGACTACCATGCACGACAGGGGAACGGCTATGTATCCCAGGTACCAGGACAGGGTAACGGTTTCTTCGCGGTTTTGCCACCGCATCAGCAGGGGAAAGACCAACAGCAACCCCCATCCCAACAGGTGGATGGCAATGGTCAGCAGGGCGGCATGGCGTTTCTTGGGCATCAGTTCCATGGGTTTGTCCAGAGAGGCTAAATTACTGTTTTTTTCTTCTCAAAAGGCTTTTCGGATGAAAAAACCGGCCGCAAAAGGTGCGGCCGGCCGACTGAAAAACAATCTAAAAGCACACAAAATAGCTATGAAAAAAAGCACTATTCATATCGTAAGGCTTCGATGGGGTCCAACGAAGCGGCTTTGCGCGCAGGATACCACCCGAAGAAGATCCCGGTAACCGAGCAAACGGCGAAGGAGAGGACTACCGACCACATCTGGATGTAGATGGGCCATCCGGCGATCATCTTGATGGCCAGCGAAGCGCCTACTCCCAGGATGACCCCGAGGATACCGCCCATTACGCTGATGATGACTGCTTCGATCAGGAACTGAAGCATGATGTGGCGGCCTTTGGCACCGATGGACATGCGCAGGCCGATCTCCCGGGTGCGTTCAGTTACCGAGACGTACATGATATTCATGATCCCGATACCGCCCACCAGCAGCGAAATGCCGGCGATGCAGGCCAGAAGGACGGTCATCATGTTGGTGGTCGAGCTCATCATGCTGCTCATTTCTTCCTGGGAGCGGATGGTGAAGTCGTCTTCATCTCCGGCTTTTATCTTGTGGTTGGTACGGAGGATTTCAGAGATTTCCTCGATGGCCAGGTAAGTATCTTCCTCGGTGATGGCCGAAGCGAAAATACTTTGCAGGTGGGTGATGGCCAGCAGGCGTTTCTGTACGGCGGTGTAAGGCGCCAGGATGAGGTCGTCCTGGTCCTGCCCCATCGAGTTGTAGCCTTTGGAGGTCAGTACGCCCACGATGCGGAACGGGATGGTCTTGAAGCGGATGACTTTTCCGATGGGGTTTTCTCCGTTGGGAAACAGGTTGTCCACCACGGTCTGTCCGACTACGCACACTTTGGCCGAACTTTTGATGTCCGCCTGGGTGAACATGTCGCCGTCGCCTACCGAATATTTGCGGATGTCGAGGTATTCGGGGGTTACGCCGTAGATGCTGGTCTGGGCATTCTGGGCGCCGTAGATGACTTGGCCGGAGGATTGGACCATCGGCGAGCATTTATCGATGTACGAAGTCTGGGTAGCGATGTCCAGGTAGTCCTTGATCTTGAGGGACTGCATCTCCGAGGGATCCATGCGCACTCCGCCCCGGCGTTCGGCCCCGGGATGGATCATGATCATGTTCGAACCCATTTCGGCGATCTGTTCGCGGATGCTGCGTTTGGAACCCTGCCCGATGGCCAGCATGGCGATGACCGAGGCTACTCCGATGATGATGCCCAGCATGGTGAGAAACCCTCGGAACTTGTTGCCCGAGAGGGCGCGCAGGGCAATGCGGATGAGGTTTTTATAGTTCATGGAAAGGAATCGTCTTTAGTCGTCTTCTTTCGGAAGGGTTTTGAGGACTTCGGCCGCCAAGGCGATCGAAGGATTGAGCCGGTCTTCGGTGATGTGTCCGTCGCGCAGGACGATGTTCCGGCTGGAGAATTGCGACAACTCGGGGTTGTGCGTGACGAAGATGATGGTGCGTCCCTGGGCGTGCAGGCTTTGGAAGATTTTCAGGATCTCGAACGAGGTACGCGTATCCAGGTTGCCGGTGGCTTCGTCCGCCAGGATGATCACCGGGTCGTTCACCAGCGCCCGGGCGATGGCCACGCGCTGTTGCTGACCGCCGGACATCTGGTTGGAACGGTGATGCATGCGGTCGGCCAGCCCGACGGCTTCAAGGGCTTCGGTGGCTTTGCGCTTGCGAAGGCTTTCGGATACGTCGGGGTTGTACAGCAGGGGAAGCTCCACGTTTTCCAGCGCCGAGGTTTTGGGCAACAGGTTGTACGACTGGAAGACGAATCCGATCTTGCGGTTGCGCAGGGTGGCGCGGGCGTTTTTGCTCATCTGCCGTACCGACACCCCGTCCAGGTAGTATTCGCCCGAGGTGGGGGTGTCCAGACAGCCCAGGATGTTGAGCAGGGTGGACTTGCCCGATCCGCTGGTACCCATGATGGTAACGAATTCCCCTTCGGCAATGTCGAACGATACTCCCCGAAGGGCGTGTACCGTTTCGTTCCCCACGTGGAAGTCCCGCCGGATGTCCTGGAGAGAGATGATGATCTTTTTTCCCATGGCGGTCGCGAAGGTTATTTTTTGTTGTTGTTTTTGTTGCGGTTGCCGCCGGGAGGGGTAGGCATGAAGGGATTGGTCTCTTCCTGTCCCGAGGAAGACATTTCGGGTTCGCGTTTTACCCGGACGGAGACGACCACTTCATCGCCTTCCTTTACGCCCGAAGTAACTTCGGTGGAGATGCCGTCGCTCACCCCGGTGGTTACGTTCACTTGTTTGAGCTTTCCGTTTTTCTCTTTCAGCCACAGGGTTTTGTGCTTCGAGGCGCTCTGTCCTACCGCGACGGCTCCCGAAGGATTGAAGCGGAATGCGCGCACGGGTACCGACAGGACGTCCTGTTTGTCCAGGGTATAGATGGTGACATTGGCCGTCAGACCGGGCAGAAGCTTGAGGTCGGGGTTGGGGGCGTCGACCACCACTTCGTAGGTTACCACGTTCGATTCGGTGGTAGGATTGATGCGCACCTGGGTTACTTCGCCCTCGAAGGTGTCGTTGGGGAAGGCATCGACGGTGAAGACGGCCCGCTGACCTTCCTTGACTTCACCGATTTCGGCCTCGTCCACATTGGCGATGACCCGCATCTTGCGCAGGTCGTTGGCGATGATGAACAGCTCGGGGGTGTTGAAGCTGGAGGCCACCGTTTGGCCTTCCTCAACGGCCCGGGACATCACCACGCCGTCCACGGTGGAGTAGATGTAACAGTAGCCGAGGTTTTTCCGGGCCTTGACGATATCGGCCTGGGACTTGTTGTACGAACTCAGGGCGCGGTCGTAGTTGTATTTGGCCGATTCGTATTCCGTATCGGAGATCAGTTTCTTTTCCCACAGGCTTTTTTGGCGGGCGAAGTTCTTTTCCTGGTATTCGTATTCGGCTTTGGCCGAAGCCAGGGATGCCTCGGACGAACGGAGTTCGGCGGCCATGAGCGAGGTGTCGATCTGGGCCAGGAGTTGGCCGGATTTGACCTCGGAGTTGTAGTCCACGTAGATCTTGGAAATGATCCCCGATACCTGGGCGCCGACCGAGACTTGGTTGATCGGTTCGATGGTTCCGGTAGCGGTTACGGTGGTGGACAGGGACCCTTTGGATAGCGTAACGGTATTGTATTCCTGGGCGTTTTTGTCTCCGCCGCAGGCCGCCAGAGAGCAGGCGGCGACAAGCAGCAGCGCTGTATGGAAGATGGTTTTCATCGCGGTTGGTTTTATAAGGTGATCGGTTTGTTCTGATAAAAGTTGAGCAGTTTGATGGACAGCACGGCTTGGTATTTGGCCTGTACGGCTTCCATCTGAGCCGAAAGGTAGTTGTTCTTTTCCTGGAGAAGTTCGACGGTGTTTTTCATCCCTTCGGCAAATTGTTGGTTGACCAAGTCGTAACTGATCTGAGCCGAGCGGAGCTGTTCGCTGGCGGCCTGGTAACGGCTCTGAGCCGATACGGCATCCTGCCAGAGTGACTCGACGGTGCTCAGGAGGTCTTTCTTTACGCTCTGGAGCGAGAGATCGGCCGAAACGCTTTGCAGGCGGGCCTTCTCGACGGCCGTACGGGTGTTGCGGTTGTTGAAGATGGGGATGGAGAGGGACAAGCCCACGTTTTCGCTCAGGCTCCGGTCGAGCTGGCGGGCAAAGGCATCCGACGAGGTGGTGGCGTATCCCGTGCCGATGCCGGCGCTGAGGGAGAGGGACGGAATCCCGGAGGCTTTGGCGATCTTTTCACCCAGTTTGGCCGATTCGATGCCCAACTGGGCACTTTTTACCTCGGGCATGGATTGGAGAGCCGAGTTGTACACCGAGAGCGACGAAGGGATGGGCTCGCTCACCTGCTCGTCGCTAATTTCCGGGAAGTCCAACCGGAAGTCGTACCCGGCTTCCAATTCCAGCAATTGTTTCAAATCGAGGATGCTTTTGTCCAGGGTGTTCTGCGCGGCGACCAGTTGGTACTTGTCCGAAGCGTACTGCGACTGCATCTGGGCGTAATCGCTCAAGGCGATCGAGCCGGCTTCGTACAGTTCCTTGGAGAGTTCTACCTGAGAGAGCGAGGATTCGACCGTCTTTTGGTTGATACCGACCGATTCGCGCGCATAGAGCACCTGGAGGTAGGCTTGGGTGACACTGATCTCGATGTCGTTGCGCGTGCGGGCGACGTCGTAGGCACGTGCCTGGGCCTCGGTTTTCTTTTGGGTGAGTGTATTGTTGAGTCTGCCGCCGTTGTACAGGGTCATCGAGGCGGATAGTTGGGCGTTGGCCGAATAGGCATACGCGTTTTCGTTGCTCTCGATGTCCCGGCGGGCATGGGTGAGCCCTTGCGAGATGGAAGCCGAGAGGCCGGGAAGTCGGGCGGCTGAAGCCTGCTTGATGTCCGATTCGGCCGAAAAGAGGTTTACCTGAGCGCTCTGTACGTTCAGGTTTTTCTCCCGGGCGTACCGTATGCAGTCCTCCAGCGTCCACACCTTTACTTGGGCGGTGTCGCTTTGGCCGAAGGACAGCAGGGGGAGCGCCGCCAGAAAGGCCAGGGGTAAGAATTTTTTCGCGTCCATTTTTACCGTTTTTTACGCGGCAAACATAGAAAATCGTCCTCCCGGTCTGCAAAAAGAATAGACCGGGGCGGGGATTCCGGGGACGGAAAGAGGGTTTTTACCGACGAAATTCCTCCGGGAAAAAGGGCGTTTACAGGTAGCAGGCCCGATACCAGGGGGTGTCCTGGTAGTACGGGAGGTAGTCGGCGTACGGCTGGGAGGGGATATAGACCGACAGACCGCAGCAACGCTCCAGCGGCAGCGAGAAAAACGTATCGGTGTGTGCCTGGTACAGGACGGTGTTGTCCAGCGCCTGCCGGAAAGTTTGGTACTGGGCCGGGGTGGCGAGCTGTCCGATAAAATCGTCCAGGTCGTACATGAACGGGCGGGAGTACGAGTCGTAGTGCTGTATGGAGGCGAGCGGCAGGGAGGCGACTTCGGGATTGTCCTTCACCACTTCGCGCACCGAGCGGGCGAGGGCTTCCAGTCCTGCGGTTTTGACCAGGGCGACCGAGGCCGAACGGTACACGCCGCTTTGGGCATCGTAGTGTTCGTAAAATTTTTGGGCGATCTGCCGGCAATAGTCCTGCGTCGGCGCATCGGAGAACAGGGTGGCGGTGATCTCCCGGTAGGGCATCCCGTCGGCGATGACTTCCGTGGGGTAGGCGATCAGGTAGTCCGTTTTTTCGCGCAGGGCGTAGGCTACTTCGACGCTACCCATTAGACAGGCGTCGATCAGGATAAAGTCGAAGGCACCGGTGGGCAGGGCATTGGTCAGATCGGGGATCTCGATTTCGTACCGCTGTCCTTCGAAATATTGGTTGCCGAAGGTTCGCGTGGCGGGAAATGCGGTGAGGGACCATTGGTTCTTTACCGCCAGGGGAAACCCTTTCGGGATCCAGCCGGTGGCGTGCGACCAGAGGATCAGCCCGTAGCTCTTGGCCGGGAAGTCCTGCAGGACCTGGGAGACGACCTTGTGGAGTTGGTCGGGGTCGGTGGAATTGGCTCCGGGATATTCCTGGAGGGGATGTGCTCCGGAAGCATCCACCTGTAGCAGGCGGGGCACCCCGTCGCCCGTATCGTAATAGACGATCAGGCGGTTTTTCTTCGGGTTGGTCTTTCCGTAGCCGTCGATCATGTCCGAGAGATTGGTCCGGGCGTAAGGATACAGGTCGTTGGCCGCAGCGACGTACACCAGTACGGTGCGTTCTGCGGGGCCTTCGTCCGCTTTTTTTGCGCAGCCTCCCAGAAAGAGGGTGAGTAGCAGGAGCAGGAGGAGTCTTTTCATCGATGGATGCCGAAGATGTCGGGTTGAGAGTCAAAAGTACGAATTATCTTCGGAACCGGGCGGCGCAGCCGCCCGGAAAAAGCACTACATTTGTCCGCAGGGAAAGATAACGACAGGAAGCTATGAGAAAGATCTTGTTTGTGATGGCTCTCGCTGCGGCGCTGGGTGGCCGGGCCGCAGGCGTCGAGGAAAACGTGGAACTGGTGGTCAATGACAGCATCCGCATCCGGGGGACTTTGCTCCTGCCGGAGGGGACCGCTTCGCGGGCGGTGCCGATGGTGATCCTGGTGGCGGGCAGCGGGCCGACCGACCGCGACGGAAACAACCCGCAGATGGAAAACAACAGCCTGCGCATGACGGCTGAAGGCTTGGCCGGGCAGGGCATTGCGACCCTGCGGTACGACAAGCGAGGCATCGGCGCGAGCAAGGTAGCTGGATTGCAGGAAGAGCAGTTGCGCTTCGAGGGCTACGTGGACGATCTCAAGGGCTGGGTGGCCCGGTATGCGGACGACCCGCGTTTTTCCTCGGTGGTAGTCCTGGGCCATTCGGAAGGTTCGCTGGTGGCTTTGGCTGCGGCGCAGGACAATCCGCAGGTGGACGGGTTGGTTTCGGTGGCTGGTGCCGGTCGGCGTGCCGACCGGCTGCTCAAGGAGCAGTTGGGGCATCAGTCGCCCTTGCTGTTGGCGGCCGCCGCCCCGATGATCGATTCGTTGCAGGCGGGGCATCGGCTCGGCCGGGAGATTCCGCCGCAGTGGTCCAGTCTGTTTCGCCCCTCGGTGCAGCCGTATCTGATCTCGTGGTTCGGGTACGACCCCGCGCAGCTCATCGCCCGGGTGGCCTGTCCGGTGCTGGTGGTGCAGGGCGACAAGGACTTGCAGGTGTCGCTGGCCGATGCCGACAGCCTGTGTGCGGCCCGTCCTTCGGCGCGGCGGGCGGTGATCCGGGGGATGAACCATGTGCTCAAGCAGACCGATACGCTCGACCGTCAGGCGCAGCTCATCAAGACGTACATGGACCCGACCTTGCCCCTGCACCCCGAGTTTGTGCCCCTGGTGGCGGCTTTTGTCCGCACGGTGGCGCGGCCGTGAGGTTCCTTTCCTGTTCCCGTGCGGGCGCGCTGGAAAGGAGAAGAGGCGTAATGATGGCAACGTAAAACCAAAAAAGATAAAAAAAGATGAAACGGTATGTATTTTTGATGGCGTGCGCACTGGCCGTTGCGCCGCTTTCGGCACAGGAAAGTCAGAGTGAAGATTTGCTGCCCGAGTGGACCTTTACCACCGGGATCGAGGGGGCGGCGCACGATGCCCAGGGAAACATCTATGCGTGCAACTACAAGGAGCAGGGGACCATCGGGATCCTTCGCGACGGGAAGGCCGACCTGTTCGCCCGTCTGCCGGAAGGTTCGGTGGGCAACGGGATCGTATTCGATGCTTTGGGTCACATGTACATTGCGGACTACACGGGGCACAACATCCTGCGGATAAAAAAAGGCGAACGCATCCCGGAGGTATTTGCTCATCAGGAGACGATGAACCAGCCCAACGACCTGGCTATTTCGCCCGCTACGGGTATCCTGTACGCGTCCGACCCGGATTGGAAAAATTCCCGGGGGCAACTCTGGATGATCCGCCCGGACGGCAGCGTTTCGCTGTTGGAGGGGGAGATGGGCACTACCAACGGGATCGAGGTCTCTCCGGATGGGCGACGGTTGTACGTCAACGAATCGGCACAGAGAAACGTGTGGGTGTACGACATAAAGGCCGACGGGACCTTGGAAAGCAAGCGTTTGTTCCATCATTTCGACGATTTCGGGATGGACGGGATGCGCTGCGACAGCAATGGCCGTTTGTGGCTTACGCGGCATGAAAAGGGAACGGTCGTGGTGTTTTCTCCCCAGGGCCGGCAGCTGGTCGAAGTGCCGCTGACGGGCAAGAAGTGCTCCAACCTGACGCTGATCGAACGGGAAAAGGACATCGAGGCCTACATTACGATGGCCGACCGGGGATGTTTCGAGGTGATCTACGTCAATAAGCACGAGCTTTCGTTCTGAGGGTCGGAGAGTGGTCTTTTTGGAGGGACTGCCTCGGAGCGCGGGGATAAAAGTCCGAAAGGCAGGCAGTGGGTTTTTCTGAAAAACAGGTTTTTTAACAAAATGTGTCGGGGTGTGAAAAGAGCGTTTTTGTGGGGGTGCTTACTGCCGGTATTGGCCGCTTGCGCAGGGGGTGGAGAGTCCCGCGGGGAGGGGGCGATTTTCCCCGATCCTGTCCCGGTCGAAGGGCAGGTGCGGTTGTCGTCCATCCTGTCCCGCTACCGCCTGATCCCGCTTCAGACGAGCGATTCGTCGTTGGTAGGGGCGGTGGTAAAGGTGGTTAAAAACGACGGAAGGTACTACGTAAGCGACCGAAGCGACCAGCTTTCGGTGTTCGATGCGCAGGGGCGTTTCCTCGGGCGGATCGCCGGGCGCGGCGCAGGACCGGGAGAATACGGCCGGCTTTTGGACTTCGATGTCGATGACCGGCAAGTGGTCATTTTGGACTACCAGCGGCTGCATTTCTACTCCTTGGATGGAGAATATGAAAAGACGGTGCACATGGCGGACAAGGGGACGTATGTGCGCTTGTTGAGCGGGGGGCGGATCCTGTTGGCCTCGGACTCCCCGCAAGGGGTGGTTTGTCTGCTGGAGCGCAACGGGGAGGACGGTCGGTATTTTGTCGAAAGAGGGCAGCGGCATCATTTCCGAAAGGGATTTGCTTTCGTTCAGGCGGGAGCGGAGGTCCTTTTTCAGGATGGTGTGTGTACGAACGACGTGTGGTGCTTTGGGGGAAAAGAAGTTCAGCCCGGGCACTTGGTGGACGATAGCCGGGCTCTCGGTGCATCGGAGGAAGAGAGTGCCGTGAAGGAACACGGGTATCCCTATCTGCTGCAGCCCAATTCGGCGCTCAAAATATGGAGACTGACCGGTTCGGCGCGGCACCTGGCCTTTTTGGCGCTGGTGGACCGGCAGGCCTTGTGGTACGTGCATGATCTCTCCGAGAAGACTACTGCGGTGTACGACATGACGGACGGGAAAGCTCAGATAGTGGACGACATTACGTTCAACGACCAACAGCCCTGCCTGTTCCTTTCCTATGCCAACCGTTCGGACGACGGTTTTGTGGCATGGACTTCGATGGCTCGATTGGCCGAAGACCTGGACAAGCATTCCGACAGTCAAGAGACGCAAACTTATCGGCAGGCGGCGGCTTTGGTCGCCCGGTGTGCCGATCCGGAGGAGGCCAATCCGGTACTTTTCGATTTCGACTACAAATAATCGGAACTTTTTTCAGGGGATTTTCTAACAGCTTTGGAAAAATAAGTCCCTCGGAGGTTAGGTTGGTTAAAACGGGGAAGGGGCTGCGCCGNNGCGCCGAGCGCAGCCCCTTCCCCGTTTTTTACGCCCTGGCGGGCGTGATTACTCGGTAACTCTCTCGAGCCATTTGACCATCGCCAGCATGGCTCCCATCGAGATGGCGCAAACCACCACGAAGACGGTCCAGGTTGCGGAGATGGAGATGTGCGTGTAGAGGATCGGTCCGAGGAAGAGCAGTGCATTGCCCACGGCGGTAGCCCCCAGCCAGAAGCCCTGCATGAGGCCTTGGAGTTTGGCCGGCGCCACTTTCGAGACGAACGA
>DCEW01000001.1 GCA_002314265.1 Flavobacteriales bacterium UBA1820
CGTAGATCTCGTCCGAGATGATGAATACCTGCGGATGGCGGGCGAATACCTCGGCCAGTGCCTTGAGTTCCTCACGCGTGTAAACGGCGCCGGTAGGGTTGGACGGCGAGGAGTAGATGATGGCTTTGGTACGGGGGGTGATGGCAGCTTCGAGTTGGGCCGGGGTGATCTTGTAGTTGGTCTCGATGGAGGTCGGCATGATCACGGGCGTACCCTCGGCCAGTTTGATGATCTCCACGTAGCTCACCCAGTAGGGAGCGGGCACCAGCACTTCGTCGCCTTTGTCCACCAGCACCTGCATCACGTTGTAGATGGAGTTTTTCGCACCCGTGGACACCACGATCTGGTTGGGCTGGTAGTCCAGGTTGTTGTCGCGTTTGAACTTGTGGCAAACGGCTTTTTTCAGTTCGGGATAACCCGCTACGGGCGAGTAGAAACTGTAGTTGTCGTCAATGGCCTTTTTGGCGGCCTCTTTGATGGCATCGGGGGTGAAAAAGTCCGTTTCGCCCAACGAAAGGCTGATCACGTCCACACCCTGCGCTTTGAGTTCGCGGACTTTCGCCGACATGGCCAGGGTAGCCGACGGCTCCAGGCGCTGAATGCGGCCGGAGACTTTGGGGGTATTCGTATCCATGATACAGGTTGATGATTTTGGTAGTTGTTCTTGTGAGAAGTGGATTTATCCGTTTTGCAAAGCTAATAAATACCGGAAAGTTTCGGCTCGCCCGGATGCAATATTCTTGAAAAAAAGTATCTTTGTTTCTCGAAATGCCAATGGATACTCAAGTGGAACTGTGGGTTGCCGTGCACATCGCCTCCGATGTGTATTCCCGCGTGCGGGTGGACGCCGCACAGGATGCCGTATGTGTAGATGGGGAGGCGCTGTCTATCAGCCCGTTGGACAAGCAGGTGCTCATGAAAGCCCTCTCGGTATCTTCCCAGGTGCGAGTAGTGAGCGTCTGCCCACAGACGCAGGAACGGGCCTTGCGCTACGCCGCCGCGATGGGCGCTCCGCAGATATTTCGCATAAACGATTGTCCCCGAGATGCTTATGTGGCAGCAGCGGAAGTAGCAGCCTTTCTGAAGGACCGTCCGCAGCCGGTGGTGCTGTGCGGGGAAGCCGGTTGGGACTATGCCAGCGGCGATTTTCCCCGTTGGCTCTCGCAACTCTCCGGGATTGCTCTGGTGGAAGGGGTGTGCGATTTTCGTCCATGCGCGGACGATCCGCAGTGGCTCGAAGTCTCCCGGCAGACGGATGCTTTCAGCGAAACCCTTCGCGTGAAGGCTCCCGTGATCCTCTCGTGCAACAAAGCCATTTACCCCAGCGAGCAGGTGCGTATCCCCTCCATGCGGGAAATGATGCTGGCCATGCGCAGCCAGGTTCACCTCGTCCCCCCGGCGGGAGATTTCTCGCCCAGGAAGGAGTACTCCGGATACCGGATGATGCCCGCGCGGGCCTCGGTGCGTTTTCTGCCGCCCGAAGATTTCGGGCAGATGGCCGATGTCTTCCAGCAGGCCTTGGCCGATGCGGAGGGTTCTTCTTCCGAAGGGGAAACGCCTGTTTTTTCCGGGCGGATATTGGCGCGAGTGAGCACTCTCGAAGACCCGCTCCCCCTTTCGGCACAGACGGAGCAGGTGGACCGGCAGCCGATGCCCCTGCACGTGGATGTGCGCACGGCCCCTCTGGTGGTCAGCGGGGGAATGGGGGTAGATCCGTTGCTGTGGCCGCTGCTGGAGCAGTTGGCGCGGGATGGAGGCGGAGCGACCGCTTGCACGCGGCCGGTGTACCAGGCCGGTCGGCGGCCGTATTTCGAACACGTCGGTCAGACCGGGGCGAAGGTGGCGCCGGCACTTTATTTGGCGGTAGGAATTAGCGGTGCGTTGCAGCATATAGCGGGAATGATCCGCTCCCGAAAGGTTTTGGCGATCAATACCGATCCTCAGGCCGAGATCTTCAAGTACGCCGATTACGGGGTGGTAGGCGATGCCGGACGCATTCTTCCGGGGCTTGTGGAGGAATTGCGACGTCGCTTGGGGAGTCTTGCAAATGCATCTGCAAACAACAAATAGACGATGGAACGGATCTACGGATACATCAACAGCATCAATGTGCTCAGCAGTCTTTCGCTCCTGCTGTTGTGGGTGAACGGGCTCTCGGGGCTCGACTTTCTTTCCGGGACGATCGTCAACAACTATATCGCCCTGACGGCGGTTTACACACCGATGGTGCTGTTTGTCTTGCAAGCGCTCGCGCTCATCGTTTTTCGTTTGCTGCGGCATCCGGCGGAATATTACCAGCGTGCGGCGGCACTCTTTTCCTTTGTCAATCTGCTGGTGTACCTCCTGTTTTTGGCCTACACGAAATATCTTTAGTTCCACGTGGAACATTTTCGACGCGACTTTTTGCCGAAGGTTTGAAGGAGGCCTTTCCGATTTATAAACCCGGCGAAGTTCGGTTGCGAGGAGGCGTCTGAATACAGTTCTCTCCGGGGATTTTTGGTCTTGGGAAAACGCTTCGTCGGTTCCGGGGGTGTTTCCCTGCTGGCGGATCGGTGGAGAATCTTTGAAAAGCGGTTTTGGCGGATGGTTTTGTTTGATCCGTTTTCGAAGGGGAAGGAGGTTTTTTGACAGAGTGAAACATCCAAAAGTGTTCCACGTGGAACGCGAAGGTTTTTGAAGAGGAAGGTGGGGGTATCCGATAAGGGGATGCTCAAAAATTATTGTTTTGACGAGAGGGGCTTTTGCTGTAATTTTGCGGCGGAAATACGAGTGAGAAAATGTCGGTATTCGTTTCAAAATACGAAGTGATCGTAGTGGGCGGCGGCCATGCCGGCTGCGAGGCGGCGCGGATAGCGGCGCGGATGGGGCGGCGGACGCTGCTCATCACGCAAAACCTGCAAACGGTGGCGCAGATGTCGTGCAATCCTGCGATGGGCGGTATTGCCAAAGGGCAGATCGTGCGCGAAGTGGATGCGCTCGGCGGGTATTCAGGCATCGTAACCGACCGGACGATGATCCAGTTCAAGATGCTCAACCGTTCCAAAGGACCGGCGATGTGGAGCCCGCGCGCACAGTGCGACAAGTATCGTTTTTCGCAGCAGTGGCGCATGGAGCTGGAACACACCGGCGGATTGGACTTGTTTGCCGATACTGTTACCGAGGTTTTGGTGCGGGACGGTGCAGTACAGGGCGTGCGGACCTCGCTCGGCGTAGAGGCGTGGGGCGATGCCGTGGTCCTGACCAACGGGACGTTCCTGGGAGGGGTGATCCACATCGGAGAAAAACACTTCGGGGGCGGCCGTATTTCGGAGCCTTCGGCCGAGGGTTTGACCGGTTCGCTGGTGGCGCTCGGTTTCGAGGCGGGGCGTATGAAGACCGGAACGCCTCCGCGGATTGACGCCCGTTCGCTCGACTTTTCCCGGATGATCCCCCAGGAGGGCGATCCGGTGCCGGGGCGTTTTTCGTTTTCGGATACTCCGCCGCTCGAACACCAGGAGCGGTGTTGGATGGCTTATACGAATCCCGAGGTGCACGCCATCTTGCGCGAGGGCTTCGACCGTTCTCCGCTTTTTACCGGACGCATCCGGGGGGTGGGTCCTCGGTACTGTCCTTCGGTGGAGGACAAGATTAACCGTTTTGCGGAGAAGACTTCGCATCCTTTGTTCGTCGAACCGGAAGGACGGGGGCTGGTCGAGATGTACATCAACGGGTTTTCAACGTCGCTGCCCGAGGATATTCAGATACGCGCCCTGCGAAAAGTCGAGGGTTTTGAAAATGCGCGGATGCTCCGCCCGGGCTACGCCATCGAGTACGACTATTTTCCTCCGACGCAATTGCGGGCCACCCTGGAGACCAAGCGGGTGGAAAACCTGTATTTCGCCGGACAGATAAACGGAACCACGGGTTACGAGGAGGCGGCTTGCCAAGGCCTCATGGCGGGGATCAATGCGGCGTTGAAAACGACGGGGCGTGCGCCTTTCGTTCTGCGGCGCGACCAGGCTTATACCGGGGTGCTCATCGACGACCTGATCACCAAAGGCACGCAGGAACCCTATCGGATGTTTACTTCCCGGGCCGAGTACCGTACCTTGCTTCGCGGGGACAATGCGGACATCCGTCTTACCCCCCTGGCTTACGAATTGGGAACGGTGGACGAGCGCGCGCTGGAGCGGGTAGAACGGAAGGTGCGCGATACTGAACGGCTGGTAGAGGAATTCCGCGAGCTCTCCGTGACGGTCGCTCAGGCGGCTCCCTTGCTCGAAAAACGCCAGTCGGCACCCTTGGCGCAGGGCTGCAAGGCCGACCGGATCCTTTCCCGCCCGAACATTTCGATGGACGATATGTGGAAGACGTTCCCGGCCATCGAGGCGTTTATCGTCGAAAACGACATCGCCGACGATGCCGTGCAGCAGGCCGAGATAGCGATCAAATACGAGGGGTACATCGAAAAGGAGCAGGAGAATGTCCGCAAGCTCCACCGCCTGGAGTCGGTCGCCATCCCGGAGGATTTTGACTTTATGCGCATCGGCTCCATCTCGATCGAGGCCCGGCAAAAACTGGAAAAGATCCGTCCGAGAAATATCGGGCAGGCTTCCCGCATCAGCGGGGTAAGTCCGGCGGACATTTCAGTGCTGCTTATCTTTTTGGGGCGTTGATGAGCCCGTGGGAGGCGGATATTTGCGGGCAGCGGGAAGAAGACGCTCCGGATAAATGTTAATAGAAACGCTGAAACTTCTTTTAATAATCTAAAAATCAGGAGAATAATAATAAAAGCCGTGCGGGGGAATTTTTGAAAAAATTCCCCCGCACGGCTATTTTTCGTCCCGAAGGGATCACAAGGCAATGTCTTTCGCCGCTTGCCCTTCGATGGGGCTGACGACTTTCGTTTGGTCGAGCAGGATCATTCCCCGGATGATCCCCCGGATGGTTTCGCGCACCGACTCCGAAACTTTCTGCCGGAGCTGGGTGGTCGAGCGGATCAGGCTCACCTCGCGGGCGGGCACCGGTTTTTCAAATTCGCGCAGCATTCGCCGGTCTTCCTCCGGGAGGGCCATGGCGGTCAGGTACGGGAGTACCGTGGTACCGAAGCCTTCTTTGGTCAGGCCGATGAGCGTGTCGAAGTTGCCGCTCGAGAGACGGAAGCGCTGCTTCTCGGCATTCTTACGGGCTTCCTGGCACAGGTTGAGTACGCTGTTGCGGAAGCAGTGTCCGTTTTCCAGCAGCAGGAGCTGTTCGTTCCCCAGGTCGGCGGGCGTGAGTTTCTTTTTGGCCAGCAGCGGCGATTCGTTTCCTACCAGGGCGACCATCGGTTCGTAGTACAGCGGTTCTTCCGTAATGGCGGGGTCGCCCAAGGGGGTGGCGGCGATGCCGGCGTCGATCACTTTTTCTTTCAGTGCCTGAACCATGTCGGCGGTTTGCAATTCCTCCAGATGGAGGGTAACCTTGGGGTATTTCCTGATGTAGGTCTTCAGAAAGAGCGGCAGCAGCGAGGGCATCACCGAGGGGATGATCCCCAGGTGGAAATCGCCCGACACCGAACCTTTTGCCTGGTCGATCAGGTCCTTTATCCGCATCGATTCTCCGACGGTGGCCGCGGCTTGGGCGACGATCTGCTGTCCGAGCGGGGTGGGGGCGACGGGTTTTTTGTTGCGGTCGAAGATCTGTACCCCGAGTTCCTCTTCGAGTTTCTGTACCTGCATCGAGAGGGTCGGTTGGGTGACGAAGCACTTTTCGGCTGCTGTGGTAAAACTGCCCCAGCGGGCTACGGCCAGGATGTATTGGAGTTGGACTAAAGTCATGCCTTGCGGTTTGTATGGGTTCGATTTGTTTTTTTCTGCTGGCAACAGCGGGCTAATATAGCGAGATTTGCCGGAAAATGTGGCGGTTTTCCCGAGTTTTTGTTTCCCTTCCGGTGGCGGAGGGCTTTGGGGGGAGTGCTTGTGCCGGCTGGAAGGGATCTCCCGGAGGGAGAAAATGGAGGGGAAAAATCGCGGTATCCTCGGAAGGTTTCATACCTTTGTTTGCGAGATAACCCGAGAGAAGACTTCGATGGACCACAAGAAAAACATGAGCGTATTTGGCATCCGTCCGCTGATGGAGGCGGTGGATAGCGGGAAGATCCCCGACAAGATATTCATTCAGCGAGGTTTGCGGGGCGAGGCAGCGGCCGAACTCATGCACATGCTCAAGGAGCATTCGTTGGCTTACAGCCTCGTGCCGCAGGAAAAACTCGACCGCTTGACCCGGGAAAACCACCAGGGGGTTTTTGCTTTTCTCTCGCCGGTGGAGTTCGCCTCGGTAGAGGGGGTGGTTGATGCTGTGATGGGACGGGGAAGAATGCCTTGGGTGCTGATTTTAGACCACTTGACCGATGTGCGCAACTTCGGGGCCATCGTCCGCACGGCCGAATGCGCGGGTGTCGATGCCGTGGTGATAGCGGCTCAGGGAGCCGCTCCGGTGAGTGCCGAGGCAGTGAAGGCTTCGGCCGGGGCAATGTTCCGCGTGCCGATCTGCAAGTCGGCCAACCTGACCGATACGGCCTACTACCTGAAACAGTCCGGTCTGCGCCTTGTCTGCGCGACGGAAAAAACGGAGGCAGTGGTCTATTCGGCCGATCTGACCGGGCCGCTGGCCTTGGTGATGGGCAATGAGGAAAAGGGGATTTCCAAGCAGTTGCTCCGTTTGGCCGACCTGCGGGTGAAGCTCCCGATGGCTGGACAGATCGGTTCGCTCAACGTTTCTGCGGCTTGTGCAGCGGTACTGTACGAGGTGGTTCGCCAGCGAGGGATATAAGGAAAATATTTCCTGGTCCGGAGGTTCGGCTGGGAGCGAAAAGACGATCGTTGCTTCCCGGGATCGGGTGTGCGGGGGTTAGCCTCCGTGCGCGAGGAGATGTTCCACGAGGATTTTTACTCCGATGCCCACCAGAATGATGCCTCCGCAGAGCCCCGCCCAGCGGTTGAGCCGCAGTCCGAAACGCAGACCCATGCCGATGCCCGAGAGGGACGAGGCAAGCGTTACGGCAAAGATGATGACGGTGGCCAGCACGATCCGGATGTTGAGAAAGGCAAACGAGATGCCTACGGCCAGGGCGTCGATGCTGGTGGCCAGGGCGATGCACAAGGTGGTGCGGGTGCTCCAGGGGTGAGCCGTGTCTCCTTCCGGGGCTTTCGGACAGGAGCAGGTGTCTTTGGACGCATGGCCTTCCCGCAGGCTTTCCCAGATCATTTTCCCACCGAGAAATCCCAACAGGGCGAAGGCGATCCAGTGGTCGAGGCTTTCGATCAGGCTTTTGAAATGTTCTCCGGCGATCCATCCGATAACCGGCATGGCGGCCTGAAAGGCGGCCAGTGTCAGGGCGATCTTCAAGGCACGAGCCATCGAAAAGCGTTTCATGGCTACTCCGCCCGATACCGAGGCCGCAAAACTGTCCATCGACAGTCCGAGGGCCAGCAGGAGGAGTTCGACAGCAGTCATGGCGTGAGGTGGTTCGTTTTTTCGTTTGTGGATCCCTTGTCCGCCTAGGCGGAGGGTGCAAAAGTACAAACAAAAACTGCGTATATTTGCAAAAATTTTTCCCTTTCCTGTGGAAAACAGGCCAAAGCGGGACAGGCATGCGCGAGAATGTCCCGAACGAAGGCGGAACAGGCAGGGAGGGGGGGAGAGAGGAGAGAGAGGGGAGAGGATAAGAAAGAGAAAAAATGACTCGGGAAATACCCGGCAGCGCATAGCATCTAAAAATATTCAATATATGTCGGACACGATCTTGCGGGCGGAGGAATTGACCAAGAAATACGGTCAGCAGACCGCCCTCGACCATTTGAATGTCGAAATCCCGCGCGGCAGCCTTTTCGGGTTGCTCGGTCCCAACGGAGCGGGGAAGACGACTTTTATCCGCTTGATCAACCAGATCCTCGTACCCACCCAGGGGCAGATCTACTTTGCCGGGCACCCGCTGGTGCGGGAGGACATCGCCCGGATCGGCTATATGCCCGAGGAGCGCGGCTTGTACAAGAACCTGACGGTGATGGATCAGGCGATGTACCTGGCCCAGCTCAAGGGCCTGTCGGCGCATCAGGCCAAATTGCGCATCCGCAAGTGGCTCGCCAAATTCGGCATCGAAAACTGGGCGGACAAAAAAATCCAGGAACTCTCCAAGGGGATGGCGCAGAAGGTTCAGTTTATCGTCAACGTCCTCCACGAGCCGGAGGTCATGATCCTCGACGAGCCTTTCAGCGGTTTTGACCCCATCAATGCCGAGATGATCCGCAGCGAGATCGAACAGATGTGCAAGAACGGCACGACCATCCTCTTTTCCACCCACCGGATGGAGTCGGTGGAGCAGATGTGCACGCACATCCTGCTGATCGACAAAGGCCGGGGCATCCTTTCGGGCGAGCTTACCCGCATCAAGGAGCGTTACCGCCAGGGGGTGTACAAGGTGGACATCGACATTCGTGCCGAACAGCGCAGCGCGCTGGAAGCCCTGCCCGAATTTATCGGTTGGGAGGACGATCCGCGCACGATCAAACCTCAGGCGCTCTTCCGTCTGAAGGACCTCGACAACCCCAATGCTTTGTTGAGCACGCTCGCTTCGATGGGACAGATCCATTCCTTTGCCGAGCAGCTGCCTTCGGTGAGCGATATTTTCTTCCAGGCAGTCGAAGGCGACGCCGGAAGCCTGACCTCTGCCGGAGGGGCGGCGTGAACCTCCCTTTCCCTAACTGGTGTATGATCCGAAAAACAAAACGAGAAAAATCCTTTTGATACCATGGCATCCAAAAATAAAATAGGACTTATCATCCGTCATGAATACCTCATGCGGGTGCGTAAAAAATCGTTCTGGCTGGTCGGTCTCCTTACGCCCATCGCTCTGGTGGCCGTAGGCGTGCTCATCGCTTTTCTGGCCGCGGTCAACGAGAGCGAAACGACTACCGTGGGGCTGTACGACCTTTCCGGGCGGATGGCTTCCCGGATCGAGGGCGACGACAATCTCCGTTTCGTGGCTTTGGACGTAGCGTCCCTTCCACTGGATTCGGCCAAGGTGCTGCCCCTGCGCGACGATTCCTTCAAAGGAGTGGTGGTCTTTCCGGCCGATACCACGGACGACTATTCGGTGATCGAGCGCGGCACGGCCATGTACTACAACGAAAACGTACCGATGTCGGTGCAGGGTACCGTCGCCTCGCAGGTAGAACGCATCATCAAGGACCGGAAGATCGAACGGTTGGGCGTCGATCCCAAGGTATTGGCCTCGACCGATGCCGATGTGTCCATCCGTCTGGTGGACGTGAGCCAGGAAGCCGACGAGCAGACCGACGGGAACGTCGTCCAAGGGATTAAGCTCGCCCTGGCCTTTATCCTGTGCTTCATGCTGTATATGTTCATGGTCTTCAGCGGCAACATGGTGATGACCTCCACCCTGGAGGAAAAGACCAACCGCATCGTCGAAGTCATCATCTCTTCCGTGCGGCCTTTTGAACTGATGATCGGCAAGATCATCAGTTCGGGGCTGGTCTGCATCACCCAGCTGGCTATCTGGGTGGTGATGCTCACCGGACTGTCCATCGTCGGGGTGGCCGGACTCTCTTCCGTGTTGGGACCCGATCCGTCGGAAATATCGCCGCAGGTAACCGAGCAGATGACCCAGACCGTCGCCCAGACGGCTCCCCAGGCGGTTGCAGCCATGGAGACGGCCGGAGGTTCGTCCGGGGAGATGGCCCAATTCATCGCCCAGCTGGCGCAGATCGATTTCCTGAGCATTGGGCTCGTCTCGATCGTGTTCTTTATCCTGGGGTATCTGCTTTACGCCTCGCTGTATGCAGCGGTCGGCGCGGCGGTGGATTCGGCCGGCGATGCGGGTCAATTCGTGATGCCCATTACGATCCCGCTGTTGGTAGCGTTTTATTGCGCTTTTTTGAGTGTGGAAAATCCCAACGGCCCGGTGGCTTTCTGGATGTCGATGATCCCGCTCACCTCACCGGTGATGATGATGGTGCGCATCCCCTTCGGGGTGCCCGCCTGGGAAGTGGTCGTCTCGGCGCTGCTGCTGGTGGCTGCATTTCTGGCCGTTACGTGGATGGCGGCCAAGATCTACCGGATCGGGTTGCTGTCCTATGGCAACAAACCGACCTACAAGGATCTCTGGCGCTGGATCCGGATGAACTGACGCAGAGACGACGCCCTTTGTCCGTACTCCGGTCCGTTTGAAACAAACCGGTGGGGCAGGAAAACAGCCCCGGACAAGGCGCGTGGGGAGCGAACAGAAAAAAAGAGGACGAAATACGTTCAAAGAGAAAAATGATACACTTAAAAACCAAGGAAGAAATCGCCAAGGTTCGCCGTGCGGCGCTGATGGTTTCCCGTACGCTCGGCATGTTGGCTTCAGAAGTCAAACCTGGCGTAACGACCCTCCAGCTGGACAAACTGGCCGAAGAGTTCGTGTTGGATCACGGAGCGAAACCTTCCTTCAAGGGCCTGTACGGATTTCCCAATGCCTGCTGCATCTCGGTAGGGGCGCAGGTGGTACACGGGATCCCCAACAAGGAGCCCTTGCGCGAAGGCGACATCGTTTCCATTGATTTCGGAGCCGAAGTGGACGGATACCACGGCGACCACGCCTATACCTTTGCCGTCGGGGAAATCGACCCTCGCGTGGCCAAACTGTTGAAAGTAACCAAGGACAGCCTCTACCGGGGCATCGCGCAGGCCAAGGAAGGCAACCACATCGGCGACATCGGCCATGCCATCCAACGCTATTGCGAGGACTACGGATACGGCGTGGTGCGCGAGCTCTGCGGCCATGGCCTGGGCAAGAAAGTGCACGAAGACCCTCTGGTGCCCAATTACGGCACGCGCGGTCATGGCGAGCGGATCGAAAACGGTATGGTGCTGGCCATCGAGCCGATGATCAACCTGGGTACGCACCGCATCCGTGAACTTTCCGACGGGTGGACCATCCTGACCAAAGACCTGAAGCCTTCCGCGCATTTCGAACACGACATCGCCGTACTCGACGGCCGTCCGGTGCTGCTGTCCACTTACAAGTACATTTACGAGGCTCTGGGGGTTGAATCTGCAGAGGAAGAGCCGTTTTTGTACCCGGAATGAATTTAGGATAAAGTCAGCAAAAGCAGAAGCCCGTTTTATAAATGTTTGATAAAACGGGCTTTTTTTTGGCAGTAAGGAGGAGAATTGGTACCTTTGCAGGTCAAGTCGAAAAAAGAAAACATACGACATCGCGATGTACGAGATCACACAGAAAAAGCTGCTGGCGCCCAACATTTACTACATGGAGGTGTATGCGCCGCGGGTAGCCGCTTCGGCTCTTCCCGGTCAGTTCGTCATCGTCCGCACGGGCGAATGGGGCGAGCGCATTCCCTTGACAGTCGTGGATTACGACCGTCAGAAGGGCACGGTGGCCATCGTCGTTCAGATCGTGGGGGCCTCTTCGCGCAAGATCTGCGCGCTGGAGCAGAACGACCGTTTTACCGATTTTGTGGGCCCGCTGGGGCAGCCTTCGGAGTTTGTCCACGAGAGCGACGAGGAGCTTCGCAGCAAGAAACGCCTGTTTATCGCCGGCGGAGTAGGGGCTGCGCCGGTCTATCCCCAAGTCAAATGGCTGCGCGAGCGGGGGGCTTCGGCCGATGTGATCATCGGTGGGAAGACCCGGGATTTTATCCTGCTGGACAAAGAGATGGAAGCTCTCGGGGCCACCTTGCACATAGCTACCGACGACGGTTCGCGGGGATACCACGGCATGGTTACCGGCTTGTTCAAACAGTTGATGGAGTCCGGTGCCCGGTTCGACCAGGTGATCGCCATCGGCCCGATGATCATGATGAAATTCGTGGCATTGGCCACCAAGGAGTACGGCATCCCGACCATCGCATCGCTCAACTCGATGATGGTGGACGGTACCGGGATGTGCGGTGCCTGCCGGGTAATGGTGGGAGGAAAGGTGCGCTTTACCTGTGTGGATGGTCCGGAGTTCGACGCCCATCAGGTGGATTTCGACCTGGCGATGCGCCGCGGGGCGATGTTCCGCGAGGAGGAAAAGGAGCGCGATTGCCGTTGCATGGAACAATTGGCCGAAAAGGCTGCTAACAATCAGTAGATAGACGAAGAAAATGGCTGCAAAAGGTCCCAGAATATATCCCAAAGAGCAGGATCCGCAGGTGCGGGCGCACAATTTCGAGGAAGTTTGCTATGGCTTTACCCCCGAGGAGGCCGTCCTGGAAGCCCAGCGTTGCCTGCACTGCAAGAAACCCAAATGCGTGGAGGCTTGCCCCGTTTCGGTGCAGATCCCGGATTTCATCGCTGAAGTTGCCCGGGGCGACTTCGAGAAAGCTGCCGAAGTCATTGCGCGCGACAGCGCCCTTCCGGCTATCTGCGGCCGTGTATGCCCGCAGGAAACGCAATGCGAGGGGGCGTGCATCATGGGGATAAAGTTCGAACCGGTGTCCATCGGCAAACTCGAACGTTTTACCGCCGACTGGATGCGGGAAAACGGCAAGCAGGTCAAGACGCAGATGCAGCCTGCCAACGGCCATAAGGTGGCGGTGATCGGCAGCGGCCCTTCGGGACTGGCGTGCGCCGGCGAACTGGCGGCGATGGGTTATCAGGTCAAGATCTTCGAAGCCCTGCACAAAGCGGGCGGCGTGCTGGAATACGGTATTCCCGAGTTCCGCTTGCCCAAGGAAAAGGTCGTGGCCTACGAGATCGACAACGTCCGCAAAATGGGGGTGGAGATCGAGACTAACGTCATCGTCGGCCGGACGGTTACCATCGATTCGCTGATGGATCAGGATGGATACGAAGCCGTGTTTATCGGCAGCGGTGCGGGGTTGCCCAATTTCATGGGCATCGAGGGCGAGAGCCTCAACGGAGTGGTCTCGGCCAATGAATTCCTTACCCGGGCCAACCTGATGCGCGCTTACGATCCGCAGGCCGATACTCCTATTTACGTCGGGCACAAAGTCATCGTGGTCGGCGGCGGCAACGTAGCCATGGATGCTGCGCGTACCGCCTTGCGCCTGGGTGCGGAGGTGCACATCGTGTACCGCCGTACGGAAAAAGAGCTTCCGGCTCGCGTGGAGGAAGTCCACCATGCCAAGCAGGAAGGGATCCTCTTCAACTTTTTGACCAACCCCGTACGGGTACTGGGCGATGACAAGGGCCGGGTTCGGGCCATCGAATGCATCCGCATGGAACTGGGTGAACCGGACGAGAGCGGACGGAGGCGTCCGGTGGCGGTGCCGGGTTCGGAGTTTACCCTCGAGGCCGATGTGGTCATCATGGCGCTGGGTACTTCGCCCAATCCGCTGCTCAAGGCCACCACGCCCGGTCTGGAAGCCAACCGCAAGGGCTGCCTGACGACCGATGCCCAGGGACAGACCACCCGCGAAGGGGTCTTTGCCGGCGGGGATGCGGTTACGGGCGCTGCGACAGTCATTCTGGCGATGGGGGCAGGTCGGAAGGCAGCCAAGGCCATCGACCATTACATTCGAGAAAAATCGCAACGGAAATAAGACTCTTTTTATCCTCTCCGGGAGAAGGGTAACCGGGGAGCGGAAAACAATGTGAACCTAAAACAAAGAATGAAAGATTAAAAAATATACAAAGATGGCAAAAGAAAAGAAATTCATCACGTGCGACGGAAACTACGCCGCTGCGCACGTCTCGTACCTCTTTTCCGAGCTGGCTGCCATTTATCCCATCACGCCGTCCTCCACGATGGCCGAGTATGTGGACGAATGGGCCGCTGCGGGCAAGAAAAACTTCTGGGGTGAAACGGTCAAAGTCGTCGAGATGCAGTCCGAAGGCGGTGCTGCAGGTGCCGTACACGGAGCTCTCCAGGCCGGAACGCTCACCACGACCTACACCGCTTCGCAGGGATTGTTGCTGATGATCCCCAACATGTACAAGATCTCCGGCGAATTGCTCCCGTGCGTATTTCACGTATCGGCTCGTGCATTGGCCGCTCAGGCCCTGTCCATTTTCGGCGACCACAGCGACGTGATGGCTACTCGCCAGACCGGTTTTGCCATGCTGGCTTCGGCCGGCGTGCAGGAGGTGATGGATTTGGCGGCGGTAGCGCATTTGGCTACCTTGAAGAGCCGCGTGCCCTTTGTTCACTTCTTCGACGGTTTCCGCACTTCGCACGAGATCCAGAAGGTGGAAGAGATCGATGCCGAGGGCATAAAAGCCTTGATCGACCAGCAGGCTTTGGCCGATTTCCGTCGCCGTGCGCTCAATCCCAATGCGCCCGTTACGCGCGGAACGGCTCAGAACCAGGATGTATATTTCCAGTCGCGTGAGGCTTCCAACCGTTTCTACGACGCCGTGCCGGACATCGTGGCCGGTTACATGGCGCAGATCTCCCAACTGACCGGGCGCGAATACCATCCGTTCGACTACTACGGAGCAGCGGATGCCGAGCAGGTGATCGTGGCCATGGGTTCGGTAACCCATACGATCCGTCAGACGGTGGACTACCTGAACAAGCAAGGGAAAAAGACGGGCGTGGTGCTGGTGCGTCTGTACCGTCCTTTCTCGGCAAAATACCTGTTGGATGTACTGCCCGCCAGCGTAAAACGCGTTACGGTGCTCGACCGCACCAAGGAACCGGGAAGCGACGGCGAGCCTCTGTACCTGGATGTACGCAACGTACTGAGCCAGTCGCGTCCCGAGATCGCTTGCGTGATAGCAGGCCGTTACGGGCTTTCGTCCAAGGACGTTACGCCTTCGCAGATCATTTCCGTGTATGAAAACATGGATCTGCCCGAGCCCAAGACCAGATTTACTTTGGGTATCGTGGACGATGTAACCTTCCTTTCCCTGCCGCCCAAGGAGGAAATCTCCCTGGCCGACCAGACGACCTTCGAAGCCAAGTTCTTCGGTCTCGGTTCGGACGGTACGGTGGGTGCCAACAAGAATACGATCAAGATCATCGGCGAATCGACCGACAAATATTGCCAGGCGTATTTCTCGTACGACTCGAAAAAGTCCGGCGGTTTCACCTGCTCGCACCTGCGTTTCGGCGAGCACCCCATCGATACGCCTTATCTGGTTACCACGCCCAATTTCGTGGCTTGCCACGTAACGTCCTACCTGCAGAAGTACGATGTGCTCCGCGGCATCAAGGACGGTGGTACCCTGCTGCTCAACAGCCTGTACAATGCCGAAGAGACCAAGGCCTTGTTGCCCGATTCGGTGAAGTACACCCTGGCGGCCAAACACATCAACTTCTACATCATCAACGCCAC
>DCEW01000017.1 GCA_002314265.1 Flavobacteriales bacterium UBA1820
ACGAAGTTTTCGATCTTAACGCAACCGAGGCGCATCCTGTCTTATGAAAAGATCATGAAAGCCGAGCGCAAAGCGGCAGGGGAAAACGAAGTTTTTCCCCGCGGGTTGGCCGAGGCGCCTCCGGTCTTGTCCCAAAAAACAACACAAACCCCGTCTCCCGCGGGAAAAATAAACATCGCCCCGTTTTTCCATTCAGGGAATAATACCGACCTTTACCCACACCGAAAACCGAGAAAATACCTCCATGAATATCCCCTTTTACAAATACCAAGGAGCCGGGAACGATTTTGTGATGATCGACGCGCGGACGAAGCCTTTCGACCTCCGTCAGGAACTCGTGGAGCGGATGTGCCATCGCCGCTACGGCATCGGTGCGGACGGGCTTATCGTTTTGGCCGGGGATGCCGACCCCGGGGTGGATTTTTCGATGGACTACTTCAACAGCGATGGACGGCGCAGCACCATGTGTGGCAACGGAGGCCGCTGCATCGCCGCCCTGGCGCGCGATCTGGGCATCGGTACGGAGCAGGGGGTGCGCTTCCGTGCACCGGACGGCTTGCACCAAGCGTTTTTTGAAGGCAGCCTCGTCCGCTTGGGCATGAACGACGTCCCCACCGTGCAACTTTTGGAAAAGGAAAACCTTCCCTGTGGAGCACTCCGCCCCCGCTGGGTGTGCTTTCTGGATACCGGCTCGCCGCATTGCGTGGTAGGTCTGGACGACGGCCTCGAAACGATCGACCTGGTGCGCTGGGGAAGAGCCATCCGCCACGGAGCCATGTTTGCCCACCGGGGAGGGACCAATGTCGATTTCGTACAGGTCTCGGCCGAGGGGGTCGTACAACTGCGCACCTACGAGCGGGGGGTGGAGGACGAAACGCTCGCCTGCGGCACGGGAGCCGTCGCCTCGGCCATCGCCGTATACCGGATGGGAGAAACGACCAACGAGAGTGTCCCGGTCAAGGCGCTGGGGGGCGACCTGACGGTCGATTTCCATGCCGCCCCGCAGGGAAGTTACACCCGGGTGTGGCTCACCGGAGGAGCCCAGCGGGTATTTTCAGGAACATTTTATTTTATGCCGCAATAAAAAGATGGAGATAAAGTTACACAGCCGGGATTTGCTCCTGCGCGCCCTCGAACCGGACGACTTGCCGTACTTCATGCGGGTGGAGAACGACCCGCAGCTTTGGAGTGTGTGCGATACCCGGATTCCGTTTTCCCGCTTTACCCTCGAAAGGGTGTTGGAAGCCCGGGTTCCCGATTTCTTTGCCGACCGCCAGTTGCGCCTGGTCATCTGCCTGCGCGAGGGCGGCGAATCAGTCGGCTTTGTCGATCTGTTCGATTTTTCCCCGCTCCACCGTCGGGCCGGCATCGGGGTCGTCATCTATCCGGCCGACCATCGGGGCAAAGGCTATGCCGACCAAGCGATGGAACTGGCCCTGGGGTACGCTTTCAGCGCTTTCAATCTGCATCAGGTGTGGGCCGAAGTCCCTTGCTCCAACGAACCCTCCAAAGCCCTGTTCGACCGCCTGGGCTTTACCCTGAGCGGCATCTTCCACCAGTGGTTGCTCTGTGCCGGGCAGTACACCGACGTAAACGTGTACCAGCTCACCGCCGAGGATTTCCTCTCCCGCCGGGAACCGACCCAGCCGTAAGACCTCCCTTCGGGAGGGGTGCACCCCGCAGCAAAGAGGAACCCCCTCCCTCGTCCCATCCCGAGTGCCCTCGAAGCGAAGGACAGGGTAGAGACACAAAGACGAAAGACCAGGAAACAGAATGAATCCCCGGTGGCGAATGCTGCCGAAACCCAAAAAACGATAAAACGATGACCCATACCCCCTCACCAAGAAAAAGAAAGCGCATCGTCAAGGTGCTTTTGGCGGTAGTCGCGCTGACTGTCGTCGCCGCGGCCGCCGGGATGTGGCGTGCCGTCTTCGGCCCCAGTTTGCAGGCCCCGGAGGAAGGACTGGCCGTGTACGTTCCTACCGGGACTACGCCCCAGCAGTTGGTAGAACTGTTGCGCCCGCACCTGCGCCATACCTTTCTCCTGGAGACGATGACGGACTACGCTTCCCGCCGCCGCGGCCAGGTGCACCCGGGAAAGTTCGTCCTGCCGCAGGGCTTGAGTACCTACCGGACGGTCAAGACCTTCTTTACCGAACACGGTGTGGAGGTGAACGTGCGCTTCAACGCCACCGACCGCCTCGAAAAGATCGCCGGCGCCGTCGCCCGGCAGATCGAAGCCGATTCGGTCGCGCTCATGGCCGTCTTTCGCGACCCGGCCCGCCTCGACAGCCTCGGGCTCGATACGCTGACGGCGAGCAGCCTCTTTATCCCCAACACCTACCGTTTTTACTGGAATACGTCCGCCGAGGAGTTCTTCGAGCGGATGTGCCGCGAGTACGACCGTTTCTGGAACGCCTCCCGCCGGGAGAAGGCCGAAGCCATCGGCATGAGCCCGCTCGAAGTAACGACCCTGGCTTCCATCGTCCAGGCCGAAACGGCCAAAGTGGACGAGCGCCCCGTCGTAGCCGGGCTGTACATGAACCGTTTGGACAAGGGCATCCGCCTGCAGAGCGACCCGACGGTGATCTTTGCCATGCGGCTGGCCGGGCGTCAGGATACCATCCGCCGGGTGTACCTCTCGGACCTGAAGATCGATTCGCCGTACAATACCTACAAGCACAAAGGCTTGCCTCCCTCGCCCATCAACATTCCCGACATATCGTCCATCGACGCCGTATTGGACTACACCCGCCACAACTATATCTACATGTGCGCTTCGGTAGAGCGTTTCGGCTACCACGAATTCGCTGCCGGCAGTGCCCAGCACAACCGCAACCGGAGGGCGTACATTCGTTGGTTGAACGAGAAAAATATAAAATGAGAGATTCGCATCCGCTCGGTTAAAAAAATAACAAACATTCGGGTGTTCTGTGGTAGAAGTAATGTTTTTGCAGCGTATATTTGCACCTTGTAACAATATCGGAAAAAACACAAATTTACCGAAAAGAATATGAAAGTAGCAGTCGTGGGAGCCACGGGTTTGGTCGGCTCCAAAATGCTCCAGGTACTCGAGGAGCGCAATTTTCCCTTGACAGAACTCCTGCCGGTGGCTTCCGAGAAGTCCGTAGGCAAGGAAATCACATACAAAGGCCGTACGTACAAGGTGATCGGCATGGCCGATGCGGTAGCCGCCCGTCCCGACATCGCCATCTTCTCGGCTGGAGGAGGCACCTCGCTCGAGTGGGCCCCCAAATTTGCCGAGGTAGGCACCACGGTGGTGGACAACTCCTCCGCCTGGCGGATGGACCCGACCAAAAAACTGGTCGTCCCGGAGATCAACGCCGACGTGCTTACCCGTGAGGACAAGATCATCGCCAACCCGAACTGCTCGACCATTCAGATGGTACTCGCTTTGGCACCTCTGCAGCGCCGCTACGGGATACGCCGGGTAGTGGTAACGACTTTCCAGTCGGTAACCGGCACGGGAAAACGGGCGGTGGACCAGTTGTTCGGCGAGCGCGAAGGAAAACCGGTAGATCGCGTCTATCCGCACCCCATCGACCTGAACATCCTCCCGCATATCGACTCGTTCCTCGATACCGGATACACGAAGGAAGAGATGAAGATGGTCAACGAGACGTGCAAGATCCTGCGCGACGACTCGATCCGGGTAACAGCCACTACGGTGCGTGTACCGACCATCGGCGGGCACTCCGAATCGGTGAATGTGGAACTGGCCGAGGATTTCACCCTCGAGGAAGTGCGCCGCCTCCTTTCGGAAACTCCGGGAGTGGTCGTGCAGGACGATCCGCAGAACAACGTGTACCCGATGCCCCTGAACGCCCACGAAAAGGACGAAGTGTTCGTAGGACGTCTGCGCCGCGACTTTACCCAACCCAATACGCTCAACATGTGGGTGGTAGCGGACAATCTGCGCAAAGGTGCCGCCACCAATGCCATCCAGATCGCCGAGTATCTGGTGCAGCACGGTTTGGTATAATCGTTTCTTGGCTGCTGTGGCCTTGTGGGGGATTCCGCAGGGGTCTGCTCGGGCAAGCGAAAGGCCGGAGGCAAAGAGCCTCCGGCCTTTCGCTTGCCCG
>DCEW01000097.1:0-123 GCA_002314265.1 Flavobacteriales bacterium UBA1820
GGGCGCCTTGGCGCCCGCCCTTTTGCTTGCCCGCCCCCGCCGGATAGCGAGGTATCGCTGAAAAACAAAACGCTGCAACCGAAAGGTCGCAGCGTCGTCCGTAGCCCTACCTGGATTCGAACC
>DCEW01000097.1:168-6463 GCA_002314265.1 Flavobacteriales bacterium UBA1820
ATGTGCTACCATTACACCATAGGGCTTTTCCGGCGGGGCAAATGTACATCAAAATAGCGGATCGGCCAAATTATTTTTTCAGCGCTTTTTCGGCCGTTCTTCGGATCTTTTCCCACCCCGCCCTTCGCAAGGGCGACGCGGTAAATACTTGACGAAAAGTCGCCTCGTCCAGGGTCAGCCACTGGGATTTTTGCAGGGAAGCCAATGCGCTCAAAGGTTGCAGGCGAGGTTCCTCCGTGCGTTCTGCGTGCCGGTTCCAAGGGCAGGCATCCAGACAAGCATCGCAGCCGAAGACCCGTCCGCCGAGTTTTTCGGCCAAGTCCTCCGGGAGGTCATCCCGGCTCTCGATGGTGGCGTACGAGAGGCATTTCCGTGCGTCGATGGTCCCTTGCCCGTCGATAGCTCCGGTAGGGCAAGCCATCTGACAGCGTCGGCAGGCTCCGCAGCGCGAACCGGGGAACGGATCGTCGGGCGGAAGCGCTAGGTCGGTAACGATCTCCGACAGGAACACGTACGAGCCCACCTTCGGCAGGATGAGCTGGGTACTTTTCCCGATCCAGCCCAGTCCGGCGCGTTGGGCCAGACGGCGTTCGGCCACCGGAGCCGAATCGGTGAACACCCGGTAGGAAAACTCGCCGGCGGTTTTTTTCAGTTCCGTGCACAGGCGGTGCATCTTGTCCTTGAGCACCGTGTGGTAATCCTCCCCCAAGGCGTATTTGGCGACCCCCGTCTGCCGGGAAACGGTTTCGGAGGTGTCGGTGAGGTAACTGTGCACCAGGCAGATGATACTCCTTGCTCCGGGGACCATCCGCCGGATGTCTTCGCGTTTGTCGGCGTGGCGGGCCATGTATTCCAGGGAGGCGTTGCGCCCCTGTTCGACCCAGCGGGCGATCGCGCGGGCATCCTCGGGCAGCGGTTCGGCCGGGGCGATCCCGCAGGCGCAAAAGCCCTGCCCGAAGGCAAGGCTTTGTATCTGTCGGCAGAGTTCTTCGGGTGAGGGGCTCATGGCGGTCAGAGGTCGAAGAGGCCCTTTTCGCGTCCGGAGTACGCGCGTCCCAGGTGTTTGTAGGCTTTCTCGGTGGCTTGGCGGCCGCGCGGGGTGCGCACTACGAAGCCTTCCTGGATCAGGAACGGTTCGTACACTTCCTCCAGCGTGCCGGCGTTTTCCCCCACGGCGGTAGCCAGCGTGGTGATGCCTACCGGACCGCCGCCGAATTTGTCGATCAGGGCCGAGAGCATTCGGTTGTCCATTTCATCCAGGCCGTATTCATCTACCGAGAGGGCTTTGAGGCCGATCAGGGCAATGTTCCGGTCGATGGTCCCCGTGCCCTTTATCTGGGCAAAGTCGCGGATGCGGCGCAGCAGGGCATTGGCTATGCGGGGGGTGCCGCGCGAACGGCGGGAGATTTCCAAGGTCGCTTCCTCGGTGATGGGGATGTGCATGATGCGAGCCGAGCGTTCGACGATGGCTGCGAGCGTTTCGCTGTCGTAGTATTCCAGGCGGCAGTTGATGCCGAAACGGGCGCGCATGGGGGCAGTGAGCAGTCCGGCGCGCGTGGTGGCTCCGATCAGGGTGAAAGGAGCCAGGGTGATCTGTACGCTGCGGGCGTTCGGACCGCTTTCCAGCATGATGTCCAGCCGGTAGTCCTCCATGGCGGAGTAGAGGTATTCCTCCACGACGGGACTCAGGCGATGTATTTCGTCGATGAACAGTACGTCGCGGTCTTCCAGTCCGGTGAGCAGTCCCGCCAGGTCGCCAGGTTTGTCGATCACCGGGCCGGAGGTGGTGCGCAGGTTTACGCCCAGTTCCGAGGCGATGATCCCCGCCAGAGTAGTCTTGCCCAATCCGGGAGGACCGTGCAGCAGGACATGGTCCAGTGCTTCGGTGCGCTGGTTGGCGGCGCGGACGAAGACTTCGAGGTTGGACAATACTTGGGCTTGTCCGGCGAAATCGTCGAAAGTGAGCGGGCGGAGAGCTTTTTCGTATTCCCGTTCCTCGGGGGTGTCGAATCGTTCGTGAAATCCTTGCAGCATGGCTTGGTGTGGCTTTCCCACCGGGCAAAGATACGGGTTTTGCGCCAGCGGGCGGATGTTTTTCAGAGGCTGTTCTTGAGTTTTTCCAACTCCGAGCGCACGCCCCGCAGGATGCGTAGTGCCTCCATGCGCCGGGTGAGGGCTTTTTTGTTGGCGCGGATGTGTTCGACAGCTCCGGAAAGGGTATAGCCGCTTTCCTTGACCAGGAAGTGCACCAGTCGGATGGCTTCCACGTCCTGGGCGTTGTACATCCGGTCGCCTTTCTTGTTCTTGCGCGGGGATATGGTCTCGAACATCGTTTCCCAGTGGCGCAGGGTGGCGGGGGTTACCTCGAAGTAGTCGGCCACTTCGCCGATCGAGTAGTAATATTTGCCTTCGGGCAGTTTTTTCTCGGTCTTTTTCATAGCTGGGCAGGGTCTTAAGGTTAGTCGAACGGCGAGGTATGCTGGGAGGCCATCTCGAGCAGCGCGTTGTATTCTTCGGGCGTGATGTCCTTGTAGTAATAGTTGATGGGGTTGACCTTCTGTCCGCGGTAGATCACTTCGTAGTGCAGGTGCGGGCCGGTGGACTGTCCGGTATTGCCGATCTCGCCGATGATCTCCCCGCGTTTGACCCGTCTGCCCTTCTGGGTGTGCAGTTTGGACATGTGGCCATAGAGGGTCTGGTAGCCGTAGCCGTGGTCGATGATCACGTGGATGCCGTAGCCCGAGGCGTCGCTCCCGGCAAAGGTTACCACGCCGTCGCCCGTGGCATAGATGGGTGTGCCGATCTTGGCGGCAAAGTCCATGCCGGTGTGCATGCGCCATACCTTGCTGATGGGGTGCAGGCGCAGTCCGTAGCCGGATACCAGGGTGCGGCGGACGATGTCGATGGTTACCGGGGGTACGGCGGGGATGGAGCTGATCATGTCTTTCTTGCGCAGTGCCAGATCGGCTACTTCGTCCAGCGATTTGCTTTCGGCGTAGAGGCGTTTGGTCAGTTTTTCGATCCGTTCGGTGGCCGAGGCGATCATGTCCGAGTAGCGCTCGCCCCGCATCTTTTCAAAGTATTCCTGCCCGCTGATGGTGCCGCTGCGACGGTCCGAAGGGTAGGGGTCGGTCTCGAAGATGACGCGGTAGAGGTTGTCGTCGCGGTTTTCGATCTCGGAGAGGCGCTGCTCGTTTTCGTCCATCTGTTTCTGCAGCATCTCGTAGTTGAGCGTCATGTTGTCCAGTTCGCGCTGCAGGGTGAGTTCCTTGGGGGTGGGGATGAAGCGAGTGATGATGAAATAGATCACGATCCATACCGACCCGGTGGTGATAAACCACAGCAATACGTTGCGCAGCCGCGTCAGAAAACTGATGCGGACTTTCTTGTACGAAAGGCTGGCGTGATCGAAATAATATTTTATGTTCTTGGCCATACGCTGTCCCCGCGTGGGTTCGGAGCGGGCGTGCCGGTCCGAGGGAAAAGATCCATCGGCAAAGGTAAGAAAAAAAACGGCCTTTGATTCCGGAGCAGATTCGGCAGGGTGCATTTAGCAAAATTTTAGTACTTTTGACCTTTGATAAGATTCAGTAAGAATTAGCAGAAAATGAAGATGAAATCGCAAGAAGTCAGGAAGCGTTTCCTCGATTTTTTCGCCTCGAAAGGACACCATATCGAGACCTCCGCGCCGATCGTGCTCAAGGACGACCCGACGCTCATGTTTACCAATGCCGGGATGAACCAGTTCAAGGACATCTTTCTCGGGCTCGCGCCTGCGCGTTTTCCCCGCGTGGCCGACACGCAGAAGTGTCTGCGCGTATCCGGAAAGCACAACGACCTGGAGGAAGTGGGCGTGGATACGTACCACCACACGATGTTCGAGATGCTGGGCAACTGGTCCTTCGGCGACTATTTCAAGGAGGAAGCCATCGCTTGGGCGTGGGAACTCCTCACCCAGGTGTACGGCATCGATCCGGAGATCCTCTACGTAACCGTGTTCGAGGGGGATGCGACCGAAGGCTTGGAGAAGGACCTCGAAGCGTATGAGATCTGGAAGAAATACGTACCCGAGTCCCGCATCGTGATGGGCAACAAGCACGACAATTTCTGGGAGATGGGCGATCAGGGTCCCTGCGGCCCTTCCTCGGAGATACATGTCGATCTGCGTCCTGCCGCCGAGCGTGCGGCGGTGCCGGGCCGCGATCTGGTCAACGGGGACAATCCCCAGGTGATCGAAATCTGGAATCTGGTTTTCATGCAGTACAACCGCCGCGCCGACGGTTCGCTGGAACCGCTGCCGGCGCGCTGCGTGGACACCGGCATGGGCTTCGAGCGGCTTTGCCGCACCCTGGAAGGCAAGGCTTCCAACTACGACACGGATATTTTCATGCCTTACATCCATGCCTTGGAGCAGATGTCCGGAAAACGCTACGGAGAGGATCCGCAAACCGACGTGGCCATCCGGGTGGTGGCCGACCATATCCGGGCGGTGGCTTTTGCGATTGCCGACGGCCAGCTGCCGTCCAATGCGGGGGCGGGCTATGTGATCCGACGCATCCTGCGTCGGGCGGTGCGCTACGGGTATTCGTTCCTCGATCTGCGCGAACCGTTCATGTACCGGCTGGTCGAGGTGATGGATCGCGAGATGGGCGATTCGTTCCCCGAATTGCGCGCCGGTCGCAAACTGATCGAAAGCGTGGTGCGCGAGGAGGAACTCTCCTTCCTTTCGACTTTGGAAAAAGGCTTGGCGCGACTCAACCAGATCGTGGCCGATACGCAAGGAAAGGTCATCGCGGGCGAGAAGGCGTTCGAGTTGTACGACACGTACGGATTTCCGTTGGACCTGACTGAATTGCTGGCGCGCGAGGCCGGTTTTTCGGTGGATGTGGAAGGGTTCGAGCAGCAGATGCAGGCGCAGAAGGAACGCGCGCGCCGGGCGGCCGCTACCCGGGTGGACGACTGGGAGATCCTCTCGGACGAGACGGGTTGCGTGTTTGTGGGGTACGATACGCTGGAATGCGACGTGCAGATCGCAAAATACCGCCGGGTGGAAAACAAGAAGGGAGCATTTTACCAACTGGTATTCCCTGTGACGCCTTTCTACGCCGAGAGCGGTGGTCAGGTGGGCGATACCGGCTACCTCGAAGACGAGAACGGACATCGTACTGAGGTTCTGGCTACGATCAAGGAAAATAACGTTCCGATCCATATCGTCAAAAAACTGCCCGAGGGGGTCAATCTCAACGCTACGTTCCGGGCAGTGGTCAACGGGGAACGCCGGATGGCTACCGCGTGCAACCATTCGGCTACGCATTTGCTGCACAAGGCATTGCGTACGGTACTGGGCACCCATGTCGAGCAGAAAGGTTCGGCGGTCGGTCCCGAGGGGCTCCGTTTTGACTTCTCGCATTTCTCCAAGATGACCGACGAGCAGTTGCGGCAGGTGGAGGAACTGGTGAGCCGGGACATCAAAGCGGGGTACGCTTTGCAGGAGGACCGCGAGAAGGATTACCGCCAGGCGCTCGCCGAAGGGGTTACGGCTCTGTTCAGCGAGAAGTATGGCGACCGGGTGCGGACCGTCCGTTTCGGAGACAGTTACGAGTTGTGCGGAGGTACGCACGTGGACAATACGCTGCGGATTCGCTTGTTCAAGATCCTCTCCGAGGGGGCGATTGCTGCGGGAATCCGCCGCATCGAGGCCATTACGGGCGACGAGGCGATCAAGTATTACCGCCAGCGCGAGCACGAACTGGCCGTCCTGCGCGATATCTTCAAGGGCAATCACGACCTGGAAAAAGCGGCCGTGACGATGGTGGCCGAGAATGCAGCCCTGCGCAAGGAAGTGGAAGGCTTCCTGCGTCAGAAGGTTGCCCGGCTCAAGGACGAACTCAAGCGCTCGATGCAGCCCGTGGGGGATTGTAATTTTATCTCAGGCGTGGTGGAACTCGATCCGGTGTTTGTCAAGAGTTTGATCTTCGAATTGGGCCACGAGGTCGATCATGCTTTTGTGGTGATCGGCAACAAGGAAAACAATGCCAAGGCGGGAATCTCTGTCTTGATCTCCGAGGATCTGGTTCGCGAACACGGCTGGCATGCCGGCAATCTGGTTCGCGATCTGGCCCGGTGCATCGGCGGTGGCGGCGGTGGTCAGCCTACGTATGCGACGGCCGGTGGAAAGAATCCCGATGGCTTGCTGGAAGCTCTGGCCAAGGCCGAGGAGGTAGTCAAGGGACGATAAAATAATTCCCGTTTTTTCTCCCCGAACGCCCCAAGCGGGCAAGCGGCGCGCCCTTTC
>DCEW01000011.1 GCA_002314265.1 Flavobacteriales bacterium UBA1820
CCAAAGGCCGCCCCCGCTTGCCCGCCCCCATAGCGAAAGCACCCCCGAAACCTTTGCCCGTTCGAGAAAAATCCCTATTTTTGCTTGTTCCCTCCCGCAAGGAATCCGCGAGGAACACACACGAGAAAACAGCATGGAACATTTCGTCGCATCGGCCCGCAAATACCGCCCCCGCACCTTCGAGGAAGTCGTCGGCCAACCGCACGTAGCCGCCACGCTCCGCAATGCCATCGAGCACAACCAACTGGCGCAGGCGCTGCTGTTCTGCGGTCCGCGAGGCGTGGGCAAGACCACTTGTGCCCGCATCCTGGCACGGGAGATCAACCGCCGCACGATGCCCGACGCTGCCCCGGACGAGGATTTCGCCTTCAATATCCACGAACTCGACGCCGCCTCGAACAACTCGGTCGAGGACATCCGCGCCCTGATCGACCAAGTGCGCTTCGCACCCCAGGTGGGCCGTTACAAAGTGTACATCATCGACGAGGTGCACATGCTCTCCCAGGCCGCCTTCAACGCCTTTCTCAAAACGCTCGAAGAGCCCCCGGCGCATGCCATCTTCATCCTGGCCACCACCGAAAAGCACAAGATCATCCCCACCATCCTCTCGCGCTGCCAGATCTACGACTTCAAACTCATCTCGGTAGCCGACATCCGCGAGCACCTGGCGCGCATCGCCGCCGACCAAGGCATCCAGGCCGAACCCGAAGCCCTGCACATCATCGCCCAGAAAGCCGAAGGAGCCCTGCGCGATGCCCTGTCCATCTTTGACCGCGTAGTATGCTTCTGCGGGGATCATCTCACGGCGGAAAAAGTAGCCGAAACGCTCAACGTACTGGATTACCAGACGTATTTCCAGCTCACCGACGCCCTGCTCTCGGCCGACATCCCCTCCGCCATGCTCCAAACGGACGCCATTGCGCAAAACGGATTCGACCTGCAGTACATGCTCTCCGGACTGGCCTCGCACCTGCGCGACCTGCTGCTGTCGAAAAATCCCTCCACCCTGGCCCTGCTCACCGTCCCGGACCCCATCAAGGACCGTTACCGGGAGCAAGCCGCCCGTCTGGATGCCGACACCGCCGTTCAAGCACTCTCCCTGCTGTCCAAAGCTCAATCGGAGTACCGCCTGTCGAAAAATCCCCGACTGCTCACCGAGATCACCCTGATGCAGCTGGCCTCCATCGGGCTCGACCCTTCAAAAAAAAAAGTACTGACTATATAGTCCCCCCGCAGCTCTACCGGCATTTCGGCACGCAACTACCCGCCCGGGAGGAGCTCCTCGCCTACCTGACCGAACTGTCCAGCGGCGGCCAAAATACTGCACAACCCACCGTCCGTCCTGCCGTCAACCCGTCGAGTGCACCGGCTGCACAAGTCCCGCCCGCGCCCACAGAATCCACGCCAGCGGCCCAACCCACCGTCCGTCCTGCCGTCAGGCCGTCGAGTGCCCCGGTTGCACAAACTCCGCTTGCGTCCACCGAAGCCGCTCCGGCCAGAAACTCCCGGAAAGCCCGCTCGGCACTTTCCATCTCCAATCTGATGGCGCGAAAGCAACACCCGGTTCACCCCGAGGATGCACCCCGAACACAGGAACAGCACGAGGCCTTTACGCAGGAAGACCTTTCCAAGGTATGGGACCGATTGTGCGAGGAAGCCGGAAACGAAAAACGCTTCGGACTGCACACGGCCATGAACTCGGCCGAACTCCGCTTGGGCGAGAACTTCACGGTCGAGATCGCCGTTTCCTCTTCCGCTGCCGCCCACGAACTCGAGGAAAACATGCTCGAAGTGCTGGCCTATCTGCGTTCCCGGCTGCACAACACGGCCATCACCCATCGCATCACCGTAAACGAGAGCGTGCGCGAGCGCAAACCCTACACCCCGAAGGAGAAGTACGAATACCTGAAGGAAAAAAATCCGTTGCTCGAAAAGATGCGCGAGGAACTGGACCTGAACATCGACTTTTGACGCTTTGCCCGATATGAAACTGTTTCGTTTGATCCTCCTGCCCCTTTCAGCGCTTTGGTACGCCATCAGCGGCATCCGCACGTGGCTTTACGGCAAGGGACTGCTGCGGCGCAGGCGATTCCGCCTCCCGGTCTTCGTGGTCGGCAACCTTTCCACCGGCGGGACGGGAAAAAGCCCCCATGCCGAACTGCTGGCGCGCCGGATGATGGAACAAGGCTACCGCACGGCTCTCTTGAGCCGGGGATACGGCCGCCGCACGAAAGGATTCCTCGAAGTCTCCCAACACGACAGCGCCCGCCGCACGGGCGACGAACCCTTGATGCTCAAACGGGCACTGCCCGAAGCGACGGTCGCCGTCTGCGAAAACCGGGCGCGCGGCATCCGGCAACTCATGCGCCGCTTCCGTCCCCAGGTCATCGTTCTGGACGATGCCTACCAACACCTGCGGGTAAAGGCTTCGTGCTACTTCCTGCTCACGTCTTTCGACCAGCCTTTCACTTCGGACCATCTCCTGCCGGCGGGCAACCTGCGCGAAAGCCGCCACGGTGCCCAGCGAGCGGACTGCGTGATCGTTACCAAGGTTCCCCGGCGGTATGCAGACAGCTCGGAAAAGGCTTGCGCTGCCCGGGAAAAACTGCGACGAGAGATCGCCAGGTACACCGACGCCCCGGTAGTGTTCTCACGCTACCACTATGCCGACCAGGTAAAAAACCCGCTGCTCGGACATATTGCTTCGGAAGAGTTGAAGAACTACAACATCCTGCTTATCACCGCAGTAGCCAATCCCATTCCCTTGCTTTCCCACCTGGGTTCGATCGAGGTTACCTGCCGACATCTCCAGTACCCCGACCACCATGTATTCCGGCATCGGGACGTGGAAAAAATCAAAAATGAATTCCTAAATTTGCCCCGAGGCAAAAACATCATCCTGACCACCGAAAAGGACATGGCACGCATCATCGGCACTCCCCTGGCCGAATATCCGGTCTATTCGCTGGCCATCCGTGCCGAAATCCTCCCGGAGGATCAGGCTGCCTTCGATGCCATCGTCGAACAGACCCTGGCACGTTACAAGGAGCACAAAAAATCGTAAATATGCTTGAAAAACTGAAAGAAACCGCCGAATTTCTCGGTCGTTACGCCGACCAGCCCATCGAGTGGGCCGTCATCCTGGGAACCGGTCTGGGCGACCTGGTCACCGAAATCGACGTTCGCCACCGTATCCCTTACAGCCAGATTCCCCACTTCCCCGTATCGACCGTCGAAGGGCATTCGGGCGAGATGATCTTCGGCTATCTGGGCGGGAAATACATCATGGCCCTCAACGGACGCTTCCACTACTACGAAGGCTACCCGATGGACAAGGTTACCTATCCCGTGCGGGTGATGAAGCTGATGGGCATCCGCCGTCTGGTGGTATCCAATGCCGCGGGAGGCATCAATCCTGCGCACCGCATCGGGGACATCATGATCATCAACGACCATATCAACATGATCCCCGAACATCCCCTTCGCGGGAAAAACATCGACGAGCTCGGACCCCGCTTCGTGGACATGAAGGACGCCTACAACCCGGCCATGATCCGTCGAGCCAAGGAGATCGCCGCCGAGAACGGCATCGAAGTCTGCGAAGGCGTTTACCTGGCTCTCCAGGGCCCCACGTTCGAGACTCAGGCCGAATACCTGATGGTCTCGCGTCTGGGAGGCGATGCCGTGGGCATGAGTACCGTCCCGGAGGTGATCGTTGCCCGCCACATGGGTATCGAGGTCTTCGGCGTGTCCATCATCACCGACCTGGGACTGCCGGGCAAGATGGCCAACGTCTCCCACGAAGAGGTTCAGGCCGTCGGACGTACGGCCACCCCGAAAGTGATGAAGATCGTCAAAGAGCTCATCCGCACCTTTGAATAGATTTTCCCGCACTTGCCGAGAAAAAAACGCACGAAAAAAAACATACAAAGGACAAAACTATGGTTTCGAGAATCCTACGAATCCTCCTGATGGTTGCCTTGACCGGCTGTTCGGTATGGCAATTCTGGGTGTCCAACATCGGAAACGGGATCTTCCTCATCCTGTTGGCGCTCATCGTACTGTTTACTTACTTCAAAAACGAATGGATGATCATGGCCCTGCTGGCCATGCGCAAGAACGAAGTCGAAAAAGCCGAACGCCGCCTGCTGCGGATCAAAGATCCGGACCACGCATTGGTACGCCGTGAACGAGCTTCCTATTACTTCCTGCTGGGAGCCATCCGTTCACAACGCAACCTGACCGAAAGCGAACGGCTGTTCAAGAAAGCCCTCGAAATAGGCCTTTCCCGCCAGGAAAAAGCCATGGCCAAGCTCCAACTGGGGGCCATCGCCATGCAGAAAGGCCGTCGCCGCGAAGCCGAAGCACTGGTAGCGGAGGCCAAACGCCTGGACAAGGGAAAACTGCTGGACGACCAGATCGCCATGGTCAAACAGGGGCTCAAACGCACGCCGGGACAGCCGGGCTATTTCCAACAGCAACAGTTGGTCCGGGGAGGCCGTCATCGGTAAACCGTGAAAGAGATCGTATTTTCCCTCGAAGGAGCACCGTACATCGAACTGGACAAACTGCTCAAGCTGCTCCGTCTGGTCGAAAGCGGCGGGCAGGCGCACGAGATGATCGCCCAGGGGCTCGTTACCCGGAGCGGGACGGTCGAAACCCGCAAGCGTGCCAAGCTCCGTCCTGCGGACTGCATCGAGTTGCAAGGCTGCGCTCGGGTACTCATCGCCGAGTAGCCTTCGACGAAAGGACACAAAACAACCTGTCGCTATGTATAAGAACAACCTCTTTTCGCTCTTTGCCCTGATGTTCCTGCCGCTGTTGTTGTCGTTCAACAACACCCTGCCCGAACAACAGGAAAAATGGAAAGCCAAGTTCGGCTTTACCACCGTCAAGGACAACCCCGCAACCCCGGTCAAGGACCAAGCCAACTCCGGCACCTGCTGGGACTATGCCGGCGTATCTTTCGTCGAGTCCGAAATGCTCCGCCAGGGCAAACAGCCGATCGACCTGGCCGAAATGTTCATCGTTTACCACGCCTATCTGGACAAGGCGCGCCGCTATGTCCGCATGCACGGCAATGCCACTTTCTCCCCCGGCGGGGAAGGCCACGACGTGCTGGATGCGATCCGCCTTTACGGGATCGTGCCGCAGGAGGCCTATTCCGGTCTGGTCAAGGGCGAGACGCGGGACAACCACCGCGAGATGGACCGTGCGCTTTCGTCCTATGTCAAGGGCGTGGTGGAAGCCGACCGCATCCGCGGCGAATGGGAGGAAGGCGTGAAAGGACTCCTGAACCGTTACCTGGGCCGTCTGCCCGAACAGTTCACCTACCAGGGCAAGGAATACGACCCGGTGTCCTTTGCCCGGGAAGTCGTCGACATCGACCCTGACGACTACCTGTACTTCATGTCGTGGACCGACGTGCCGTACTATCGGGAAAGCCATCTGCTGGTGCCCGACAACTGGTCTTGGGAGAAATACTACAACCTGCCTTTGGATGACATGATCCGTACCTTGGACTACGCGCTCGAGAACGGCTATACGGTGCTCTGGGCGGCCGACATGACGGAAACGGGATTTTCCGTGCCGCTGGGCATCGCCGTGGTTCCCGAGACGACCGATACGCTGAAGATGTTCGACGGCCCGCAACCCGAGAAAACGATCACCGAGCAGATGCGTCAGGATGGCTTCGACGACTACTCCACCGTGGACGACCACAGCATGCACATCACCGGGATCGCCCGCGATGTCAACGGAAAGAAGTACTACATCATCAAGAACTCCTGGGGCACGGAAACCGGTTTCGACGGTCTGTACTACGTCAGCGAAGCCTACATGCGCTACAAAACCATCTCGATGGTCCTGCATCGCGACGGAGTGCCGAAAGACATCCTCAAAAAACTGAAATAATCCCCACGCCGGGTACTTAAGCGTTCAAGGCGGAGCTTCCTTCGGAAGCTCCGCCTTGAACGCTTATGGGGTGCCCGCATCGTCGTCTCTTTTTTCGGGACATGTCCCGAGAATATCTACAAGCCCCCGCTACCCGCCTTTTTCGAGGATCAGCGCCCGGAGCGGAACTCTTTCGGATAGACGATCAGGTATTTCGTCTCGGTGCGGTCCGTAGTGAAGTTTATCTGCTGGGATACTTCGGTAATGTTGCGCACACGGCCGTCGCGCAGTTTTATCCGGATGTTGTCTTCCTGAGGACGGTACACATGGTTGTCGATGCGCCGCACGGTAAAGAGGTAATGAAGCAGTTCCTCCGGCAGCCCGTATTTTTCCCGAATCGCCCGGACAATACGCCGGGTTTCCGGCTCGTCGGGCGGCACGTCGGCCAAGGATGCCGAGAAGAGATGCCGATGGACCACCGCATCGCACAGATAGGAAAGGATAAAGTCGCGGCTGCCCATCCACTGCTTGAACACGCACCACAGGTCCGATTCATCCACCGCCATGTACCGCTCCAGAAAATCCCGGTCCACCTCCCGGCGAGGGGTGTCCTGCTGCAGCAAACTCCGCAGTGGCTCGTGCACGGGCACCTCCACCCCCAGGCTCAGCAATTCCTTGGCGCGCTGCACGATCCCCTCCACCAGGACATCGGCAGCCAGCACCGTCTTGTGGAGGTACACCTGCCAGTACATCATCCGGCGAGCGATCACGAATTTTTCCACCGAGTACAGCCCCTTTTCGTCGAAGACGATCTCCCCGTCCTCCACGTCCATCATCGCGATGATGCGTTCGTGGCTCACGATGCCCTCCGAAGCCCCGGTAAAGAAACTGTCGCGGCGCAGGTAGTCCAAACGATCCATGTCCAACTGCGAGGAGATCAGACTATGCAGGTACCGCTTCGGATAGTCGCCCCGGAAGATCCTCACCGCCGTATCCAGGGTCGGATCCTGCCACTGATCGCGCAGCAGTTCCATCACCGCCAGGGAGACCTCCTCGTGGGATACCCCTCCGGACAATTCCTTCTCCAGCGTATGGGAAAACGGCGCATGCCCCACATCGTGCAACAGGATGGCGATCTTGGCTGCGGTAGCTTCCTGCGGGGATATCTCGAAGCCCTTCTCGCGCAAGGTGGCAATGGCGCGCCCCATCAGGTGCATCGCCCCGACCGAATGCAGGAAGCGGTTGTGCACCGCCCCCGGGTACACCAGCGAAGTAAGCCCCACTTGGGTGATGCGCCGCAGGCGCTGCACGTACGGGTGGGACAGTACGGCGGAGATGAGCGGGTCGTCGATGCGGATAAACCCGTAAACCGGGTCGTTGAGGTTGCGGTTGTGCGTATCGGCCATCGTGCGGTTCGAATAGATTGGACAAAAAGAAGGGTAAAAGTAGGACTTTTTGGGCAATCAAAAAAATGAACGTACCTTTGGGAGGATAAACCAAAAAACACGACCCTCGATCATGTCCGAAACCTTGTCCTTCCGCCACGTGCGGGAAGAAGATATGCCCCGCGTAGCCGCCCGGATCGCCCCGCTGTTGGGCCACGGCGTCGTCCTGTTGGAGGGCGAAATGGGCGCCGGGAAAACCACACTGGTCAAATACCTGGTCCGCGAACTCGGCTCGGACGACGGCGTTACCTCTCCTACCTTCGCTCTGGTCAATCCGTACCTGCTCCGAAACGGACAGACCGTCTATCACTTTGACTTTTACCGCATCGACGACCCTCGCGAGGCCTTCGACATGGGGTACGAGGAGTATTTCTACGGCGGTTCGCTCTGCCTGGTCGAATGGGGCGAGAAAGTCGCCGACCTGCTGCCCCCCGACCCGGCGCGAATCACCCTGCGCAAAACCCCGGAAGGCGATCGGGACATCGATTTTTTCGCCCGCTGACGCGCTTTCCCGCCGCGAAAAACAGAACCTGCCATGTGTGAAAATACTCCGAACGAAAAACCGTTCCCTTCCGTCTTTACCGAAGACTTCTGCGTCGAATGGGACGAGGCCTGCGCCACGGGACGCCTGTCGCTCACCGGGCTGTTCAACATGATCCAACGCATCGCCGGCAACCATGCCGACGTGTGCCGGTTCGGTTTTTACGACATGCTCTCAGCCGGACAAGCCTGGGTGCTCAACCGGATGCGCATCCGCTTTATCGAAATGCCCGCCTGCCACCAGATTTTGCGGGTATCGACCTGGATACACACCTCAAACGGCGTCGTGTCGGAACGAAACATGCAGGTCGAACACCAGGGCCGGGTCATCGCCCAGGCGAGCACCGTATGGGCCTGCATCAACTACGAAAAACACTCTCCCGAACACATCCTGCTGCCCTACCCTGAATACCTGATGCGCGCCGACCTCTCCCTCGAAGTACCGCGTGCCGCCCGCATCCGCCAGCCCCAGCAGACGGAACTGCTGCGCGAATACCGGGTAGCCTTCAGCGACATCGACGCCATGGGTCACGTAAACAACATCAAATATACGCAATGGATCCTCGACAGCATTCCGTACGAGACCGCCCTGGGCATCACCTGCGGTGAGATCGAGGTGAACTTCCTGGCCGAGCTGCACCAGGGCGACCGGGTGCGGATCGAACAGGGCGAAACGTCCGAGGGGACGACCTTCGTCATACGCCGCATGGAAGACGACCGCCCGGCATTCCTCTCGCGGTATTGCCCGCTGTAAAATATTTCCGTGTACTGCGGCATCGAGCGAGAAATCCCGTACTTTTGTACCACACATGCGACATTTCCATTTCACAACCCTTCACCCCTATCCAAAATACCCACAAGCACCATGTTGGTCATAGGCATTGCCGGCGGAGCCGGTTCGGGAAAAACGACCGTCGTACGGAAAATCCTCCAGAGCATCGATCCGCAGGATGTCGCCGTCCTTTCGCAGGACGCGTACTACCGCGACAGCTCGGACGTTCCGCCGCAGGAGCGGCAGCGCATCAATGTCGATCACCCGGACTCCATCGAATTCGAACTGCTCGCCCGGCACGTAGCCGCCCTCAAGCGCGGAGAAGCCGTCGAGGAGCCTACCTACTCCTACACCACCTACCAGCGCGGGAAGGAAACGGTCCACGTCGAACCCCGTCCCGTCATCCTGGTCGAAGGCATCCTCGTGCTGCAAAACGAAGCCCTGCGCAAGCTGATGGACCTCAAGGTATATGTCGAAACGGACGACGACGACCGCCTGGCCCGCGTCATCCGCCGCGACATCGTCGAACGCGGACGCACTGCCACGATGGTGCTGGACCGGTATGAGACCATCGTCAAGCCGATGCACAAACAGTTCATCGAGCCTTCGCGCAAGTATGCCGACCTGATCATCCCCAATTACGGCGGGCTGGAGGTCGCCATCAATGTCCTGCTGACCGTCATCGAAAAAAAACTCGGAAAAGACCACGCTCCCCGATTCTGATATGCGTTCCCCGAAAGAAGCCCTCCGATCCTTTGCCGACCGCCATCCGCAGATCAAACGGACGGCCACCTACCTTCTGCGGCACAAACTGATGACCGTCCTGGTCCTCTTCCTGGTGTGGATCACCTTTTTCGACCGCAACTCCCTGTTGCTGCACGTGGAGCGCGAACGCAACATCGCCGCCCTTCAGGACTCCATCTCGTTTTACAAACGGGAGATCGAACGGCAAAAGACCTTCCTGCGCGAGTTGGAAAGCGACCCCAAGCAAATGGAAAAATTCGTCCGCGAACACTACAACCTCAAAAAGGACGACGAAGACATCTACCTGATCCGCCGTCCCTGATCCGTCCGGATAAAAAAATACGCAGGAAAAAACAGGCGAAAAGGGTTCCGATGCGGTGCATCGGAACCCTTTTCGCATTCCCGTGGAAGTCCCCTTACCGGAATATCCCCTCGGGAATATAGTCCGAATACGCCCGCTCGCCCCAAAACTCGTAGCCCTTCCCGGCTTTCTCCGTCCCTTCCAACACCGTATCGATAAAGCCGTTGCGCTCCACCAGTACCGTGTGATAGATTTTCCCTTCGGGGTTTTTCTTCAATTTGAACCATATACGCCCTTTCGGTTCCTCGTAGAAGATAAATTCGTCCGTCTCGCTGCGGCGCAGAGGAAAGCGTTCGGACAAATCCGAAGCCATCGCCAGACTGCGCCCCCAGGTACCCCCCGAGGCACTGACGATGTGTTTTCCATCGAGAATCACCGTAGCATCCTCGTACGAAGTCACGCACAGGCGATGCTCCGGATCCGCCTTGAGCCAGTCGGCCAATTTCTCCACATGGAGCGAATCCTCGTACCCGTAAGTACTGTCCAGAAACACGATCCGTTCGACCGACTCCGGGATACGATCCTGCACGCGGATGTACTCGAAGATAAAATACCCTCCGCCCGAATGGCTCGACAGGATGGCCGAGGGGTGATAGGCTACATACATTCCCAACACATCGTCCACGATGGCCGGAAGGATTTCCGCCTTGTCCGCCGCGTGCTGCGAGCGCCAGGCGCCCCAACTTTTCCCGGCCGCCATCAGATACACCGTGACGATGTTGTAGTCCTTTTTCCACTGCTTGCGCAAAAAACGCGTCTGGGCGGCGATGTGCTGGATGTCGTAATGCCAGTCGTCCCCCTGCTCCATGCGTTTTCCGGCCGTCCATTCGATGGTGTTCCCGTTGGGAAGGGCGTAGAAAATGACCTTTGTCGGCCGGTTTTTGTGCATCTTCCGGGGGGCGTCTATCGTGATGCGCACGTCGGGATAACGGTCGTCCAGATGGGTGATGCGACAATCCGAGAGGGGGGTGTCCGATGTTTCCTGGGCGGAGAGGGGCGTGAGCAGCCCCGTGGCAGCCGCGAGAGAGAAAAGCAAGCGTTTGAGAACCATACCTATTCCAAATATTGTTGTTGTTCAATAGATTGAAAATGAGACATCTCTCCAGGGACGGGTCGCTAATCGAAGAAAAAGCCGATCTTTACCACGACCGGTCGGTTCTCCTGCAGGTCGAACGAGCGGAATTCGATCGGAAAGGCGAGGTCTCTCTCCGTGGCTCCTACCTGAAAATCTCGCCGGGAGATCGGCCGGAAAAACCGCGCAGAACATTCTACCTTGTAATATCCGCTCCGGGTGGCTTTGGTCAGGCGCAGGGGGCGGATGTTGTACTCCCGGTTTTTCCGGCAGTGGTAATACCCTTCCCGGTCCTTGAACATGGGCTGCGAGCCGTAGAACACTCCAAAGTCACCAATATCTCCTCTCCAACCCCCGGAAAGCGTTTCTACGCGTACCCGGACATAGTCCGGTTCTTCTTGTTGGGCTTGGGCACCAAGGGCTCCGAGGGAAAAGACCAGAAAAAGGAACCATCGAAAATGTTTCATGTCGTAGTAGCGTTATGAGATATGCGAAAATAAGAAAAAGCGCCTTTCTTTTTCAAAAGAAAGGCGCTTTTATTCGCGTGGTTTTTCTTTGCTTTCTCTTCTTTAGGTCTTTTTCCCGGCTGTAGTTATGCCGCCGGCTCATGAGAAGGTTATTTTGCCGCAGTCGAGTCGGCTTTCCAAGCGTTCTTGGCATCCAATTCTTCCTTGCATTTCATCAGCACCTGGAGCAGTTCCAGGTCCGAAGCATGGAGCACCCATTTGGGATCCTGCTGGCAATAGATGAGCAGTTCGTCGATCTGTTCCTGGGTGAGACCGAGGGATTTTTTGAGAAAATCGCGGTCGTAACGCTCGGCCAGCATCGTAGCTACTTCGTCTTCCTGGATCATCTTTTTGATCTTCCGATCGTTGGAGAAGAAGTAATTGACAAATTCCACCGGGTTGAACGGATTCAGACGACGGGCTGCCGACTTGTCGATCTGGTCCGAAGTCTTCAGATTGGCCAGTGAAACCGGTTTTTCGGAGACCACCGGATCGAGCGAACGCACGTCCACTTCGAGGATACCGGTGAGGTGATTGCCCCGCACGACCACATCGCCCAGTTCGTACACGGCCGGAGTGATGTAAAATGAGGTGTATTCCCGGTTCATCGTATTCTCACTCACGCGTACCGTTTCGTTGCTGTACCCCACACAGGAGATGTACAGCGAATCGCCCAGAGCGGCCGCGAGGTAAAAGAAACCGTTTTCGTCGGTATTGGAGGCCTTGAGGGTCGTCAGATTGACCACATGGACGCTCTGCACCGGTTTTTTCGTATACAGATCGACGATACGTCCGCGTATGACTTCCTCGCGCAACTGCGCATACGTATTTTCACAAAATGACAATAAGCAAAGAAACAGCAGTACCGTTACCGCCTTACCTGTTGCATAGGAGTTTTTCATCGTCGGTGAGAAAAGTATGAGTATCTGTTTGTCCGGTTCTCTTTCCTTCAGGAAGCGACCAACCCGGTGAAAGGCAGCCTGCTGGCATTGTCCTTTGGCGGCGGATGACCCCTGGGGTCGAGAATCGGTACAAATTAAGTCTAAATTTTAGATACGGCAATGAAGACAAGCCTTTTTTTAATACATCGTTAGCAACTTTTATGAAAATATTCTCGTCGTCCCCGGCGCAAAACCCATCGGCGAAGGGAACAATTTCCCGGCGGAATGACTAACTTTGTACATTCCTACCGCAGAAACATCGAATAAAACATCATAAGACATGAACAAAGCAGTATTTGTGGCCACCTCCCATGCCCGCAGCGGCAAGACAGCCGTCTCGCTCGGGCTGATGAACATCCTGGTGGGAATGGCCCGCAAAGTGGGTTATTTTCGTCCCGTGATCTCCGACCCGGTAAACGGCGCCCGGGACGAACACATCGAAACCATGCTCTCGTACTTCAATCTGGACCAACAGTACGAGGATGCCTTTGTCTTCACCCGTTCGCAGATCGAACGCCTGACCAACCAAGGAAAACAGGACGTGGTGATCAGCCGCATCATTGCCCAGTACAAGGCCTTGGAAGAGCGTTACGACTACATCCTAGTGGACGGCAGCGACTTTTATCCCGAAGGTTCCATTCTGGAATTCGAGGTCAACCTCGAAATCCCGCGCAACCTGGGCCTGCCCACCATCCTGGTCGAAGCCCAGAACGACCTTACGGACGAAGAAACCGTAACCAATCTATGTTTGGTTTACAAGCAGTTCCGTGAAAAAGACGTCGAAGTTCTGGCCGCCATCGCCAACAAAGCCTCGGGCGATTTGAAAAAACTGCGCGACGACATCTCCCTGGCACTCGAAAACGACAACGTGCTCACCGCCGCCATCCCGGCCAACCATCGTCTGGACTGCCCCACGATGGATGAAATCCGCAGCGCCCTGGGGGCTCGCGTACTGCTGGGACACGACTACCTGGGCAATGTGGTGGAGGACTCCCAGGTAGGCGCCATGCAAGCTCCGAACTTCCTCAAAACGGTACACAACAATACCTTGATCATCGTTCCGGGCGACCGCAGCGAAATCCTGATGGCAGCCGCCCTGGCCAACCACTCGCCTTCGTGTCCCAATATCTCGGGCGTAGTGCTCACGGCCGGATTGCTTCCCGACCGGGAAATCATCCGCCTGTTCGACAGCAATATGCTCACCATGCCGGTACTGAGCGTCCAAGGCAACACGTTCGATACGGCCGTAACCGTAAGCCGGGTCAATTCGCGAATCTACCCCACGAGCATCGACAAGATCGAAACCATGCTCCGCGCATTCCGCGAATCCATCGACACCGAAGCACTCGAAAAGAAGATCATTACGTTCAAAACGGACGGCATGACCCCGAAAATGTTCCTGTACAACCTCTACAAGATGGCCAAAGCCCAGCGCCGCCACATCGTCCTGCCCGAAGGAGACGACGAACGCATCGTTACGGCAGCCGCCCGCTTGTCCAACATGGACCTGGTGGATCTGACCATCCTCGGTACGCGTGAAATGGTGCTCGAAACCGCCATGCGTGCCGGTGTAGAGATCGACACGGAAAAGATAAACATCATCGACCCGGTAAACAGCCCGTATTACGAAGACTTTGCCAAGACGTTCTACGAACTGCGGAAAAACAAAGGCATCACCGAAGAAGCCGCCCACGACACGGTAGCCGACGTCTCTTACTTCGGCACGATGATGGTTTACAAAGGCTTGGCCGACGGCATGGTCTCAGGTGCCACCCACACCACGGCACACACGATCCTGCCCGCCTTCCAGATCATCAAGACCAAAAAGGGCGTCTCGATCGTATCGTCCGTATTCTTCATGTGCCTGCCCGACCGCGTAGCCGTATTCGGCGACTGCGCCGTCAACCCCAATCCCGACGCCGCCCAACTGGCCGAGATCGCCATCTCGTCGGCCGACACGGCACGGGCTTTCGGCATCGAACCGAAGGTAGCGCTGCTTTCCTACTCGTCCGGCACCTCCGGCAAGGGAGCCGATGTGGACACCGTACGCGAAGCCACTGCCATCGCCCGCGAACGCCGTCCCGACCTGCTGCTCGAAGGCCCTATCCAATACGATGCCGCCGTCGACATGAAGGTAGGACGCAGCAAGATGCCCGACTCGAAAGTGGCCGGACAAGCCTCGGTGCTCATCTTCCCCGACCTGAACACGGGCAACAACACCTACAAGGCCGTCCAGCGCGAAACGGGCGCCTTGGCCATCGGTCCGATGCTCCAGGGACTGAACAAACCGGTGAACGACCTCTCGCGCGGCTGCACGGTGGACGACATCCTCAACACGATCATCATCACCGCCATCCAGGCACAAGACAAATAACCCCTACTCCTCCGGAAAAGGGAATCTTTCTCCGGAAGAAAGCATACAGAGAAAAAAACAAGATTTGACAGCATGAAAATATTGGTTCTAAACTCCGGCAGTTCGTCCATCAAGTACAAACTGATCGACATGGACACCCGCCGGCCCCTGTCTTCCGGTCTGGTGGAACGCATCGGCCAAAAGGAAGGTTGCATCACCCACAAGTTCCTGCGCGAGACGGGCATGGAAAAACACGTCGAAACGTGCGAAATACCCAATCACACCGCCGGCCTTCGCCGCGTAGCCGAACTACTGACCGACCCGCAGGTGGGCGTGATCGCCGATCCGTCCGAAATCCGCGCCGTAGGCCACCGCATGGTTCACGGCGGGGAATACATCACCGACACGTGCCTGATCACCCCGGAGGTCGAAAAACGTATCCAGGAACTCTACCCTCTGGCACCCCTGCACAATCCTCCGACCTACGAAGGATACAAAGTGGCCCGCGAGGTGTTCCCGCACGCCCGGCAAGTGGCGGTATTCGACACGGCCTTCCATCAGACCATGCCGCCCGTTGCCTACCGGTACCCGATACCCGAGGAACTCTACACCCAACATGGGGTGCGCAAGTACGGTTTTCATGGGACGAGCCACAAATACGTTTCGGGCAAGGCGATAGAATACCTGGGCAAGAAAGACTCCAAGATCATCACCATCCATCTGGGCAACGGGGCTTCGGTGGCTGCGGTGAAGGATGGCCGTTGCATCGATACATCGATGGGCCTGGGCCCGCTCAACGGTCTGGTTATGGGGACCCGCTCGGGCGACATCGACCCGTCGGTGATCTTCTACATGGTGGAACAACTCGGTTACTCCATCGAGGACGTTTCCCGCATCCTCAACAAGGAGTCCGGACTGAAAGCCCTTTTCGGTTCGTCCGACATGCGCGACGTGTATCAGGGATTGAAGGATAACGACGAGCGGGCACGCTTTGCTTTCGAGCTGTACTGCTACCACATCAAGCAATACATCGGTGCGTACACGGCTTCGATGGGCGGGCTCGATGCGATCGTCTTCACGGCCGGTATCGGTGAAAATGCGTTCTATCTGCGCAGCGAAGTTTGCCGGGGCATGGAATTCTTCGGCATCGAGATCGACGAGGCACGCAACACGGCTCCCAGCGACGGTATCCGGGAGATCAACCCGCCCCATGCTCGGGTCAAGGTATTGGTGATCCCTACCGACGAAGAGATGGAGATCGCTACCCAGACGTTCAACCTGCTGCAAAAATTGGGATAGGAAGTCTTTCCTTCCGTGGGGGCTTCCCCCTTGCGGGCAAGCAAAAAGC